>NZ_CP060398.1:1605884-1927061 GCF_015840915.1 Synechococcus sp. CBW1002
TCCACCGTGTTCCACACCTTCGAGACCCAGGGACAGGTGGTGTCCACGATGTGGCAGCCGCGCTCGTTGAGCAGCTGCATCTCCTGCACGGTGGCGCCGAAGGCGGGCAGGATCACCACGTCGCCACGGGCCACGTCGGAGAAGTCCTTGACGCCACCCTCGACCGGGATGAACAGCACGTTCATCTGCCGCAGGTGATCGTTCACCGAGGGGTTGTGGATGATCTCGTTGGTGATCCAGATCCGTTCGCTTGGGTAATGGCGCCGGGTCTCGTAGGCCATGGCCACGGCCCGCTCCACCCCCCAGCAGAAGCCGAAGGCTTCGGCCAGCCGCACCGTCAGGCGGCCGCGTTGCAGGGTGTGGCCGTTCTCGCGCAGGGTGGCGATCAGATCGCTCTGGTAAGCCGTCTGCAGGCTGCCGGCCACCTCCTCGCCGAGGCCGAAGCCGCGGCGGTTGTAACGCTCCGAGTGATGTAGCGAGCGTTTGAAGGCGCGGGTATCCACAGCGGCCTGGCACGGGTTGGGCAACTCTATGGGGGGTGCCGCGGCGCGGTGGGCCCGGCAGCGGGGCGTTACTCCCCGTCTTCACTGCTGGGCTGCACCTTGGCCAGGCCGCGCCAGCGCACCCCATCGGCCTGCACGTCGTAGATGCAGGGCAGCACCTCCACTCCCGCCGCCAGGGCCTGGCGGAACAGCTCGCCGTAGCGGGGATCGGCTGAATCACCCGGCGCGAAGCGACGCACGTCGGAGCGGCTCAGGCAGGGCAGCAGCACGGCCCGCGCCTCGGGCAGCACCCCGATCAGTTCCTCGAGGTGCTTCTGACCCCGCTCGGTCACGGTGTCGGGGAAGAGGGCCAGATCGCCGCGGGTCCAGGTGGTGTTCTTCACTTCCAGGTAGATCGGGCGGGGATCGGCGCTGCCCTCGGTCGGGGTGAGCAGCAGGTCGATGCGGCTGCGCCGCCCCTGGCCATAGGGAACCTCGGCCCGTACCGATGCGATCGGCCCCAGCCAGGGCTCCAGCAGGCCCGCTTCGATCGTGGCCCGCACCAGGCGGTTGGGCAGGGCCGTGTTGATGCCCACCCAGAGCGGCGTCCCCTCGGCCCCCGGCACCTCGGCCTGCTCCCAGGTCCAGGCGAGCTTGCGGCTGGGGGAAGGGGCGTAGCGCAGCCGCACCCGGCCACCGGGATGGATCACGCCGGTCATCGGGCCGGTGTTGGCGCAGTGGGCCGTGACCACGGTGCCGTCGTCGAGCTGCACGTCCGCCAGGAAGCGCTTGTAGCGCTTGAGCAGCACCCCCTGCCGCAGGCCCTCGAAGGGCAGCACCAGTTGATCCAGGCCCCGTGTTGGCAAGGCGGGCGACAGGCCAGGCGGCGTGGCCTGTGACACCGATTGCTTCGAAGCCAAGGGTTGCGCCGCCACTACCGGGATTCTGTGCCGGCCCCGTCGCCGGCGCGGTCAGGGGGGGCGGCACAGGACAGCGGTGGAGAATCCCCCGCAGTTCTGGCCCTGGATCGAACCGGATGGCGAAATCCCTGCGCCGCATCGCCCTGATCGTGGCCGTGGCCACAGGCCTGAGCAAAGTGGCGGGGCTGGTGAGGCAGCAGGTCATCGCCGCAGCCTTCGGCGTGGGGGCCGCCTACGACGCCTACAACTACGCCTATGTGTTGCCCGGCTTCCTGCTGATCCTGCTGGGGGGCATCAACGGGCCTTTTCACAGCGCCATGGTGAGCGTGCTGGCGCGTCGGCCCCGCCAGGAGGGCGCCCACGTGCTGGCGGCGATGAACACCCTGGTGGGCGTCGGACTGCTGGGGGTGACCCTGATTCTGGTGATCGCGGCCAATCCTTTGATCGACCTCGTCGGGCCGGGCCTGGAGGCCACCCGCCACGACATCGCCGTGCAGCAGCTGCGCTGGATGGCGCCGATGGCCCTGTTCGCCGGTCTGATCGGCCTTGGCTTCGGCGCCCTGAACGCCGCCGATGAATTCTGGCTGCCGGCGGTGAGTCCGCTGCTCTCCAGCGTGGCCGTGATCGGTGGCATCGGCCTGCTCTGGTGGCAGCTGGGGGCGGCGATCACCCTGCCGGCCACGGCCCTGATCGGCGGCATCGTGCTGGCGGGCAGCACCACGCTGGGGGCGGTGTTGCAGTGGCTGATTCAGCTGCCTGCCCTGGCCCGCCAGGGCCTGGGCCATTTCCGCCTGGTGTGGGACTGGCGCGATCCGGGCGTCCGCGAGGTGCTGCAGGTGATGGGGCCGGCGACGCTCTCCTCGGGAATGCTGCAGATCAATGTGTTCACCGATCTGTTCTTCGCCTCCGGGATCGTGGGGGCTGCAGCGGGTCTGGGGTACGCCAACCTGCTGGTGCAGACGCCCCTAGGCCTGCTCTCCAACGCCCTGCTGGTGCCGCTGCTGCCGGTGTTCGCCCGGCTCACCGCTCCCGCTGATCGGCCTGAGCTGATCGCCCGCATCCGCCAGGGGCTGATGCTCTCCAACGCCAGCATGCTGCCGATGGGGGCGCTGATGGTGGCCCTGGCCGGGCCGATCGTGGCGTTGATCTACGAGCGTGGCGCCTTCGATGCCGGCGCCGCCGCCCTGGTGGGTGGACTCCTGATGGCCTACGGCGTGGGCATGCCGGCCTATCTGGCCCGCGATGTGCTGGTGCGGGTGTTCTATGCCCTGGGCGACGGCACCACGCCGTTCCGCTTCTCGATGGCTGGCATCGGTCTGAATGTGGCGTTCGACTGGTTGCTGGTGGGCGGGCCCAGCCCCTGGGGGCTGCAGCTGCCGGCCTTGAACTTCGGTGCGCCGGGCCTGGTGCTTGCCACAGTGGCGGTGAATCTGATCACCTGTGCCGGCCTGTTGCTGGCCCTGCAGGCGCGGCTGGGGGCAATGCCGCTGCGCCTCTGGGGCCGCGACACCCTGCTGCTGCTGCTGGCGGCCCTGGCTGCTGCACTGGTGGCCTGGGCCCTGTCGGTGTGGGTGGCCTGGCCGGCGGGCCTGCTGGGGCGCCTCCTCCAGACCAGCCTCAGCGCCGGCCTGGGGCTGGCGATCTATGGACTCGCTGCCAGTGCCGCCGGGGTGCCGGAGGCGCGCCAGATGCAGCGGCAATTGCTGGCACGCCTGCCCGGCGGGGGCCGTTAAGCGTTCGCTGAAAAAAAAACGCCAGCTCCGCGCCTGACTCTGGTCAGGGATTACTTGCGACGAATCGGGCCGGAAGTCTGGGCGTCGGAATCAAGCCAACGGCTCTCATTCCTGATCTTTGGATCGCCTTGAATCGTGAAGGTGATGAAGCCGGTTTTGAACACCAGGGCCCCATCAGTGAGCTTGCTGGCCACAGGCTTGCCGTTGACAACCACCTGATTCTTGTTGTCGATTTGGATGGCGGCGACAGTCTGTCCAGTTCCGCTGTTCTTGGCGACCCAGCGACCGGCGTAGGTCGATGCTGTGGCAGCCGGTGCCGTTCCGAAGCCCGCTTTGGCGTTTTCGGCCTTGGTCTTGTTGATGTCGCAACCCTGCATTTCTGTGACCTGGGTGCAGCCTGATTGTTCGAGCTTCTTCGCATAGGCCGGGTCCATCGCATGGGAGGCAAGCGGAAGCAGAACGGCTATGGCGGCGACGCTGCAGGCGACACAATGGTTTGTGCGGTTCATTCGGAGCTTCTGCGCGTTGCGCGACACAATGTTGTGACCGGAGGCGTTGAGCGCCGCGGGCACGATTGCCATTCTGACGGACCGAATTGTTAGTCTGCTATGGCTACTGCTGTCAGTCGGCAGCCACGGCTCCGGCAACAGCCTTCAAGATCCCGACGCCATGGATCTGCTCGTGCCGCTGTTCGTCGGCAAGCCCCAGACCATTCTGCTGGTGGCCGTGGTCTTCATCGCGGTTGATCTTGCCCTGCGGTTCCGCTGGCCCGGTCTTGCCCGCCATCCTGGCGCGCTGCGGATCGGGGCCATCGCCTGGGGGGTTTATGCCGGCTGGGAATGGCTGGTGCAACTGAGAACGCCGGAGGCGAACATCAGGGTCGATCTCCTGCTGATCTGGCCCGCGTTGATGATCCTCTCGGCCTGGGCGCTCCTGCGCACATTGCGAGCGTGAGCGCCGCCGCCTTTCGGATCTGCTGTTCCGCGCAGTGCTTCTTCTCTCGCTGGGTGGAATGGGTCTTCTGGGACTGGACAGCTATCGCTTCCACACGGTGCCCGAGCACAGGCAGGTGCAGCGGATGACGATCATCCTGGTGCCGATGCTGCAATCGACCCTTGCGATCGCGATCGGTCTGATGCTGCAGGCCAGTCGGATCGTGTGACACTGACTGAAGCTCCTGGCCCACATACCGCATGATCCGCTCCGCACTCGCCGCGCTGGCCGTCGTCGTCAGCACCACCCCGGCCTTGGCCGACTCGACAGTGGCGTATTGCGAGATGGTTCGCGACAACGGCGAGATGCTCAAAGGACGCTGTATCTGGTCTCAGATGCAGGGCAATGTCTACATCAACGATTTCAATCATTATGCCTTTGCCTTTCCTGCCGCTGAGCAGGGCAAGACCTATGAACGCACCAACCGTGAGGGTGCAGGTCCCTCCTTCAAGCGCCCTGGCTACGTGATCAATGTGTACTGGGACAAGCCGGCCCGTGAGCCTGGCGGTTTCTGAGGGGGTCTCCAGTTCCCCGGCTTCGGTGGTGCATGAGGGCGGTTTCAGCTGGGAGAGGCGGCCTGTTTGTAGGGCTGTTGGCAGGGTGTTGGTCCGGACGTCCCAAGGATCCCTGGGGCTGATCACCGCACGAGCAGTGTGATCACGCTTGCCGCACAACGCCTCTTGCGTAAACGCTTGGCCCTCATTCTGGATCCGGCAGTCGCACCTGCCGCTCCTCGCGTACGTGCAGGGGGATCTCGAGGCGGGAGCGCCCCACCATCTGGGGCCCGTCGATCGAGAAGATGCGCGCCTCGATGCCGAATTCCTTGAAGGCGCTCTCCAGTTCCTGGATCAGCACCTTCTCCACCTGGGCCTCGGCATCCACCACCTTGCCGATCAGGCGGCTTCCGAGGCGGCCGATGCGCTGCCGCACCACGTCGCGGGCGTTGGTGACCTCAATGACCAGCACGTCCCGTCCGCAGGAGCGGCAACCCTATCGGCCTCGGCTGGATCAGCCAAACTCCTGCAGCACGTCTTCCAGGTCGCGCAGCTGGCCGGGGGGGATCAGGCGGGCCAGGGGCAGGCGGGTGCTGCCGCCGCCGATCGGTACCTGCACGGCCTCCAGGGCCTGACGGGCACAGACGCCGGGTCCCTGCTCCAGCCGGGCCACGCATTCGATCGCCAGGGTCTCGGCCAGGCCCGCATCGCCCAGATAGAGGTGCCAGCCGGCCACCTGCAGGTAGAGCCGATCGGCCAGGGCCTCAGTCAGCTGTCGGATCGTGGCGGCGTCCATGCCCATGGCGGTGTCCGGAATCGGTGGGGGGATCTGAAGCAGGTGGAGCAGCAGCCGGGTCCGCTCAGGCCGGATCCTGGCGGGGCGGGCGCAGGGCGATCACCACGCCGCCGTGCACCAGCAGCATGGCTCCCCAGGTGAGGGTCACCAGGTCGAGGTGGCTGAAGGGATGGCGCAGCTCCTGCAGGAACCAGAGGCCGCTGTTCACCGCCGCGAACACGGCGCCGTGCAGGGTGAGATTCACGATCCGCTCGAAATGGCGGTAGGTGGGGTCACCCGGGTCGGCGGGGCCGTACCAGCGGATCGGCATGGGTCTGGGGGAGGGCGAGGTTCCGCCGCGGCGGGTCGGAACGGGATGGCCCGATTCTGGGGGGGCGCCCTTGCACTCCGCTCCGGCGCCGCGGCGGGGCCCAGGTTGGGGGCGGCTGCTGGAGGCGGTTGGTTGGAGGCGGTTGGTTGAAGGCGGTTGGTTGAAGGCGGTTGGTTGACGGAGGGGCCCCCCGTGCGGTCAAAATGCCTGCACACGCGCTTGTAGCTCAGCGGATTAGAGCATCTGACTACGGATCAGAGGGTCGGGAGTTCGAATCTCTCCAGGCGCGCTTCTTCACCGTCCCAAAAGGGCGGTTTTTTTTTGGCCGGCCTCCGCGCCTGGCTTGGTGAGGGTCTGTCGCGCCAGGACTGCCGCTGCAGGTTTGTGACGGCAGACGAACCCCTCCGTTTCATTACGATGAGCAACCCCCGCATCCGGCCCATGGCGGACACCTCGGCAGCGCTCAACCAGCCCCTGGTCGCCGGGGATCCGGCCGTGGCGGCCCTGATCGGCAAGGAGCTCCAGCGCCAGCAGACCCATCTGGAGCTGATCGCTTCGGAGAACTTCGCCTCCCGCGCTGTGATGGAGGCCCAGGGCTCGGTGCTCACCAACAAGTACGCCGAGGGGCTGCCCCATAAGCGCTACTACGGCGGCTGCGAGCACGTCGACGCGATCGAGGAGCTGGCGATCGAGCGGGCCAAGCAACTGTTCGGTGCCGCCTGGGCCAACGTGCAGCCCCACAGCGGCGCCCAGGCCAATTTCGCTGTCTTCCTGGCCCTGCTCCAGCCCGGCGACACGATCCTGGGTATGGACCTGAGCCATGGCGGCCACCTCACCCACGGCTCGCCGGTGAATGTGAGTGGCAAATGGTTCAAGGCGGTGCACTACGGCGTGGATCCCGAGACCCAGCAGCTCAACTACGACACGATCCGCACCCTGGCGCTGCAGCACCGGCCGAAACTGATCGTCTGCGGCTACTCCGCCTACCCCCGCACGATCGACTTCGCCGCCTTCCGCGCCATCGCCGATGAGGTGGGTGCCTGGCTGCTGGCGGATATGGCCCACATCGCCGGGCTGGTGGCGGCCGGCGTGCATCCCAGCCCGGTGCCCCATTGCCATGTGGTCACCACCACCACCCACAAGACCCTGCGCGGTCCGCGGGGCGGCCTGATCCTCACGGGCGATGCCGAATTCGGCCGCCAGTTCGACAAGGCCGTGTTCCCCGGCAGCCAGGGCGGCCCGCTGGAGCATGTGATCGCTGCCAAGGCGGTGGCCTTCGGTGAGGCGCTGCAGCCCGAGTTCACCGCCTACAGCAAGCAGGTGATCGCCAATGCCCAGGCCCTGGCGGAGCGCGTCCTCGAACGTGGCATCGATGTGGTGAGCGGCGGCACCGACAACCATCTGGTCCTGCTGGACCTGCGCAGTATCGGCATGACCGGCAAGGTGGCCGATCTGCTGGTCAGTGACGTGCACATCACAGCCAACAAGAACACCGTGCCCTTCGACCCCCAGTCCCCCTTCGTGACCAGTGGCCTGCGGCTCGGCACCGCCGCCTGCACCACCCGAGGCTTCGATCAGGAGGCCTTCCGGGAGGTGGCTGATGTGATCGCTGATCGTCTGCTCAGTCCGGAGGATGGCGCCATCGAGCAGCGCTGCCGCGACCGGGTGGCCGCGCTCTGCGATCGCTTCCCCCTCTACGCTTCCGAGCGTCAGCTGCAGCACGCCTGAGCAGGCTCTGAGTCCATAAGGTGGCCCGCGAAGGCCCGCTCCTGGCACCCCCACCGGCCCCGTTGCTGTGACCCTCGCCTACAGCCCCAACGCGGCGGCCCTGCTCACCTTCTTCGCCGCGTCGGTGCTCACGGCTCTGATCGTGCCGGTGGTGCGGCGTCTGGGTCTGCGCTGGGGGCTCACCGATCAGCCTGATCCCCGCAAGCAGCACACCACGCCGATGGTGCGCCTCGGCGGCATCGGCATCGTGGCTGGCTTCAGCCTCGGGCTCATGCTCACCTGGGCCTTCGGTGGCTTCGCCGAGTTGCCCGTCAGCAAGGACACGGCGATCTGGACCACCCTGGCCGGCTCGCTCTGCTTCTTCGTGATCGGCCTGGCGGACGATCTCTTCGCTCTGCCGCCCCTGCCGCGTCTGGTCGGTCAGGTGGCCGTGGCCACGGTGGTCTGGGGTGAAGGGGTGCGGATCGGCACGATCGAGCTGCCCTTTTCCTTCGGCGATGCCCTGGCGCCGGTGCTGGTGCTGCCCGAACCGCTGAGCCTTTTGGCCACCGTGATCTGGCTGGTGGGGATCACCAATGCGATCAACTGGCTGGATGGCCTCGACGGCCTGGCCGCCGGGGTGAGTGGCATCGCCGCCGTGGGCCTGCTCTCGGTCAGCTTCAGCCTGCATCAGCCGGCGGCGGGCCTGCTGGCTGCGGCCCTGGCGGGGGCCTGCCTGGGCTTTCTGCGCCACAACTTCAACCCCGCCCGCATCTTCATGGGCGATGGCGGCTCCTACTTCCTCGGTTTCGCCCTGGCGGCGATCAGCATCGTGGGCCCGGCCAAGGGCCTCACCAGCGTCAGCCTGCTGCTGCCTCTGCTGATCCTGTCCCTGCCGCTGGCCGACATGTCGGCCGTGATCATGGGACGCCTGAGCGAGGGGCATTCGCCCTTCTATCCCGATCGTCGCCATCTGCACCACCGCCTGCTCAGGGCCGGCTTCAGCCATCGCCGCACCGTGGTGCTGATCTATGCGTTCACCCAGTGGCTGGCTTCCCTGGCCCTGGTGCTGGCCAATGCCGAACTGCGCTTCCTCTGGCTGGCCCTGGCCACCGCGATCCTGATCGGGGTGGTGGTGGCCAGCCGCCGCCTGCAGGAGGAACCGTGGGATGGGGCGGAGCCGGGCGAGCCCTCCTCTCTCCCCGAACGTCCTTCCCATGGCCAGCGCTGAGGTTCTCTGCGTCGGGACCGAGCTGCTGCTCGGCAACATCACCAACGGCAATGCCCGCTGGCTGGCCGAAGCCCTGGCCGGCCTGGGAATCCCCCACTTCCGCCAGGGGGTGGTGGGTGACAACAGCGAGCGCCTGATCGCTGCCGTGCAGGAGGCGGCGGGTCGCTGCCGGTTGTTGATCACCACCGGAGGTCTCGGTCCCACCCCCGACGACCTCACCACCGCCGCGATCGCCGCCGCCTTCGGAGCACCGCTGATGGAGCATCCCGAGGTCTGGGATGACATCCAGGCCAAAGTGGCCGCCCGTGGTCGGCCCCTGTCGGACAGCCTGCGACGCCAGGCCCTGCTGCCCGAGGGGGCAGCTGTGCTGCCCAATCCCACCGGCACTGCGCCGGGGATGATCTGGACCCCCGATCCGGCCGGGCTGCCGTTCCCCGTACAGCCGGGTTTCACGCTGCTCACCTTCCCGGGTGTGCCAAGCGAGCTCCACGCGATGTGGCAGCAGACCGCCGTTCCCTGGTTGCGGCAGGAGGGCCTGGCCGCCGGGGTGTTCGCCAGCCGGCTGCTGCGCTTCTGGGGGATCGGTGAATCCACGCTGGCCGAGCAGGTGCACGACCTGCTGGCCCTGGAGAACCCCACGGTGGCCCCCTACGCCGGCACCGGTGAGGTGAAGCTGCGGATCACGGCCTGCGCTGCCACGGCCAGCGAAGCCGAAGCCCTGCTGGCGCCGGTGGAGGCGGAGTTGCGTCAACGCACCAGCACCCTGTGCTATGGCGCCGACAGCGACAGCCTCGCCTCGGTGGTGCTGGCTCTGCTCCGCAGCCGCGGCGAGACCCTGGCCGTGGCTGAATCCTGTACAGGCGGCGGGATCGGCGCGGCCCTGGCGGCGGTGCCGGGGGCGTCTGAGGCCTTCCTGGGTGGGGTGATCGCCTACGCCAATCGCGTCAAGCAGGACCTGCTCACGGTGCCCGCCGCCACGCTGGAGGGTGATGGGGCGGTGAGCGATCCGGTGGCGATCGCCATGGCCGAGGGGGTGCGCCGCATCACCGGGGCCACCTGGGCCATTGCCGTGAGCGGCATCGCCGGTCCGGGCGGCGGCAGCGTCGACAAGCCCGTGGGCCTGGTCCACATCGCCGTGGCCGGACCGGATGGCAGCAGCAGCGAGGGGGTGCGGTTCGGCGCCAGCCGCGGCCGCGGCTGGATCCAGGCGCTCACCGCCGGCGAGGCCCTGAATCGTCTGCGGCTGCGGCTGGAGCTGCCCGGGGATAGAGCCAGCGCTTCAGCAGGCGCGTGAGCCGGGGCATGACGCCGTAGGTGAGCAGCAGCACGGTGAGGCCGCTGGTGATCAGCAGGGCCAGCCAGGCCGGCAGGGGATGGAGCAGCGGGGCCAGCACCTGGCTCAGCAGGCGGATCAAGGTGTACACGGCCACCCAGGTGACCAGGGCCATCTTGTGGCGCGACGGTGGTGGCAGCACCTCCCCCGGCAGCGAGAACCAGGCCTCCAGCCCCGAGATGTGTCGGACCTGGGGATCGCTCGCCACCAGCGGCTCGGCCCGCTCGATCCAGCGCCGGCGCGCCTCGGAGGTCATCCAGGCGCGGAAGTGGTCGTCGGTGTCGAAGCGGAAGATCACCACGTACTCCGGCCGCACCCCGGGCTGGGGCCGGATGACGTGGGTTCCCATGTGGCCAGTCCAGGCGCTGCTCTCGCGGATGATCCCGCTGATCCAGGCCTCGTAGTCGTTCTCCCGACCGGGCCGCACCCGCTGGGCGATCACGGTGGTGATGGGGTCCTGCGGCTGCACCGGCAGGCGGCTCCGATGACCAGTTGAATGGCGGCACCGTACCGCGACAGACTGGGCCGCAACTGCTCTGCGAGCCCTTGGAGCGTTGATGGACAGTCCTTCGCCGCGCTGGGTCCGCTGGCGGCATGGATGGGCCCCCTGGGCCCTGCTGCTGCTGTTGCTGCTGCTGGTGGCGCTGATTCTGCTGACGCTGCAGGGTGAGGCCCAGGTGCCGCTCGGGCCGGAGGGCCGCAGCCACATCCAGCGGCTGGCCCAGGTCCGCCGCTACCGGCATTTCGATCTGATCGGCACCGCTGCCTTTGCCCTCGCCGGTTTTCTGCGGGCACTGCAACGTCGCTACGACCTCTGGGGCACCTTTGTGCTCACGCTCCTGCCGGCCGTGGGCGGTGGCGTGATCCGGGATCTGCTGATCGGCGGTGATCGCCTGCCGCTGGGTCTCTTCCGTGAGCCCGTCTATCTCGTGATCGTGCTGATGGTGCTGCTGCTGGGCACCGTTCTGTCCAACCTGATCAGCCCCAGCCGGCTGGCGTCGCCGGTCTGGGGTGCGGTCTTCACGGTGTGCGACAGCATCGGCCTGGCCACCTTTGCCGTGATCGGCACCCGGGTGGCATTGCTGGCCCAGCTCGACTGGTGGTGGCTGCCCCTGTCGGCGGCCCTCACCTGTTCTGGCGGCGGGGTGATCATGGATGTGGTGAGTGGCCGCGAACCGCGCAGCTTCCAGGGTGAGCCCTACGAAGAGCTGGCGATCCTCGGCAGCCTTGTGCTGATCCTGCTCTGGTCCTTCGCCGGCCGCTTCGAGCCGCTCACCTGGCCGATCACCGCGGCGATGGGATGCACCTGGTGGCTGGTGTTCCTGTTGCGGTTGCTGGTGGTGCGCTTCGGCTGGCGTTCCTGGCGCCTGGGGCCGGCCCGCTGATCTCGCACCCGCCCGTCTTAGGCTGGACTTTCGATGGAAACAGGCACACCCTTGAGCGCCGGCACCCTCTACGACAAGGTCTGGACCCTGCACCAGGTCGCCGAGCTGCCCGGTGGTTCCACCCAGCTGTTCATCGGTCTGCATCTGATTCATGAGGTGACCAGCCCGCAGGCCTTCGCCGCCTTGCGGGATCTCGGTCTGGGCGTGCGCCATCCGGAGCGCACCGTTGCCACGGTGGATCACATCGTGCCCACCACCTCCCAGGCGCGGCCCTTCGCCGATCCGCTGGCCGAGGAGATGCTCGCCACGCTCGAGCGCAACTGCGCCGAGCACGGCATCACCCTGCACGGCCTCGGCAGCGGCCGCCAGGGGATCGTGCACGTGATCGCTCCGGAGCTGGGTCTCACCCAGCCCGGCATGACCGTCGCCTGCGGCGACTCCCACACCTCCACCCACGGCGCCTTCGGGGCGATCGCCTTCGGGATCGGCACCAGCCAGGTGCGCGATGTGCTGGCCAGCCAGAGCCTGGCGATGGGCAAGCTCAAGGTGCGCCGGATCTGGGTGGACGGAGCCCTGCAGAACGGTGTGTATGCCAAGGATCTGGTGCTCCACATCATCCGCAGCCTCGGCGTCAAGGGCGGCGTGGGCTACGCCTATGAATTCGCCGGTCCGGCGATCGCGGCGCTCTCGATGGAGGAGCGCATGACCCTCTGCAACATGGCGATCGAGGGCGGTGCCCGCTGCGGCTACGTCAACCCCGACGCCACCACCTTCGCCTACCTCCAGGGCCGTCCCTGCGCCCCGAGCGGCGAGGCCTGGGATCGGGCCGTGGCCTGGTGGAGCTCCCTGGCCAGCGGCCCTGATGCCGTCTTCGACGACGAGGTGCGCTTCGATGCCACCAGCATCGCCCCCACGGTCACCTGGGGGATCACGCCGGGCCAGGGCATCGGCGTGGATGAAGCGGTGCCCACCCTGGAGCAGACCGAACCCGACGAACGCCCCCTGGCGCAGGAGGCCTATCGCTACATGGACCTTACCCCCGGCGCCCCGATCGCGGGCCTGCCGGTGGATGTGTGCTTCATCGGCAGCTGCACCAACGGTCGTCTCAGTGATCTGCAGGCTGCCGCCGCGGTGGCGAAGGGACGCCACGTGGCCCCCGGCATCAAGGCCTTCGTGGTGCCCGGCTCCGAGCAGGTGGCCGCCGCAGCCGAGGCCGAGGGCCTCGATCGGGTGTTCCGCGAGGCTGGCTTCGAGTGGCGCGAGCCCGGCTGCTCGATGTGCCTGGCCATGAACCCCGACCGGCTGGAGGGCCGCCAGATCAGCGCCAGCTCCAGTAACCGCAACTTCAAGGGGCGCCAGGGCTCGGCCTCCGGGCGCACCCTGCTGATGAGCCCGGCGATGGTGGCCGCTGCCGCCATCAGCGGCCAGGTGAGCGATGTGCGCACCCTGCTGGACACGGCCGGCACCAAGGCGCCGGATCGGGCACCGGTTCCGGCGGCCGCGGGCTGAGGTGATCCGGCCGGAGTGCTGCCGCGCCGGCCCGCTCCAGCCGCCTCCCCTGCTGCCGCTGGCCGTTCTCCTGTCCCTGCCGCTGCCCCTGCGCCGCACCGTTCCGCCTTCCCCTGTCCCCAGGCCTCTGGCGGGCACCCTTGTTCCGTCCTGTTCCGCTTTCGCTCGCTTCGCCTGCCGCCATGACCAGCATCAGTGCCCCCTTCCCCTTCGGAGCGATCGCCTCGGTGGTCGGCACCGCCGTGGCGGTGCGCGGCGACGACATCGACACCGACCGGATCATCCCGGCCCGCTTCCTCAAGTGCGTCACCTTCGAGGGCCTGGGGGAGCAGGCCTTCGCGGACGACCGCGCCGAGCTCAAGGGTGCCCATCCCTTCGATCGCCCCGAGCACCAGGGGGCCACGGTGCTGGTGGTGAACCGCAACTTCGGTTGTGGCTCCAGCCGTGAACATGCTCCCCAGTCGCTGATGCGCTGGGGGATCCGGGCCGTGATCGGTGAGAGCTTCGCCGAAATCTTCTACGGCAACTGCCTGGCCCTGGGGATTCCCTGCCTCAGCGTCAGCCACGCCGATGCCCTGGCTCTGCAGGCCGCGATCGAGGCCGATCCAGCCGCGAGCGTCGTGGTGGACCTCGACACCCTGAGGGTCAGCCTGAACGCAGCTGCCGACTCCGCTGCGGTGATCTCGGAAGGCGCTTCCTGGCCCCTCACCCTGGCCGATGGACCCCGCCGCATGCTGCTCAGCGGCCAGTGGGATGCCACCTCCCAGCTGCTCGCCCACGATGACCAGCTGCGGGCCACCGCAGCCCGGCTCCCTTATCTCACGTCCTTCTCGGCGGCCTGAGCCGCCCCTGGTTCCGCGAGACGTCTCTGCATCCCGAGCCGTTGATGCTCAGTGGGCCGGTGGTGTTCAGGCGATCAGCAGCTCAGGCGATCAGCAGCTGATAGGCGGCATGAATCCGCTGGAAGGACGCGGCGTTGCCGCCCCGATCGGGGTGATGGGTCTTCACGAGCCGGCGGTGGGCCTGCTTCACCGCTTCGCGGCTGGCACCCCACCTCAGCCCCAGCAGATCCAGGGCCTCAGCCCTCTGCCGATCCATGCCGACCCGGTTCTCCGCCGGTGGCCTGTGCGTCTGTCTCTGCTCTTCCTGGTGCCGCTGTTGCTTCTGCTTGGTCTGCGTTTGCTGCTGCCGCGCGTTCTGTTTCTGCCTTCGCGTCTGTTCCTGTTTGTCCTCCTGCCGCTGCCTCTGCGTGTGCTGCTGCGCTTGCTGCTCTGTGCGCGCGGCGGCCTCCAATCTGGTGATCCGATCCAGGAGGTCGTCCACCACCCGCATCGGGGCTTCGTTGAGCCACTCCGGCGCGCGCACGCTGTAAAGCGCGAAGGCAGCCTTCACCGCCAGTCGGGCCTTGCTCTGGGGCCCGCGCAGGGCCTGGCGCAGCTCGGTGCCGAGCCCTGGCGAGCGGCGATTGAGCTCCTGCTCCAGATCGGCGCGGGGAGCCTGCCCGTGGCGGCGACGCTCCTCGATCAGGCCCCTCAGGCCGCTGAACACCAGGGTGTCGGGCTGGCGCAGAGAGGTCCCGACGCGCAGCGCGCTCCAGCGGGGATGGTCTGCCATGGCCTCGCCCCAGCGCCGCACCTGCTCCACCGTGATGCGGGGTGATGGGCCGGTGGTCTCCTCCGGGCGGGATGGCTTCACGCCGGAGCGGAATCCCCGGGTCTGGAGCTGGGCGAGCTGCTGGCGTAGCTGCAGCACCTCCTGCCGCAGGGCCTCGTTCTCGGCCAGCAGGGAGTCGATATTGCAGGTGACCTGACGGCCCGGAGATGGTGTGCGGGCCCAGCTGCGTGGATCGAAGCCCATGGGTCAGGGTTCGTGGGGGCGGTGCAGACGGGATTCGAGCAGTGCGGACGGGCTCAGAAGGGTCTGCGCGGAATGGCCTGGGCTGGATGGAAGGGCACGAAGGGTGTGCCGGGGCCCTTGAAATTGAAGTCGTTCAGCTTCACCCGGATGCCGCCCAGCTGTTCGTAGGGGCTGTAGAACACGCCGATCTCATAGGCCCGCCGCTGCCAGCGCAGTTCCACGTAGGAACCGGTGACATCGCCGTAGAACTCGGAGTTTGGGTCCACGTTGAGGCCGATGCCGCCACTGAGCACCAGCGGACCCACCAGCTGCTGGGTGAGGCCCACGCCCAGGGTGCCCAGGTCCACGGCCCGATCGAAGCTCAGGGGGCTCACCCCCTCCCGCAGGGTGCCGCCGCCGGTGATCGAGAACACGGTGTAATCGAGGAAGGGCTTGCTGAAGTGCCCCAGGGTGAACGTGGGGCCGCCGGAGAGGGACAGGGTGTTCTGGTTGGTGCCGTCGCCGAAGTAGGCCACCGTGCCCGTCAGGTTGGCGTTCAGCCGCACGCCCGGCACCACGGGCGTGGCGGAGTAGGGGTTGGCCTGACCCTCCAGCGGGCCGGGCGGAAGGGCCTGGCCGGTCCAGAGGGGCAGGCTGGCGTTGATGGCCACGATGGCGTTGCCGCGCCAGAGATCCAGCAGGTTGCTGCTCTGGAAGGCATTGGCCTGGTAGCGGCCCACGCCGAAGCGCCAGAAGTAGTTGCCGCTCAACTGTCCCCAGGCGGGCAGCTTGCCCTTGTCCTCCAGGGAGATGCCGTAGGCGCTGTAGATGTCCTGCTCGCCGAGGGAGCCGTTCCAGACGCGGTAGCGGTAGGCGCCGAACAGCCGCAGGGTTCCTTTCCCCACCAGCGGCAGGTCAAGCTTGCGGCTCAGGTCCCCCCAGCTGCGGGTGCCGTCGGGGATGTTCTCCGGGTTGAAGGTGGACATGTCGAGGTTGGCGTTCACCCCGAAGCCGAGCAGCTTGCTTTCGAGCTGGGCCTCGAGGCCGAACATGTCGGCGCCGGTGATCCCCTGCTCCTGGGGGGAGGCGCCGGCTGGCTCACCGGGCAGGGGATAGCTGTCGGTGCGGCCTTCGATCGCCCGCTGCACCAGGAACTGGGGCTGAAGTGTCAGGGTGGTGTCCGTGCCGATCTCCAGCGGCCGGATCTTGTAGCCGATGAAGAAGCCGTCGCGATCCTCGCCGTCGTTGCCGAGTACCCAGCGGTTCTGCACCTCCTCCTGCTTCTGGATCCGGGTCTCGCGGGTCACCGGGATCGGCAGCCGGTCTTCCAGGATCAGCCGGTTGCGGCCCGCGCGGATCAGGGTGTCGCCGTTCGGCTGCAGCGTGGCCACCACCTGCTCGGAATCCAGCCAGTTCTGGGCCGGCGTGTAGGGGTCGTTGGTGAAGGAGGCCCGGTCGGCCCGCAGTTCGCCGGGGGCCAGGCGCACCTGCTTGGCCTGGAAGCGCCAGCGCGTGATCGTGCCGGTCACCAGCTGGCGGTTGCTGCGTGCGTTGAGATCCTGAAGCTGCGGAGGACGGACGGCGCCGAAGTCGTTGCTCAGCTGGGTCGTGCCCTCGCTGTCGGTGTCGCCGAAGGAGCGGCGCCGCTGCGCCGTGAAGCTCTGCTGGAACTGCACCTCGCTGACGCGCTGATCGATCCCGGCGATCACCTGGCGCCGCTCTGCCTCCCGTTGCCGTGCCTCCTGCCAGACATTGGCCGGCGCCTTTCGGCGCACAGGCGTGGAGGGAGGGCCTTCGGGCTCGCTGGTGCCCACATCCTTGACCTGGGTGGGGCCCATGGCCACGTCTTCCAGGCTTTCGGCCAGGCTGGGCGATTGATCGCCAGTGGGTGGAGCGCTGCCCGGGCAGCCCAGGGAGGGCGGCATCGGCACATCCAGCCGGGCGAACTGGCGGGAGGGATCCCGCTGGCCGAAGCGATAGCGGAAGCCCAGCAGGTAGGCGTTGCTGCCCTCCTTGACGCCGCTGTAGGTGCCGTAGGCGCCGGAGCGGTGATGGATCCGCCCCACCACCGACCATTGGGGATGGACGAGGGCCTCTGCCTCGAAGGCGAGGTAGTTGAGGAACTGGGCGAAGTTCTCGCGGAAGGTCTTCTCGTAGTTGCTGACGCTGGTGTTGAAGCTCACCCCTTCCACGAAGTAGAGGTTCAGCCAGGGCCGCAGCCAGAAGCGCAGGCCGATGCCGGCTGTGATCTCGCCGAAGCTCTGGGAGGGCGTATCGGCGAAGGGCACGGCCTGGTTGAAGCCGCCGCCGGGCTGCTGGGCGGCGCGGTGGCCCATCAGGTTGGTGTCCAGCTCGAGGGCCAGCGGGCCGCCATCCAGGAGGCGCCGCTGCAGCCCCAGGCCCATCAGGTACTCGGGCCGCCAGTTGCCCTGAAAGACAAAGGTGTCGCCGAAGTTGGCATCCACCATCTGGCCGCCCCAGGCGGTCACGGCCCAGGGGTAGGGATGCCAGTCCGGCAGCGGCGGCATCTGGGGCGTGCAGCTCACCGGCTCCGGCGGTGGCAAGGGTGCAGCCGGCGCCGTTTCCAGGTCGAGATCCTGCTGGGTGCTGTCGAGATCGAGAACGCCGTAGACGTCCTCCAGATCGCCGACCAGCTCCAGCAGGTTGTATCGCAGCCGGCTGGCCTGCAGATACTGCTGTCCTCGCTGGAAGCGAACGCTGCCGATCGCGTAGAGAGTGCGGCCGTCGATGTCGTATTCGATCCGATCGGCGAGCACCCGTCCTCCGGCGATCAGGGCGCTGGCGTTGCCGATCGCCACGAAGCGGTTCAGACGGGAGTCGTAACCCTGTTCATTGGCGCTTACCTGCAGCTCGAGGGGAGGCTCCTGTTCGGCACCGGCGGGGCCGTCGATGCGAGCGGGTCTGGGGGCGGCCGCGTCGGGAGGCGCACCGATTGCCTGGGCGGCGGGAGCCAGGGAGGCGGCAGGATCCCGTGCGGCAGAGGACTCTTCGGGATCGCCAGGCAGGCCGGTGGTGGATGGTTCGGAGGACTGCCCAACCGGTGCGGCCGGAAGTGCCAGAGGCTCGGCGGGCAGCCGCGGGCTCGCTGCTGGTTCAGCGGCCAGGGCGGCGGGCAGGCCGGCACTCAGCCACAGAACCACCGCACCGCTGGCGCCACGGGCCCATTGCACTGGCCGGGGGGTGGGCGCCACTGGGTGATGCGAAACGGGGCAGATCCTGACACGGGAGACTGGCCGCTCAGGCTTCGCGGCGGCCGGTTGGTGTCACGGCAGGAGGAGCGGCCCCAGGGCTCGGGTCAATCCTCGAGGTCCTTGCGGCTGGGGGTACGGCTGGGATCGCTCGCCAGGAAACCGAACACGAAGATCCCGATGAAGAAGAAAACGACGGAGTAAACCGAGATCTTGAGGGCGAGCATGGTCTGACCTGCTGGGGCAGGGGCGAGGGAGACAACGGGTGACAGGGAGTGACAGGCTCCGGGAGGTGCCTCGCAGGCCCTGCGGCAGCCGCATCATCCTATGGGTCCTGGCCGGCCATCCAAAATGCCCGAGGGCCCTGAGCAACAGGAATCCCCCCGGATTGAAACGTTTCAGTCATGTTCGCGCCTGGAGCTTCAGCCCCTCTGGCTCTGCCCCTGGCCCGATGGCTCGGAAGCTCCGGCCCTGGCCCACCCGTGGGCGCCGCAGGCCCGGCCCGACTGGACAGCCCGCGGCCTGATCGTCTGGCCGCGGGGCCAGCAGTGGTGGCGGCTGCGGCTGCGCCTGAGCTGTCCTTCCGCCTGGGTTGACCTGGCTGGGGCGGCGGAGGCCCGTCTGGTGCTGCGCTGGTGGGCCGATCGCGCCGAGCTGTGGGTGAACGGCACATGCCGGCACCGCGGTGATCTGTTCGACACCGCCTGTCGCTGGCTTCTGCCGCGCTCCTGGTGGCAGGGCGAGCCGCTGGAGCTGGAGTTGCGGCTGCGCAGCCCCCTCCACGACGACGGCGCCCTGATGCACAGCCGCCTTGAACTCGAACCGACCGACCCGGCCGATCCCCAGGGGCTGCTTGCCGAGACGGCCGCCGCTCTGGTGAAGCTGCGCCAGGGGCGGACCCTGCCGCTTGCCGCCCCAGTCTCCCTGGAGCCAGGCCAGCCGGGGTTTCATGTGCTCGGCCATGCCCACCTCGACCTGGCCTGGCTGTGGCCCGTGGCGGACACCTGGCAGGCGGCCGAGCGCACCTTCGCCTCGGCCCTGGATCTGATGCAGCGCTTCCCGCAGCTGCATTTCGGCCATTCCACCCCGGCGCTCTACGCCTGGTTGGAGCGGCACCGTCCGGCCCTGTTCGAGCGCATCCGCGCCGCCATGCGGGCCGGTCGCTGGGAGCCGCTCAACGGTCCCTGGGTCGAGACCGATTGCGTGCTGGTGAGCACGGCCTCCCTGCTGCGCCAGTTCCAGGAGGGGCAGCACTACAGCCAGGCCGCGTTCCCCGAGTGGGAGCACAGCCTCTCCTGGTTGCCGGACAGCTTCGGCTTCGGGGCCGGTCTGCCGGCGGTGGCGGCCGCCACCGGAGTGCGCTGGTTCTGCACCCACAAGCTCGCCTGGAATGCCTCCACTCCCTTCCCCCACCGACTGTTCCGCTGGCGCAGCCGCGGCAGTGGTGAGGTCCTGGCGCTGATGACGGCGCCGATCGGCACCGATGGCGATCCGGAGGCGATGGAGCGCTACCGGCTGGAGTGGCAGCAGGCCAGTGGCCACGCGACCGCCCTGTGGCTGCCGGGGGTGGGTGACCACGGCGGCGGCCCCACCGCCGAGATGCTCGAGCAGCTGGCCCTCTGGCAAGCCCAGCCCGAGGCGGCGCCCCAGCGCCACGGCAGCCTGCGCCAGTACCTGGCGGATCTGGCGCCGTTGGCGCCGACGCTGCCGGTGTGGCGCGACGAGCTCTACCTGGAGCTGCACCGTGGCTGCCCCACCAGCCGGCCAGACCAGAAGCGCCACAACCGCAGTCTGGAGCGCCTGCTGCGGGAGGCGGAGCTGGCCCAGGCGCTGCTGCAGGGTGGCAAGGCAGACGGAGTTCAGACCGAACGAAGCCAGCTGGCGGGGGCCGAAACGGACCTGCCGGACTGGCGCGACCTGCTGTTTCAGCAATTTCACGACATCCTTCCCGGCAGCTCGATCCCGGAGGTGTTCGAGCAGGCGGAGCCCCAGTGGCGCCGCGCCCGCCGCAGGGCGCGCCGGCAGCGGGATCAGGCTCTGGGGCGCTGGCTGGGGGCTGCAGTGGCGGGGGAGGCTGGGTCGGTTGGCTCGGCCACTGGAGCAACGAGTCAAGATTCGGCGGCGGCCGGCCAGAGGGACGACCAGGCGTCCGACCACACGGCCGAACAGAAGAATGACCAGAGGTGGTGGATCGCCCAGCTCCAGCCCCTGGCTGCGGCCTCTTGCACCGTGCGGTTGCCTGCGGGCCAGTGGAGCCTGCCGGGGCCCGCAGGCGATCAGCCCATCACCAGCCAGCCGGCCGCGTCCGGTGGGGTGTGGGTGCAGCTGCCCGTTCCGGCAGGTGTGACGGCCCTGCCCCTGTGGCGAAGGCCACCGGGGCGAAGCACGGTCGGACCGGACCCCGCCCCGCGCCCTGTCGCCTCCGGTGTCGAGGCGCTAGCCCTGCGGGATCCTGTACGGCTGGAGCCCGATCCGGAACGGGGGAGCGACCGCTGGCGGCTTTCCAATGGACTCCTGAGTGTGGCGGTCGGGCCCGCGGGTGTGGAGCAGCTCTGGGATGCCAGCGGCGCGGCCCAGCTCGCTGCGCCGCTGGCCTGGCGGCGCTATGCCGATCGCGGTGAGTTCTGGGATGCCTGGGATCTGGCGGCCGACTACCGCGACCATCCCCTGCCCTGGATCTGGGACGGGCCGCCGCAGTGGCTGGAGCGGGGGCCCCTCTGCGCGGCGTTCCGCTGGCGGGGCCGCTGCGGTACCAGCCCACTGCGGCTCGATGGGCGCCTGCGCGCTGGCAGCCCCTGGCTGGAGCTCAGCCTCGCGGTGAACTGGCGCCAGCGCCATGAACTGCTGCGACTCGAGGTGCCGCTGGCCTGGCCTGCCGTTCGCTGGGCCACCGACACCAGCGGCGGCGTGATCGAGCGTCCAGCCGAGCCCCAGACCAACCGCGAGCGCAGCCGCTGGGAAGTGGCGGCGATCGGCTGGCTGGCGGCGATCGGTGCCTCGGCTGCTGGGGGGGGCGAGCCTGGGATGGCGGTGCTCCTCGATGGACCTCAGGGGGTATCGGCCAGCCAGCAGGCGCTGGGGGTGTCGTTGCTGCGGGGCCCCACATGGCCCGATCCATCCGCCGACAACGGCTGGCAACGCCAGCAGCTGGCGCTGATGCCCTGCGCCGGAGGCTGGCGCCGCGGAGGAGTGCCGGCGGAGGCCCTGCGGCTGCGCGAGCCCCTCTGGGGGCGCCCCACGGCTACGGCCGGAGCCCCCAATCCGCCACCCGGTTTTCCCGCCCTGGCCGAAGATCTGCAGATGATTGCCTTGGCGCCCGATCCGGAGCTCGGCGTGGTGCGCCTCACAGTGCAGAACCTGGGCCCTTGCCGGCGCTGGCTCGATGTCGGGCCCGACTGGCAGCTGCTGGAGCGGGGCGACGGTCTGTTTCAGCCGCTGCCGCAGGAAACGGGAGCTTGGGTGCAGGCAGCGGTGCTGGGGCCCTGGGAGTTCGGCTTCTGGCGAATCCGCCGGCGGGCCTGAAGGTCAGGGTTGGCGCTGAGCTGAGAACTGCACTGGCGACACCGGTGACGATTCCGGGAACCGGTGTTCAGTCCTCGTGATCGTCGAAGGGATCGGTGAGTTGCTTCGAGGGCGGCCCGAAGGCCTGGTAGACGCCGAAGCCTGTGAGGGCCAGTAACACTGCCAGCACGGTGAGGGCAATGGAGAGGGCGGGCGAACCTGTGGATTCCATACGAGTCTCGAAAGCTGTCGCAGGCGGCCCTGGTGTGACCTTTAGAGTACCCGTCACGATTCCTTGATCGAGAGGACTGAGCTCCATGGCCCAACGCACCCCCCTCGGAAATCTGCTGCGACCCCTGAATTCCGAATACGGCAAGGTCGTTCCCGGCTGGGGCACCACCCCGGTGATGGGGGTGTTCATGCTCCTCTTCCTGGTCTTCCTCCTCGTGATCCTGCAGCTCTACAACAAGTCGCTCCTGCTCGAGGGCATCACCGTCAACTGGAACGGCGTCGGCTGATTCCTGACCCAGCCGCATTTCCTGCATGAATTTCTTCGGTATCGGCTTGCCCGAACTGGCGGTGATCGCCGCTATTGGCCTGCTGGTGTTCGGGCCCAAGCGGCTGCCTGAACTGGGCAAAACCCTGGGTCGGACGCTCAAGGGTTTTCAGTCGGCCTCCCAGGAGTTTGAGAAGGAGTTCCGCTCCGCGATCACCACCGAGCCGGAGCCGTCTGCGACCCCGGCGTCACCGGCGCTTCCTGAGGGGTCTGCGCCTGCAACGGCCAGTGGAGAGGTTGGGTCTGCCATGGCCAGTGGGGAGTCAGCCACGCCAATGGCCTGAAGCCTTGCCACTCCTTGTCACAAGCCTTTCGAAAGGTTGTGCTGTCTTCTCGAGGGGCTGAGCGGTGTTGCCCATCCCCCGCGCCGTAGCCTCGGGCAGACCTTTTCGGGGGATGTTTCCCTGCAATCCGTGAGTCCAACGCCTCCGGTGACCACCGAGACCACGCTGCCTGGAGTGGACCTGCGGCTGCTGGTCGGCTTGGGAAATCCGGGTTCCAAATACGTCGACACGCGTCACAACGTGGGCTTTATGGCCCTCGAACGCCTGGCACGCCAGGAGGGCGTCGGGTTTCGCCAGCAGGCCAAGCTTCACGGCTTGCTGGCGGAGGTGGGCCATGGCGATCGGCGCCTGCGGCTGCTGATGCCGCAGACCTTCATGAACGACAGTGGACGCTCGATTCGTGCAGCCCTCGACTGGTTCGACCTGAAACCCTCCCAGATGCTGGTGGTGGTGGACGACATGGATCTGCCCTTCGGTCGTCTGCGCCTGCGTGCCAGCGGAAGCGCCGGTGGACACAACGGCCTGCGCAGCACGATCCAGCACCTCGGCGCTCAGGAGTTTCCGCGGCTGCGCATCGGCATCGGCGCTCCAGCGGAGCATCCCGTCGAGCGCCGGGCCCGCACGGTGTCCCACGTGCTGGGGCGCTTCTCGGCGGACGAGCAGCCTGGCCTGGCCGCAGTGCTCGATGAGGTGGTGGCCGGCATCGACCTGATCCGCCGGCTCGGGATCGAGCGGGCCGGCAACCGCCTGAACAGTTTTTCGCTTCAGGCTGCGGCAGCCTGATGTCTGCCATGGGCTTTTGTCAGCCTTGATCTGCCTGTCGTGAGCCCTTCGCCGTGATGTATCCCTCGTGAGCCGCCTGCCCGCCACCACCGCCCAGCTGCGGGTCCTGCGCCAGAGTTTCAGCCAGCGGGTGCTGGAGGGTGAGGTGTCCGCCGGCGGGTTCCAGTGGACCTTCTGCTGGGCCTTCGATCGTGGTGAACTCAACGTGGAGCCCTCCCTGGGCCGCGCCCTGATCCAGGACGCTCTGCTGCGCTTTCTGCTCCAGGCCGATTACCAGCTCGAGGCCGGCGGCGACTACGCCTTCACCGTGCGCGCCAGTCTCTGAAATCGGGCTGGGCATCCCGGGCTCAGCGCGGAGCCGGACCTCCCCTTCTGGATCAGGAGCGCGGCAGGGTTCGACCCAGGAACCGTTCGAGCAGCAACTGCGCCACCACATCATCCCAGTCGCGGGGCGGCTGCCGCAGCCCTCGGGGCAGGCAGCGCCGCCAGCCCCGAGGCGGGAACAGCTCCCAGAAACGCTGCCGCGCCGCCAGGGTGCTGCCATGCTCCTCCACCACATGCACAGCAGCGATCGTCGCGAGTCTTGTCTGCCAGTGCCGGCAGCCGGTGCCGTTGCCCAGCACGATCTCAGCCACCAGCCCCTCGGCGCACCAGCTGTTCAGTTGGTGCCAGGTCGCTTCCGGGGTCAGCACAGCCGCCGCCACAATCCGCTGCCCCGTGGCATCGGTGCACACCAGGCCGCACTTGCTGCGGCCCGGATCCAACCCCGCCAGTCCGGCTCGCTGCTGCGGTGCATCGCCGTGAGGGATTCGATCACTCGGCTCGGGTGAGGCGTGGGTGGCCATGGCACGGCGTTCAGGGGCGTCCGTTGCGTGGCCGGATCCAGCGGAGCTCCACCACGATCGGATCGGGAGTGTCGGCATCCTGCACGGCCACGGCTTCCAGCTGGGCCGCCTGATCTTCCGGTCGCTCGCTCAGGGAGCGGGCCAGCTGGTTGAGCAGGGCCGCGTCGAACTGCAGGCCATCGGTGATCGAACCCTGGCGCTGCACCTTGGCGTAGGCGGCAGCGAGCAGCAGGTTCAGCCGGCTGTTGACCTGCTGGGGGCTGTGCACCTCCGGTTCGAGGCTGGTGGTGGCCAGCACGTCGCCCGCCCGCGCCACGGGGCGGTTCGGCCGCAGGTCTGGAAAGGCCAGCACCTGCTGCTCACCGCGCAGCACGTTGGCGGCCGAGAGCAGGCTCACCACCCAGGAGCCGGGGCGGGCCAGCAGAGTCTCCAGTTTGGCGATGTCGTTCCTTGGCACCAGAAGGATCTGGCGGTCCGGCGGCTCCCCCGGCAGCACCCGCTGGAACGCGAGCCGGTTGGCCTGCTGCAGCAAGGTGTTGATCACGTCCCGGGCCTGTTCCGGTCGCTCCAGAGTCACCTTGGCGGTGGCCAGGGGCTGGCCGCTGCTGATCACCACATCGCCGCGGCGCAGGGCGATGATCTTGGTTTCAAGGCCCTGGAGTTCCTTCTCCCCTTCCTTGATCTGCTCCTGCACCGCCGCCAACTCGGTTTCGGTGCGGCGGATCTCCTGGTCCCGGTTAGCCACATCGCGGCTGAGGCGATCGCGCTCGGCCTCCAGCCGGGCACGCTGCTGCTGCAGGGGCAGCAGTTCGCGCCGCAGTTGTTGCAGCCGCTTCTCCGCTTCATCCCGCTGGGCCTGGGCCCGTTTTCGCTCCCCTTCCACCCGCTTGGTGGCCGCCTGGGCTCGGCGGCTGGCCTGCTGGGCGGTGGCGCTGGCGGCCTGGGCACCGACCAGGTCGCGGCGGCTGCGTGCCAGATCGTCGCGGCTCTGCTGCAGCCTCTGCTCCAGCTGGTCCAGTTCGAACAGGCCCACCCGCAACCTTTGGCTCACCAGAAGCATCAGGCCCAGGGACATGGCACTGATCAGCGATCCGGTGAGCACCGTGATCAGCACGGCGGTGCGGCGCGGTCGCAGGTTGAACAGGCTGAGGCGCGCCTTGCCCACGCGGCTGCCGAGCCGATCACCGAGGGTGGAGAGCACGCCGCCCAGCACCAGCAGGACCAGGATCAACAACCAACCCGTCATCGCTGCCTCACCACGCCGTCGTTCCGCTGTCAGCCTTCGGATCCGGGGGATCCGAAGGCTGCATCCTGCAGCACAGACCCCGTCGTCCGACACGGTGCGGACAGTCTGGGGAGGCGTCCCGCCGGGTCTGATCCTTGGCCTGTTCCGGTGTCTGTGGTCCGGTCGGTGCTTCTGGGTCGTTTAATGTCTGGCCCGCCCGGCTTGCACCGCGATGGTTCCGGACTTCATGGTGATCGGGGCCCAGCGTTCCGGCACCACCTGGCTGCACAGGGTTCTCAGCCAGCATCCGGATCTGTGGCTCACGCCGGTCAAGGAGCTCCACTACTTTGACAAGCCCCAGATCCGCTTCGGCGTGTTCGACGCCGATGAGCGGCGACGCGCCAGGTTCTGGGACCTGAAGCGTTTCGCCCGCGATCCCCGCTGGTTCGGCCGCTACTGGTTCCTGCCGCGCAGTGATGCCTGGTATTGCCGCCTGTTTGGTCAGGGACGTCGCCAGGGCAAGCGGGTCGGCGAGATCACCCCCGCCTACGCCACCCTGGAGCGGCCGGTGTGGGAGCGGATGCAGCGTCTGGCACCGGAGCTGAGGCTGGTGTTCGTGATGCGCGATCCCGTGCTGAGGGTCTGGTCGGCGATCCGCAACCGGGTCCGCAAGGGCCAGTTCGACGGTGAGGCCGACATTGCCGCTCTGCTGGAGCAGGCCCGCATGCCCGGCGCCGTGAGCCGTTCCAACTACCTCCGCACCATCGAGACCGTCGAGGCGGTGTTCCAGCCCGCTCAGTTGCACTGCTGCTTTTTCGAACAGCTCATCAGTGATCCTGCAGCCTTCGCCGACGACCTGTTCGACTTTCTGGCCGCGCCCCCTTTGAACGAGCGACTGCGTCTGCCGCCGGCCGTCAACGTGGCCGCCGGCGGCCGGGAACCCCCCCTGGGCTTTCAGCGGGAGATGGCGCGCGACTATCTACCGATGGTGGAGCGTCTGGCAGAGCGTTTCGGTGCCGTGCCGCAGGGCTGGCTGGATCGCTACCGCAATCTGCTCAGCTGACCTGGTTGGAGTGGAGGCGGTCAGCTGAAGCGTTTGGCCAGGGCGATCGGGTCGAAGACCGTGATCTTCTTGCGATCCACCTGCACCAGCCCGTCGTTGCGCAGGTCGCCCAGCAGCCTCGTGATCGTCACCCGGGTGGAGCCGATCGCCTCGGCGATCGCCTGGTGGGAGAGGCGCAGGTCGATCGTGATCCCCTCCTGACTGGGCACACCGAAATCGCGGCAGAGCACAAGCAGAAAGCTCACCAGCCGGGAGGACATGTCCCGGTGGGTGAGGGTTTCGATCATGGTTTCGGTCTGCAGGATGCGGGAGGACAAGCCCTGCAGCAGCAATAGCCCGACGCTGGCATCGCGCTCAATGGCCTGGCGGACCGAGGTGGCGGGAGCGGTCACCATCTCCACGCGGGTGAAGGCGATGGCGTGATAAAAGCGATCGGATCGCTGCCCGGTGAGCAGCGACAGCACACCGAACAGACTGTTTTCCCGCAGCAGTGCCACGGTGATTTCTTCACCGGATTCGTAGACCCGCGATAACCGCACGGCGCCGCGACGCAGCAGATAGACCCGTTCGGCCGGATCTCCGGGAAAGAAAATGGTTTTGCCACGCTCCACGGTCTCGACGCTGCTGCCGCCGAGACCGCGCATCACTTCGAGAAGGGTGGCTCCGGCTCCGCCGGACACACCCGACCCGGTGCCAGCGGAGCCGCTGGGGGGAGGGGGGGCGTAACGGCTGAAGCCGCGAGTAGCGCCGACCATGACGGCGGGGCAGGAACTGGGAAGCTACGGAGCGACCCTGCTCTTTCTTGTAGCAACCAACACGGTTGCTGTCAGGGCCTCCGCTTCCGCTCCCGCTCGCCAGCCCCTGGCGCTCTGGGCCTGTGCGGCTGTTGACGCCTGTCGCAGCCTGTGCCGCCGTTTCCGCGAAACCGTCTGTTCCCACCAGGGATGGTGTGTGTGGCTTGTCCAGGGCGCAGATGCCGCTACATTCAGGTTCCAGCGCAGCGTCCGATCCCATCGCTTCGGTCCCTGTCCAGGTCGGCCGGAATGATCCGCTCGCCCGGCCCCATCGCCCTCCGGGATGTCCATGACCGCCAGTCTTGCCAGCCCCCAGGGCAGCCATCGCCCCTCCCAGCGGGGTGACATCTCTGTCCGGGGTCAGCGGCTGGAGGCCCGGCCTGAGCAGCGAACTGACCCTGTCCGCCCAGCGACTCGCGCTGTAGTGCCCCTTCGGCCCGTGCCCCAGGCCGAAGGGCTGCTTCAGGTGCACACAGCCCCTTTCCGCGGCAGCTTCGGCGCCGTGTTCAGCCAGGCCCTGCGCACGGCGGGTCTGGGCAGTCGCGTCCTGGTGAGTCAGTTTCTCAAAGGTGGCGTGGATCAGGGGCTGGGCCGCAGTCTCTGGCTTTGCGGCCGCCTGCAGTGGCTGCGGCCGGCGGTGCCCGCCTGCCTTGCGGCGCCCCTGCAGGCTGAAGCCGAGCAGGACCTTGCCCTGGCGGCTGTCCGGGAGGTGTGGGATTTCAGCCGCCAGCAGCTGCTGGCGGGCGCCGTGGATCTGATGGTGCTTGATGAACTGGGGCTGGCGATCGAGCTGGGTTATCTGTCTCTTCTGGATGTCACCGAGGTGCTGGAACAGCGGCCGGCTCAGCTGGATGTCATCCTGACGGGCCCGGCGATGCCCGCCGCTCTGATGGCCATGGCCGATCAGGTCACCCAACTGCGCCGCGGCTGATGCTCAAGAACGACCGCTGGATCAAGGAGCGGGCCGATGCCGGCATGATCCATCCCTTTGAAGACCATCTGGTGAGGCATCTCGAACCCGAGACCTCCAGCGCACCGGTGCTCAGCTTTGGTTGTTCCTCCTATGGCTACGACCTGCGTCTGTCGTCGCAGGAGTTTCTGATCTTTCGCCATGTCCCCGGCACGGTAATGAACCCGAAGCGGTTCAATCCAGCCAATCTGGAGCCGGCCCCCCTGCATGAGGACATCGATGGCGCCTTTTTCATTCTGCCGGCCCATTCCTATGGCCTTGGCGTTGCGATGGAGAAGCTGAGGGTGCCGCCCAACATCACGGTAATTTGCCTGGGAAAGAGCACTTACGCCCGGCTTGGCATCATCGTCAACACCACACCCGCTGAAGCGGGGTGGGAGGGCCATCTCACGCTTGAATTCAGCAATTCTTCCGGCGCAGATTGCCGCATCTATGCCAACGAAGGTATCTGTCAACTGCTGTTCTTCGAAGGCGATCCCTGCGACACCACCTACCAGGATCGTGCCGGAAAGTATCAGGATCAGCCCGAGCGGGTCACCCTGGCCAGGGTCTGAACCGACTGGTAGCCCGGGCAATGAAGAGCCCGTCATCCTGCTGCTCTGCGGTCCTCATGGCCTGCCAGGCCATGAGGATCAATGGCGCCATGCTCTGTTCCGTGAGCGTCCGTTCAACCCCATGGCTCGCTGAATAGCGCCCAGGCAGGGAAAACCGCTGCTGCACAGGAGGACGGGCTGGTCGTTGATCCAGAACACTGGATCTGAGCCTGTGGTGGGTGCTGCCACTGCCGCCCCGGAGGTGTCGACCGGGGGGGTGCTGCTGCTCCCTGAGCCCGCGGCACTCTGTGGATTTCTGAGTGTTGCCCCGGACTCGTTGGAGAGGCGCTGGCGAATCTTGTCCAGGACTTGGCCATAGCCTGCCCCACCCTGCTGCTGCAGAATGCCTTGGACCGATCCGGCCCCTGCCGCATCCAGAAGCATCTGGGCATGGCCTGCCGATCCGGCCAGCCCGCCTGTGGCCACAGCCATCCCGAGCAGGGTCAGGAGCAGTGAGTCGCGGACGGGAGGGAACACGGGAGCTGCCAGGTAGAGAGGCGATCAGGCAACTTCAAGTTTGGCGAAGGATCGCTGCTCAGGGGGCAAGACGGGCCTTGTGCAGCCGGCTTTTCGCGTACCAGTCAGCAAATTCAGGTGCCCATCGCTCCAGGTGGGGCCACATCAGATCGCAGAGGGCGCGGATTTCCTGTTGGGCATCGAGCTTGGCCCGCAGATCGAGAAAGTGGAGGAAGGCCCGCAGCGAAAAGCTCACCACAAAGTGCTGGCGGTAATCGAATGGCAGGATGCCGCGGGCATGCTCTTCGGCAAAGCCAGCCGCCAGCAGGTCGCGGTAGCGCTCAGCGGCCTGTTGGCAGAGCTGCAGATCGATCGCCCGCTGCTCCTCGCTGTAGAGGTAGCGCTTGCCCTGACGGTCGCTGTAAGAGCCCACCGGCCGCAGGTAGAACACCTCCTCCAGCTCCATCGCCCCATCGGCGGCGCGGCAGATGCGTTCGCCCGTGTAACGCATCGATTGCACATCGAAGCTCACACCCACCCGATGCGTGCGGGCCTGCTGCATCACCGAGTGGGGGAACCAGCCCACATTGAGAACAATCTGCGCATGCTCCAGTGGTCCGAAGTGGCCGCGCTCACCTGCCAGCAGACGCTTGATGCAGATCTCCCCGGCCTTGGCCTCCTCGGGCCAGCTGCCGGGGTCGGCGGCGACGAAGCCCTCGCTGTAGTCCTGATGCATGGCCGCATAGACGCACCGCTGCGGCTCGGGAGTGGCGGCGATCAGGGCGACCCGGAAGCGGGGATCCATGGGGAGGGGCGTGGGTGCTTGGGTGGGCAGGGCGTCAGCCGTGGCTGCGGGGATCCGCCATCACGGCCGGTGCCTGGGCCGTGTCGGCCAGAGTGCTCACGGCGCCGACGCCGGCCAGGCGCGGCAGCGGCGTGCCATCGATCAACGCCTCGACCAGGGCGTTGAGCTCAGGGGCGCTGCGGGCTCCGAGGGAGCGGCCCACGGATTGCCCGTTGTTGTCGAACAGTTCCAGCTGGGGAATGCCATTCACCTCGTAGCGCTCGATCTCCGGCAGCCAGCGCGGATTATCGACATTGAGCAGCACCACGTTGAGGCGATCACGATGCTGCCGCTCCACCGCCTCCATGGCCGGCGCCATCGATCGGCAGGCCTCGCACCAGTCGGCGTAGAACTCCACCAGGCTGGGCCGGCCATTGCTCAGGGCCACCGGCAGATCCAGCGACCGGCGGGCCAGCTGCTCCAGCGGGGCTTCCGGATGGAGACCTCCCCGTAACCACACCAACGCCACCGCCAGTGCCGCGGCGATCATCGCCAGCAGCACACGCTCGCGTCGGCCCAGGGGGATCGAGGGCGGGGAAGGATCGCTTGGGTTCGCCATCTGCCGCAGGGAGCCGACCGGCACTCTGGCAGTTCAGCGTCAGCCCTGACCTGAAGACCTTGCTAGCGTCCGACCCGAAGGATGCGGCCCCGTGAAACGACGTCTCACGCTGCATTTCCCGCGGGAAGCGGTGCACCAGCCGATCACCTACCGGCTCGCTGTGGATTTCGACATCGCCGCCAAGATTCTGCGGGCCCAGATCGCGCCGAATCAGAGCGGCACCATGGTGGTGGAGCTCTCCGGCGACATCGACGAACTGGAGGCTGCTGAGGTCTGGCTGGAGAGCCAGGGGCTGGCGCTCAACCGTGCCCCTGGGGAGATTCGGATCGACGCGGATCGTTGCGTCGATTGCGGCATCTGCACCGCCATCTGTCCCAGTGGTGCCCTGCGCTGCGAAGCACCGGCCTGGAGGCTGAACTTCGAGGCGGACCGCTGCCTCGTCTGCGAGCAGTGCATCCCCAGCTGCCCGCTTGAGGCCATCGCCCTGGTGCTGGATCAGCCATGACCCTGGATCGGCCATGAATTCAGTGCTGCGCCTGATCGCCCTGCCGTTCCGGGCTCCCCTCGTGCTCCTGCTGATCGGGGTGAGTGTCTATCTCGGAATGCACTGGACCCTTACCCTGCCGGAATTGAGCCAGCGCTTTTCAAGCCCCGGCCATTTCATCCTGCTGGTGGAGTACCTGCACGCCGTTGTGGTGGTGGTGATCTGCACCATGCCGGATCTCCTCCTGTTCCGTCTTTCTCAGCTCATGGCCGCCAGTCGGGTGGTGAGCCTGGTGGTCAGCCTGCTGCTGGTCACCCTGGCTGGTCTGTACCTGCTGCACCTCAACATCCTGGCCAACGTGCTGATCCTGGCGCCGGCGGTGCTGCTGGCCCGTCTGGATCTGGTGCGGATCCGGGTGGTGCCCTCCTCCACCACCATGGTTCTTGTGCTCAACATCCTGGTGCTGGGAGGGCTCATGGCAGGACGCTGGCTGAGCACCCACGGCCAGGCGTTGGGGGCTTCGGCCTGATCGTGGCAGTCCCCTGGCTGTAACTCCAGAGGTTGCCCAGCACCTTCTTCACGTAGAGCCGCGTTTCCGGATAGGGGATCGCCTCCACCCAGAGTTCCGGTTCGTCCCGCAGGCGGCGCCGTTCAGCCGGGTCGGCCAGCCAGCCGGTCACGGCCCCCGGGCCGGCGTTGTAGCTGGCGATCATCGGCAGGAGCTGCTGATCCCACTGGCGAGCCAGTTGGTGCAGATAGAGGGCGCCGAGGCGGGTGTTGAGGCCGGGATCCTCCAGCTCCCGGCTGCTCATCGGCCGGCCCGCCAGCTCTGAAGCGGTACTGGGCAGCAGTTGCAGCAGCCCCACGGCGTCAGCGGGAGAGTGCACGGATGGGGTGAAACGTGATTCCTGCTTGGCCACCGCCAGCAGCAGGCTCACGGGCAGCCCTACGGGGGCTGCCGCCATCTGAAATTCCGGCAGGAAGCGCTTGGGGTGGAGGCTGCGCTCCAGCAGGGGCTGCAGCCCGCAGGGATCCGGGGCGAGCCGCAGGGAGGCCAGCTCCAGCTGCCCGAGGCCTGTCCAGTCGTCGCCGACACCCTGGCGCAGCCGCCCCTCCACCAGCAGGGTGGCGCTGTCGCCGGGCGGCACGTTGCCACGGCGCTGGCGCCATTGCTCCCAGGCCTCGAGCCGTTGATCGAGGCGCCAGAGGGTATCGAGCCCGGGATCACCGCTCCGCAGGGGCCACCAGGGCTCGCCGCTGGCGGCAGGTTCGCCGGGGTTGGGCAGGGGGGTGGCCTGTGCGTCCAGCAGGGTGTCGGCGGCGGGATCTCCCAGCTGGGCGGCGGCCCGCCAGGCGTAGTAGCCCCCGGGCCACTGCCGGCGCAGCTCCTGCCAGCGGATGAGCCCCGCCTGGCGGTCCCCCTGGCGGACCTGGGCGTAGCCCAGCCAGAAGCTGGCCCGGGCCGCCAGCGGTGCCGGCAGGGTTTCCGGGGTGATCGTGCTCAGCAGCTGGCTGGCGTCGGCCCATCGCCCTGCCAGGAGGGCGGAGCGGGCCAGCTCCCACTGCAGATCCCAGCTGGCCCGATCCGTGGGCCAGCGCCGCAGCACCGCCTGGGCGCCACGGCCTCCGCCTGCCAGGACCGCGTGAGCCTGCACCGGCGCACTGGAGCGCCAGCGGGGTGGCAGTTGCGCCAGCAACGCGTCGGTCTGCGGCTGCAGGACCAGCAGCCGCACGGCTTCATCGGCCTCGGGGGCCTGCGGGGCGCGGCGGACCAGCTCCAGCAGGCGCCCCTGGCCCAGGGCGTTGTCGGTGGCAGTGCCCCGCAGCAGGGCCTGGGCCAGGCTCAGCTCGGTGGCGTTGGAGCCGCGGCCACCCCTCAGGCAGGCCAGGGCGGCCTGGCCGTCGCCCAACTGGGCGAGGCCGCCGGCCAGCTGATCCCGTTGACCCGCGTTCGGTGCTGGATTCTTGAGGGCACAGGCCGCGCGGATCGGCCCGATCGCGCCGGGCCAGCGGGCTCCCCAGCGGGCCAGATGGCTGGCGCCATCCAGCAGGGCCTGGCCCTGATCGCCGGCCTCAAGGGCGGCGGCCAGGGCCGCTGGATGGGCGGGGAAGCGCTGCCGCAGCCGTTGCCGCTGGATCGGCTGTTCCCTTCCGAGGGCGTAGAGGGCATCGGCACTGCTCGGGGCGCCGGGGAAGCGGCGCAGTTGTTGCTGCCAGAGCTGGGTGGCGGCGTTGCTGTCGCCCAGGGCTTCCGCGGCCAGGGCGTCCTGTTTGAGCACCACGGCGGCGAGGGGATCGGCTCCCCAGCCCTGGTGGCGCAGGAGCTGCCTCCGTTGGCGTGGCTCCTCGCCCAGGCGGGCGTGCAGCAGGAGCGCCGCCTCCCGCCGCCGCCAGGGATCCGGGTCCCAGCGCGCCGCCCTGGTCAGTGCAGCACTGGAGACGGCGGGAGTCAGGGGTGGGCGCAGCCACTGCAGCAGGGCGCCGCCACCGAGGAGCGCCGCGCCGGTCCCCAGGGTGGTCGCCGCGATCAGCAGGGGGAAACGGGGCACGGCGTGCGGGCCAGCTGCCGGCATTCTGGGGATCCCTCCGCCGCCGGTGCCGCCGGCTCGGTCGATGCCGCGGTTGCCGTCCCTGCCGCCCTTGCCGCCGTTGCTCACCACCCTGCCGGGAGCGGCCCAGCGGCGGCGCTCCCGGCAGATCTGGGGGGCGGCCGGGCTCGTGCTGCTGCTGCGGCCCTATCCGCCTTTCCGCTGGTTGCCGGGCTGGAGTGTGGGCCTGCTGCTGCTCTGGGCGGTGGCGGAGCTGCTGCGCTGGGCCTGCTGGCCGCGTCGCTGGCGCTGACCCGGAGTCGTGCCGCTGGCGGTGATGGCGAGGGCGGGGCGGGACACGGCGCTTAACCTGCTGCCCGCCATCGATTGCGTTGCCATGCCCGGGCCGCTGCCCCCTCCGATCGGTGCACCCCTGGGTGACGCCGTCACCGGCTTCGGCACGGACGGAATCCGCGGCCGCGTCGGTACCTGCGTGACCCCGGCCCTGGCGCTGCAGGTGGGCTACTGGTGCGGGCGGGTGCTGCGCACCGACGGCCCGGTGGTGATCGGCAGTGATTCGCGCACCAGCGGACCGATGCTGGTGGCGGCCCTCACCGCCGGTCTGACCGCCGCGGGTCGGGAGGTCTGGAACCTGGGTCTCTGCCCCACACCGGCGGTGCCCGGCACGATCCGCCGCCTCGGGCTGGCTGGTGGGCTGATGGTCTCGGCCAGCCACAACCCTCCCCACGACAACGGCATCAAGGTGTTCGGGGCTTCCGGCGCCAAGCTCAGCCGCGACCAGCAGGAGGCGATCGAGCGCGGTCTGCGGGGCACGCCGGAGACTGAGGCCGAAGCTCCGATCGGCGGCCCCAGCACTAGCGGCAACATTGCCAGCGGCTCCGAGACGTTCGGCTCTGCCTATGAGCGGGGCGACCTGCTGGAGGTCTATCGGCAGGGTCTGCTGGCCAGCGTCGAGGGGAGGCGACTGGATGGGTGCCCGGTGGTGCTCGACCTCTGCTGGGGATCGGCCGCCGCCTGTGGGGAGGCGGTCTTCCGTGACCTCGGTGCCGCGGTGACCGTGCTGCACGGCGAGCCGGATGGCCACCGCATCAATATGGGCTGTGGCAGTACCCATCTCGAGCCGCTGCGGCAGGCCGTGCTCGCCAGCGGTGCCGCCATGGGATTCGCCTTCGATGGCGATGCCGACCGCATGCTGGCCGTCGATGGCCAGGGTCGGGTGGTGGACGGCGATCAGATCCTCTACCTCTGGGGCACGGCCCTGCAGGAGGCCGATCAGCTGCCCCAGAACCGCATTGTGGCCACGGTGATGTCCAACCTGGGCTTCGAGCGTGCCTGGCAGGCCCGTGGCGGGGTGCTGGAGCGCACCGCCGTGGGGGATCAGTACGTCCACCAGGCGATGGAGGAGCTGGGGGCGGGTCTCGGTGGTGAGCAGTCGGGTCACATCCTCTCGGCCCGCCATGGCATGAGCGGCGATGGCCTGCTCACCGCCCTGCAGGTGGCCACCCGCCTGCACCAGGCCGGCCTGAGCCTGGCCGATTGGCTTGAGAGCAGCTTCCGGCCCTACCCCCAGCGGCTCGTCAACGTGACCGTGCCCGATCGGCAGCGGCGGCAGCAGTGGCAGCAGTGTGAGCCGCTGCGTCGTGCGGTGGAGGCGGCCGAGCAGGCGATGGAGGGTCAGGGACGGGTGCTGGTGCGGGCCAGCGGCACCGAGCCCCTGCTGCGGGTGATGGTGGAGGCGGCCGAACAGGGCCAGGTGGATCACTGGACTCACCACCTGGCGGCCGAGGCCGAAGCGCACCTCTGTGCGGCCTGAGGGCTCAGGCTGCCTGATCCGCCAGCTGCTGGGCGAGCTGGAGGGCACCGGCGCAGGCATCGCCCCGCGGGTCCACCAGATGGGCGCCGCCCAGACGCTCCTGCAGCCGCTGGGCGAAACGCTGGTGCAGGCCCTCCAGGTGGCGCAGGGCCCCGCCGCTGGTCACCACGGCCGGGTTCTGCAGCGCAAGGGCCACGGCCACCGCCGTGACCATTGCCGCCAGGGCGGTGGCGTTGGCCTCAAGGATCGCCGCCGCCCCGGCATCGCCGTGCCTGGCCAGGTCGTGCACCACAGGCGCCAGGGCGGCGAAGCCAGCGGCGCCGAACTGCGGCTGCACCACCAGGGTCTTGATCCGCTGAGGCGCCTGGGGATCCTCCACACCCAGGTCCAGGGCCTGCCACAGGGCCCGCCGTAGCTCGGACTCCGGGGCGCGGCCATCGGCCATGCGCAGGCTCAGGGCCAGGCCATCGCGGCCGATGTCCATCGCGGAGCCGGCACCATCGAGCAGCCAGCCCCAGCCGCCGCAGCGGTGGCTGCGGCCCTGGCCGTCCTGGCCCACGGCGATCGTGCCGGTGCCGCTGATCACCAGGATGCCGGCCCCACCCGCGAAGGCGCCATGCAGGGCGGTGCGCTCATCGCCGGTCACCTCCAGCCGTTCCAGGGGCAGCTGCAGGGCCTGAGCGGCGAGGCGTCGGCCCTCCTCCTGCACGGCGGTTCCCTGCTCGATCCCGCTGGCGCCGATCGCCGCCGCCAACAGGGGCTGCCGACCTGCCTGGGCCTGCGCCTCGGCCGGCAGCCGTTCCAGAGCGCTCTGAAGGCTGAGCTGCAGGGCCGCACGGAAGCGCTCCGGGCCATCCGGTGCCGCCAGGTGCCAGACGCCCGGACCCTCGCCTTCCGCCACGATCACGCTCTCTGCCTGTCCAGCCGCTGATGGTTCAGCCCCGGTCTCCCTGGCCACGGCCGCCGGCAGGGGCAGCGCCAGGCGGCAGCGGGTGTGGCTCTGGCCGGCGTCGAAGCCGGCGATCAGGCTCCGCGGTTGCAGTGGTGGTGGCGACCCGGTCATCAGGGGCTGTTCGCGGGCCGGACGGGCGGTGGGGCGGCCGCGAGGGTGGCCAGGCAGAACCAGGCGATCAGCTGCACCTCCGGCCGGAAGAAGATCGTGTCGGTGAGGCCCTGCACCATCAGCCCGGCGATCACCGCCACCGAGGCCAGGCAGGGCAGGGCCAGCACGCCGGACTGACGCCACTGGGCCAGCCCGGCCCTGATGCTTGCCAGAGCGAGGCCGATGCCGGCCAGCAGACCGGGAATCCCCGCTTCCACGGCCAGCTCCAGGGGGATCGAGTAGGTGCTGAGGGCGTTGAACTTGGGTTGCTGATAGAGCGGGTAGATCAGGTTGAAGGCCGTGTTGCCCGGCCCGATCCCCAGCCATGGCCTGTCGCGGATCATGTCCAGGGCCGCCAGCCAGACGTTGATGCGGAAGTTGTTGGAGCTGTCCTCGCGGCCCACCAGCAGGCTCATCGCCCGCACCCGCAGGGGCTCCACCTGGGTGACGAGCAGCACCAGAATCAGGGCCCCGCCTCCCAGCAGCAACAGCGGAAACAGGCGCCGCCACAGCAGGGGCCAGGTCTGGGTCTGGCGGATCGCCAGCAGCAGGCCGATCACGGCAAGGGAGGCCACCATCCCCATCCAGGCGCCGCGGCTGTAGGTGAGCACCAGAGCTGAAGCACCCAGCACCAGGGAGGCGAGAGCATAGAGCTTGCGGGCCAGGCCGGGCCAGCGCAGCAGGGCCACGATCGCCAGGGGCAGGATCGGCAGGAGATAGCCCCCCAGCAGGTTGGGGTTCTCCAGGGTGCTGTAGATCCGCACCGTTCCGCTGGCCACTGAGTTCGGATCGGCCCAGCGGGCCAGTTCGCTGGTGTTGGCGTAGAGCTGCCGCAGGCCGATCACGCTGGTCACCAGCTCGCCGGCCAGCAGCGCTGCCACGATCCGGTCCCACCACACCGGAGCGGCGGCCAGCAGCTGGCGCATCAGGGCATAGACGGCCATGTAGCTGAGCAGTTTCAGCAACCCCTTGGCTGCGGCAGCCGGGACCGGCGAGAAGCCCGTGGCCAGCACCGCCAGGGCCAGCACCACCAGCAGCCAGCCATTGATCGGGCTCAGGCCCCGCGCCGGCGTCCGCAGGGCCCACACCAGCCAGAGCAGGCCGCTGGCCAGGATCAGCAGGCTCAGCCCTGCGCGGGTCACCAGCGGCAGGCCGGCCATCAGGGCGCAGAGCACCACCCCCGCCACCAGGGGCATCCGGCTGCTGAGGGGGCCGGCGGGGGTGTTGGCCAGAACCCCCTGCCAGCGCAGCAGCCAGGGGGTGGGGGCAGGGGAGGTCAAGGGGCTGGTGGCTCCGCGGCGCAGGAGTCGGTGGTGTGCACCGGCTCAGTGGCGGGATTATCGGCGGCCAGCGCCACCCTCTCCTCCAATCCGGGGGCGGGCGTCAGGGCGCGTTGATAGAGCACGCGGTACACCGGAAGCCCCTGCTCCAGCACCAGTCGCTCCCGTTCGGTCGGCACCGGCAGGGGGTTGTGGTCGCGCCAGGGGCGCCGGTCCTGCGGCGGACGGGTGAAGCAGGCGCTGGCCTCGATCAGGTCCACCATCGGCTCGATCACGGCCAGCACGTCGCTCTGGATGAACAGCTCCCGGCCCGGCGCCAGGGCGGCTGCGATCGCGTGCAGCAGGGCGGGCTGCAGCACCCGCCGCTTGTGATGCTTCGTCTTGAACCAGGGGTCGGGGAACTGGATCGTGACCCGCTCCAGCCTGCCCTCCGGCAGGGCCCTGAGCCAGTCCTGCAGGCTCACATTGGCGTTGCAGAGCAGGAAGTGGAGGTTGCTGAGGCCCAGGACCTGGCGGTCGGCCTCGGCGGCCTCCACCAAGGGCCTGCGGATCTCGACGCCGAGATGGTTCCAGCCCGGATCCACCTGGGCCAGGGCCAGCAGGAAGCGGCCGCGGGCCGAGCCGATGTCGAGCCGAAGCGGCAGGGACGGATCGGCGAACAGGTCGTTCAGTGGTGGCAGGGGCCGCGGCAGCTGGTGGCGGCGGCTGAGGGGATTGACGTGTTGACGCACCATGGCGGCAGTGTCGCTTCCGGCGCTCAGGCCGCCGCTTCGGCTGCTGAGGCGACCGGGTCCACGGGTTCCTGGGGCACCAGGAAGCCGATGCTGGCGGTGTAGCCATGCAGGTGCGTGTTGCCCGCCACCGGCCCGATTTCGCCGTTGCAGAACGCCCCGGCGATCGGCACCGTCGCGAAGGCGGCGCGGCAGAGGCTCACATCCCCGTCCGGGCGGCCGTAGAGGCCCTGGCCCCGGCCCAGACAGGCAAAGACCAATGCCGCCAGTGGCTCCGGCTCCCGTTCAGCCTGGCTGGCCAGCAGCTGGCGCAGCTCCTGGCTGGAGGCGGCGGCATCGCGCAGCTGGAACTGCACCTGCTGGCCCACCCGCATCCGCTCCGCCACGGCCACGGCGCCATTGCGGGGATCGACGCCGATCAGGTTGCGCACCAGGAAGGCCGCCGAGTCTTCGCTGCTGCTGCTGAGGCTGAAGTTGCTGCGCCCCACACCCAGGAACAGGGAGTGCTTGACGAGCTCCCGCTCCTCCGGGGTGAGGGCCGTGAGGATTTCCTGCAGGGCGGCCACGGGGGTGTTGCGCCGCTGGCCGAGGCTCACTTCCAGCACTACGTTGCGCTGGGCCTGCTCCACTTCGAACACCGGGCCGATCGGCCGGCAGCCCTGAGCCACCACTGCATCGAGCCGCCAGGCTCCTTCGATCAGACAGCCCACCGCGCCGGTGCAGACCGAGCCGTCAAACAGCAGGGAGCCATGGCTGGCGCTGTGCTGTCCGGCGATGCCTCCCACCTTGTCGACCCCCGCAAAGGCGTAGTCGAGGCCACTGATCAGGTCGTTGATGGCCGGACTGGAGGGATCCACCAGCAGCAGCATCGAGGCAGACGCGCCTGCGGCGGTGCCGACCCGATCGATCCAGGGTTCGGCGGGGCCGTCCAGATCAGGCAGCTGGCTGGTGTCGATCTGGAACGGGTGCAGCCTTGCACCGGGCAGGCGCAGCAGGGTCACGCTCAGGGCCGGCTCGCGCTCCAGCTCCCGCGGCACCCCGGCAGGGTCGGTGCCCACCACACCGCCGCCGACACAGCCGAGCCAATGGTTGGAGCGCAGCCGCTGGCTGAGCAGTGGCAGCAGACGTGGCAGGTCACTGGCGTAGGCGCTCGAGACAAACACCAGGGCCAGATCGGCTTCTTCCTTGCTGCTCAGTTGGCCGGCGACGGCATCCACCGCGGCCTCGAGGGAGGCCTCCTGGGAGAGCGCGCTGCGACACCAGGCAGCCGGCTCAGCTGGCTCGAGCCAGCGCAGGAATGGGAATGCGGCCATGGGCGGACCCTATCGCCTCAGGCAGGCTGCGGATAATGGCGTCTTCCCGTACCGCCGCCGCCGTGTTCGAGTCCGATCTCCTGTATCGCTCGCTGGTGTGGCTGGATGTGCGGCTCGCCAGCGTGTTCGCCCTGGGGCTGCCGCTGGTGCTGCTGGTCTGGGCGGCGCTGCGTCGGGAGACGGCCCTGGTGCGGCTCCTCACGATCTACTGGAAGGTGGCCAGCCTGCTGCTGGTGGCCCTGTTGCTGCTCACCGATCGCCGTCCGCTCGGCTACGCCCTGCTGGTGATTGCGCCGCTGATGATCGTGGCGTCCCTGTGGTTCTGGGTCGATCTCAACGAGGAACTGGCCGACCTGCCGCCCTGGCGTCCCTTGCCGCTCACCCTGCGCCTCTGGCGCTGGAGCCTCACGGTGCTGGCCCTGCTCGGGGCGGGCCTGGCGACCACGGCGCTTCCCTGCCTGGGGGGTGGGGCTGCCCTGGAGCGCACCCTCTGCCGTGCCTGGCTGGAGGCGCCGCAGGGCATTCATGGGGGCGTCGACCGGGTCTTTGACTTCGTCTTCGGCGCCGACTGGACGCCGGCGGTGGCGGCCTTCGTGGGCTACCTGGCCCTGGTGGGCTATGGGGTGGGGCTGTTGCAGTGGCTGCTGGTGCGGCTGCCCAAGCAGGGGAGGGTGGCCGGTGAGTTCTGAGACGGGCGCTGCCGGCTGTGGGGTGCTGGCCAGGCTGGAGGAGATCAGCCGGGACCGGCCCGATCGGGTGCTGCGGCTGCGGGGTTCCCTCGGCGAGGACCCCCTGGAGCTGCTGGTGTTCCGCGGATTTTCCAGCAGCACCACGCACCCCACAGAGGTCGATCCCGACCAGTCGGCGTTGCCGCCGGGCGCACGGATCGAAGCCGCCGAACTGCTGGTGGGCCCCCTGCGGCCCGGTGCCGAGCAGGTGCTGCTGGGGCCGGTGCCGATGGAGCTGCTGTTGGACCCGGCCCGCTGGTGCTGAGGTGCCTGGCCGGCTGAACTCCGGCTCAATTCAGGTGGTCAGCACCGCCACGCAGCGGCCGCAGAGGCTGGGGTGCAGGGTGTGCTGGCCGATGTCGGTTTCGTAATGCCAGCAGCGCTCGCATTTCTCGCCCTCGGCCCGGGCAATCCGCACCTGGATGCCGCCTGCGCTGGCCTCGGCCAGCACCGCGTCAGGGGGAGCACCGCCCAGCTGCAGAGCTGAGACCAGCAGCCAGTCGGCCAGGTTGTCGACGCTTGGCGCGGCTGAACCCGCCAGCCAGTCGAGGCAGGGTTGCAGGGCCGCTGCGGCCTCACCGGCGCCGAGCTCCAGGTGCACCTGGGCTTCAAGGGAGGCACCGAGCTTCCCTTCGGCCCGGCAGCTCTCCAGCTGGCGGTTCACCAGGGCGCGCAGCTCGAGAATCCGCTCCATGGAGCTCTCCAGTTCGGGTGCGGCCCAGTCCGCTGGCGCCGTGGGCCAGCCCCGCTCAAACACCGAGACCTCGGCCACGGGGTAGGGAAGGTTCTGCCAGATGTCTTCAGCCATGTGGCAGAGCACCGGTGCGATCAGCCCCGCCAGACGCTCCAGCACCAGGCTCAGCACGGTCTGACAGCTGCGGCGGCGGAATTCGGCAGCGCCGCTCACGTAGAGCCGATCCTTGGCGATGTCGAGGTAGACGTTGGAGAGATCCACCACGCAGAAGTTCTGCAGCGCCTGAAAGAAGCGGTAGAACTCGAAGCGCTCGAAGTCGCCCGTCACCGCATCGATCAGGGCGGCGGTGCGCTGCAGCATCCAGCGGTCCAGCAGCGGCAGCTCGGCGTAGGCGATCGCATCGCCGCCCTCGGCCACGGGCCGCGGATCGAAGTCGTGGAGGTTGCCCAGCAGATAGCGGGCCGTATTGCGCACTTTGCGGTACACATCCGCCAGTTGCTTGACGATCCCCGGACCGAGGGGCACGTCGGCCGAATAGTCGACCGAACTCACCCACAGCCGCAGGACATCGGCCCCATAGGCGGGATCCTGCTTGGCGTTCTTGCCGCCTTCCACCAGGACCGCCGGGTCGACCACGTTGCCCAGGGATTTGCTCATCTTGCGGCCCTTCTCATCCAGGGTGAAGCCGTGGGTGAGCACCCGCCGATAGGGGGCGTGGCCATTGACGGCCACCGAGGTGAGCAGGCTGCTCTGGAACCAGCCGCGGTGCTGGTCCGAGCCCTCCAGGTAGAGGTCGGCGGGATAGTTCAGGGGCGAGGCCTCCGCCGGGGCGTCAGCGGCGGCAAGGCCGCCGAGCACGCCGGCCCAGGAGGAGCCGGAATCGAACCACACATCCATGGTGTCGCTGCCCTTGCGCCATTGATCGGCCTGGTCGGCATAGGCGGGTGGCAGCAGGCCTGCCTCATCGCGCTCCCACCACACGTCGGAGCCGTGCTCGGCGATCAGGGCCTGGATGTGGTCGAGGGTGTCGGCGTTGAGCAGCACCTCACCGCTGCTGCGGTGATAGAACACGGGGATCGGCACACCCCAGGTGCGCTGGCGCGAGATGCACCAATCGCCCCGGTCCCGCACCATCGCCTCGATGCGATTGCGGCCGCTCTCGGGCAGCCAGTCTACGGCGGCGATCGAGGCGAGGGCCTGGTCGCGAAAGCCGTCCACTGACGCGAACCACTGTTCCGTGGCCCGGAAGATCGTCGGTTTCTTGGTGCGCCAGTCGTAGGGATAGCGGTGTTCGTAGCGCTGCTCCGCCAGCAGGGCGCCGGCATCCCGCAGGGCGGTGATGATGGCCCCATTGGCCTCCTTCAGCACATTCAGGCCGGCGAATGGACCGGCTTCGGCGGTGAGGTTGCCGGCCTCATCGACCGGGCAGAGCACCGCCAGGCCGTACTTGCGGCCGGTGTTGAAGTCGTCCACGCCATGGCCGGGGGCGGTGTGCACCAGGCCGGTGCCTGCTTCGGTGGTGATGTATTCGCCGCCGATCACCACCGGGCTGCTGCGATCCAGCAGGGGGTGCTGGTAAGTGATGCCCTCCAGCTCCGCGCCCTTGACCCGAAGGATGGGTTCGAGACTCAGCCCCAGGGTGTGCTCCAGGCTGGCGGCCAGATCGGCCGCCACCACCAAGTGGGCAGCGCGGTGTTGGCTACCGCCTCCGCCCTGGCCGATGCGGCAGATGGCGTAGTCGAGTCGGTCGTTCACCGACACTGCCAGGTTGGCCGGCAGGGTCCAGGGCGTGGTGGTCCAGATCGCCACCGCCAGGGAGCCAGCGCCTTCAAGGGTCACGCCGGCGTTGTGCAGGCCCTGGCGCAGCGGCTCGGGCAGCTCCACCACCGGAAAGGCGACGAAGACGCTCGGGGAGGTGTGCCCGTCGGGGTACTCCAGCTCGGCCTCCGCCAGAGCGGTGCGGGAGCTGGGGCTCCAGTGCACCGGTTTGAGCCCCCGGTAGATGTGCCCGGCCAGCACCATCTGACCGAACACGCCGATCTGGGCCGCCTCGTACGCCTTGTGCAGGGTCAGGTAGGGCTGGTCCCAGTCGGCCCAGATGCCCCAGCGGCGAAACCCGGCCTTCTGGCCCTCCACCTGCTCGAGCGCATAGGCGTGGGCCTTGCGCCGCAGCGCGATCGGCGTGAGGGCCTGGCGTTCGCTGCTGCTGAGGCTCTGCAGCACCTTCAGCTCGATCGGCAGGCCGTGGCAGTCCCAGCCCGGCACGAAGCGGCAGCGCCTGCCCTGCAACAGGGCGGTTTTGTTGATGATGTCCTTGAGGATCTTGTTGAGGGCGTGACCCGCGTGCAGGGCGCCATTGGCGTAGGGCGGCCCGTCATGCAGGGTGAAGCGTTCTCCCGGATTCTCGCGGCTGAGACGCTCGTAGATCCGCTGCTCGGCCCAGAAACGCTGCAGCTCCGGCTCCCGCACCTTGGCATTGGCCCGCATGCCGAAGGGCGTCTGCAGGAGGTTGAGGGTGTCCTTGTAGGACACCTCTGCGGTGGGGCCCGCGGCCGCAGCCGGATCGGAGGACGAGGGGGAGGCCGGGCTGGCGGTCACGACGCCTCGGTGCAGCAAGGCGCGATTATCCCGTCCCGCTGCATTTGCCCCGGCGTGACGGCGCTCTGGCACGCCGGTGTCTTCGGTGTCAGGGTGCTTCTGGCGTGGAGCGGAGCAGCGCGTCGACATCCTCGAAGCTGCGCACCACTGGGGCCGATCCCGCCGCGATCTGGGCTTTGGTTGCGGGATCGGCTTCGGCTTCGGTTTCAGCTTCGGTTTCGGTTTCGCCGGCTTCGGGGCCGGTTTCAGGGTCCGCTGCTGTCGGTGTCTGAACCGAAGCAGCCTCCGGAACCGAAACAGGAATTTGCGGTTCTGATGGCTCCGGGGTGAGGTCGGAGTCGGAGGGGTTGAGGTCGTCCTCCGGGGCAGGGCTGGGCGCTGCAGCTGTCCCCGCCGGCTGGGTTTCGGCCTCATGCCTGGGGGCAGTCAGGGGAGGGATCGATCCGTCGGACTCTGGGCTGGTTTCCAGCGCAGGCTGGTGCTTGGTGGCCCCATCGGTCTCGGGGCTGTGCTGGGGCGCGGGCTCCTGGCCCTGCAGGCCATCAGCACCGGGGTTGCGCTCGGCCCCAGGGTTGGAGTCCATGTCGGCGCTGGCTTCCTGGTCAGAACTGTCCCTTGAGCTGTCCGTGGCCCCAGGCTCCTGCCGCACCCAGCGCTTGGTGACGCTGCGCGGTTGGCGCCGCTCCTGGATCCAGCTGGCCAGTCCCGTTGCCAGGCCCATCACCAGCTCGATCAGCTTGCCGACCGCCACCAGCAGTTGCTGCAGGCTGGTTCGCCACCGCTCCAACGACCAGAGCCGCTGCTGCTCTTCGGGGGTGAGCTGACGCCAGCGGGCCTGGCCCACCTCGCTGCCGAGGCGGCCGATCAGCAGGCCGCCGCAGAGCACGGCCACCATCGGCGCTCCCACCAGGCGGTCGGCGCTGGTGACCAGCACCAGCCCCAGCAGCAGCACCACCGCCCCCCACACTGCGTCGCGGGGACGGCTCAGCTCCTGGGCCAGCAGCGGCAGCAACAGAACAGCCAGCCCCAGCAGCAGGGCCAGGCTTCCCCCCAGGGTGGCGAGCATGGCGGTGTGGCGTACGGCCCCCATTGTGGAAGCTGTTCCCCGACACTCCCTAGAGTCGCCACACGCCCACCTGGCGGAATTGGTAGACGCGCTGGGTTTAGGTTCCAGTGGCTCAGGCTGTGGGGGTTCAAGTCCCCCGGTGGGCATTCCCGGTTTTTTAGGTTGTGTGACCTTTTGGCCTCAGGTGCATCAGCAGACGATGATGGAATCTCCGCTGGCGACTGAGGCGCGTTCGATTCAGACCCCTGCCACCCAGGTGCTGAGGCGTTCCCCTTCCAGTGCGGTGCCGCGAGAGTTCCTCGACCCGCCGGATGCCTGGAATCCCACCGTGGGGTTGTTCCTGGGGGGCTATGCCCTGGCAGGGCTCACCATCTGGGGCTGGTTCGGCGCCGGTTGGCCCCTGCCGGTGCTGCTGGCCCTCGGCTTCCTGGCTCTGCATCTGGAGGGCACCGTGATTCACGATGCCTGCCACAACGCCGCCCATCCCAGCCGCTTCTGGAACGCGGTGATGGGCCATGGGGCGGCGATGCTGCTCGGCTTCAGCTTTCCGGTGTTCACGCGGGTGCATCTGCAGCATCACGCCCATGTGAACGATCCCAAACACGATCCCGATCACATCGTCTCCACGTTTGGACCGCTGTGGCTGATCGCACCGCGTTTTTTCTATCACGAGGTCTTCTTCTTCCGGCATCACCTCTGGCGCCGCTATGAATTACTGGAGTGGGGTCTGGCTCGCGGCCTCTTCTTTGCCATCGTGCTGGCGTCGTTGAAGTATGGCTTCCAGGATTTCGTCTTCAACTGCTGGTTCGCACCGGCGCTGATGGTGGGGGTCACCCTGGGTCTGTTCTTCGATTATCTGCCTCACCGGCCCTTTCAGTCGCGCAACCGCTGGCACAACGCCCGCGTTTACCCGGGCCGGTTGATGAACCTGCTGATCATGGGGCAGAACTATCACCTGATTCACCATCTCTGGCCATCGATTCCCTGGTTTGAGTACCAGGACGCCTATCACGCCACCCGCCACATTCTTGACGCCAAGGGATCACCTCAGCGTCTCGGTTTGTTCGAGACCCGCACCGATGGTCTCAATTTTCTCTACGACATCTTTCTCGGCGTGCGCAGCCACAAGAAGCGCCGCAGTCGACTCAGGCCTCTGGCTGCTCTGATGCCGACCCGCCATGCCCGCCGCAGGGTGTTGGAGCTGCTGCATCGAACGGCGGTGTCGCCGGTCCGCTGAGCCCTTACTCAGCCAGGATGCGCGGCACGCGGAAGAAGTCGCCCTCGCGCTGTGGCGCCAGATCCAGAAGCTGCTCGCGCTCCGCAGTGGTGTCCACCGCATCGGCTCGGGTCACATTCACCACTTCGACGGCCCGGGTGGTGGGCTCAACGCCTTCGGTGTCGACCTGCTGGAGATGGGCCACGTAATCGAGAATGCGCTCGAGCTGGCCGGTGTAGGTGGTGATCTTCTCCTCGGGGAGATCGAGGCGGGCCAGGTGGGCCACCTTGCGTACATCGTCGGCCGTGATCCTGCTCATCGCTGCACCCGGGTCGGGGGGGAGGCTGAGGGGGAACTTACTCGGCCAGGAAGGCGGTGAGATCCTCCGCCAGGGCCGTGGCCGCCAGATCCAGAAAGGTCTTGCCGTGGTCAGGACTGGCCAGGAAGGGATCGGAACCCATGCGGCCATCGGGATGGCGCCGGCGGAAATCGGCTGGGCCATGAATCGGGCCGGCCGGCGCCGGTTCCGGCAGGGGCCGCTGCTTCTCCACCAGGCTCGGCTCCAGGTGCAGGGTCAGGGCGATTTCGCTGGGGGTGGCGTGATGGCCTTCCTTCTCGCCATAGCGTTGCCGGGCTTCACGCATCACCGGTGCGGCGGTGAACCAGTTGGCCAGACGGCAGCGCAGCCGTTCCGGGTGGGGCAGCCCCCGGGCGGTGGCGGTGCCGTAGGCCTGGGCGAAGGCGGCCCGGGCCGTGGCGATGTTGCCGCCGTGGCCGTTGATCACGAAGATCCGCTCAAAGCCATGGCGCGCCAGCGACAGCACCACGTCGTGGAGCACAGCCAGCAGCGTGGCCGGCTGCAGGCTGATCGTGCCGGCGAAATCGAGGTGGTGCTCCGCCATGCCGAAGGCCTGGGTCGGCGTGACCAGCACACCGGTGCGGCGGCCCACTTCCAGGGCCACGGCTTCAGCGGTGAGGGCATCGGTGCCGATGGCGCCCGTGGGTCCGTGCTGCTCCGTGGAGCCGAGCGGCACGATCACCCCCTTGCAGTGCGTCAGGTAGGTCTCCACCTCCGGCCAGCTGCGCAGCTGCAGGCGGATGGCTTCGGTGCTGGGGGAGATGGTCATGGTGAACAGCGGCAACCTGGATGGATCTGCTTAGGATCAATGGGCCTGCAGCCCGGAGGGACCATGCTGCACCGCAAGCTCCAACAGTTCTGTTGTGAGAAGCGCCCGGTGTGGGTGTTTCTGCGCGATCAGCAGCGCTGGATCGAAGAGGCGCGCATCCTGGAGATCGATGGTGATCTCGTCACCCTGCGCTACGACGCCGAAGACGACGACGAGCTGCACAGTTGGGAGGAGAGCGTGCGTCTCGATTCGATCGGCGCCGTCAGCACCCGCCTGGCCTACGTGTGCCGCACCAACACGGCCGACGATCTGCTGACCTCCGAGGACTGCCCTGAAGCGGAACGGCTTGGCAGCCAGGGCTCCTGAACAGCCCCCAGGTGGGGTCAGTGGGCCGTGCCGTTGCCGTCGTAGGCGTCGGTGTCGTAGTAGCCGCCCTTGGTGCCGAAGAACAGGGTGGTGAGACAGAACAGCACGCTCACGACCAGCACCACGAGGCCTGGATTGAAGCTGGAGCTCGGATCGGTCACGGGGGCACTCGCTCATTGATGGCCCCAGTCTGTCGACAGACGCAGCTGCTGTGGGGTCCCCGGTCAGGATGGTGGCGTCTCGTGACCTCGCGCCTGTGACCCGGCTGCCGGCACCCCTGCCCCAGGGGTTCTTTGTGCGCCCGGCCGAAACGGTGGCGCCGGAGCTGATCGGCAGCCTGCTGGTGCGGCGCTTGCCGGATGGAACCGCGCTGCGGGGGCTGATCGTGGAAACGGAGGCCTACTGCCAGAGCGAGCCGGCCTGCCATGGTCATCGCCGCCGTAGTCCAGCCAATGCAACGCTGTTCGGTGAGCCTGGGCGGTTTTACGTCTATCTCACCTACGGCCTGCACCACTGCGTCAACGTGGTGACCGGCCGCAGAGACTGGGCCAACGGCGTGCTGCTGCGGGCGGTGGCGCTGCCCGGCGAACCGGAGCGGGTGGCGGCAGGCCCCGCTCTGCTGGCCCGCCGTTTCGGCCTGGATCGCAGCCTGGATGGCCGCTCCGTGGCGCCTGAGTCGGGGGTGTGGCTGGCGCCGGTTCCCTCGCGGCTGCAGGACTGGCTCGATCAGTGCCGCAGCCGTGGGGAAGACCCGTTGTGCCAGTGCCCCCGCATCGGCATCTCTTCCGCCCAGGAGCTGCCCTGGCGCTGGTATCTGCGCGGCAGTCGCAGTGTCAGCCGCCGCGTGCGCGGTGATCGGAAGCCGCCGCTGGCGTTTGCCCTGGATCCGGCCGTCCTGCTGGATGTCTGAGCCCTGCTGCTCGGCAGAGCCCTACCTTGTGGGGTGTTCTGCGCGACCGCGGCCCCTTGAGCGGCTGGAACCACCGCCATGTGATCGACCTGGCGGCGTTCTCGCTGCAGGATTTCGCCACCGTGCTGGAGCTGGCTCAGCGCTTTCGTTCTCTGCCTGATGCAGGCGCTCGCAAGCTGCCGGCGCTGCAGGGCCGGTTGATGACCACCCTCTTCTTCGAACCGAGCACCCGCACGCGCAGCAGCTTCGAGCTGGCCGCCAAGCGCCTCTCCGCTGACGTTCAGAGTTTCTCCCCGTCCTCCAGCTCGCTCAGCAAGGGCGAGAGCCTGCTTGATACCGCCCGCACCTATGTGGCGATGGGATCGACGGTGCTGGTGGTACGCCATCGCTGCGCCGGCGTGCCTGCCTGCCTGGCGCGCGATCTCGATCAGTCCGGCGAAAGGGTGGCGGTGCTCAATGCCGGCGATGGGCTGCACAGCCATCCCAGCCAGGGTCTGCTGGATCTGTTCACACTTGCCCGCCACTTTGATCCGCTGGCCCCATCGCCCGAAGGCCTGCGGGGCCGGCGGGTCGCGATCGTGGGAGATGTGATGCACTCGCGTGTCGCGCGCTCCAATCTCTGGGCCCTCACCGCCTGTGGCGCGGATGTGGTGCTTTGTGGTCCGCCCACTCTGGTACCCGAGGCCTTCGCCGACTTCGTGGCGGCTCCGCCCCCTGGCCAGCATGAGGATCCTGTGCCCCGACGTGGCTCGATCCAGGTGGTGCGCTCCCTTGAGGAGGCGTTGCCTGGGGCCGATGCGGTGATGACCCTGCGTCTGCAGAAAGAGCGGATGCAGCAGCAACTCCTCTCCAGCATCGACACGTACCACCGCCTCTATGGCCTCAGCCGCGATCGCCTGGCCCTGTGTGGCCGGCCGGTTCCCCTGCTCCATCCCGGCCCGGTCAACCGTGGCGTGGAAATGGCCGGCGATCTGCTCGACGATCCTGGGGCCAACCTGGTGGAGGAGCAGGTCCGCAATGGCATCCCGGTGCGGATGGCCCTGCTCTATCTGCTGGCCGCAGGGGATGGGGCCGGAGCTCAGAACAGCTTGAAGCCGTCCAGCAGCAGGCCGTAAAGCAGGCCGATCCGGCCCATGTCCAGCAGTTCCAGCCCCAGATGATCACCACGCTGCCGCAGCAACCAGCGGCGGGCCCGGATGGCGAATTCCATCGCGATCACGCAGAACAGGGCCGCCAGGTGGTCAATGATGGAGAGGGCACCGCAGATGGTGCCGACGCCACCGCCGATCACGAAGCCGAGCAGCAGGACGATCAGCAGCAGGGCCAGCCGTCGCCAGGGATTACTGGCCCAGCCGGTCAGGGTCGCGCCTGCGTCGACCACCCGGCTCTGCAGGCGTGTCGGTCGTGGCCGCAACGATCCTGCCTCAGGGGTCTGCTCGATTCGCTGGGCGGGGCTGGAGCGGCGAGCCGGGAAGGGAGTTTGCATCGGGCGGCCGTTACCAGGTCCAGTGAGCCGGAGCCCAGTGAACCGCACGGCAGAGCGGCAGGATAGCCGTCACATTGGGTGGGCCTCAGCCTGAGACCTGCCCTGCGTGCTGACGGGCTGGTCGCTGGAAGCCGGGATCAGCCCTCGCTGTCTTTCTTGCGGGAGCCCTTGCCTTCCAGCAATTCGAGCAGGGCCTCCATCTGGGCCATGACACCCCTCACCTCACCAGCTTCAGGAAGCAGTCCGTCCTCCATCACACCTTGGTGCATCTCGCGCAGTTCCTGGCGGATGTAGCGCAGATGACTGACCACCTGCTCACGCTTGGACTGCGACATCGCAACGGTAGGGAACGGATCAGACCTCTCTTTTACCCCATCGCCCTTCCCACCACGGCTGGGCGTGAGGGAGCCGGGATCGGATCAGCGCGGGCCAGATCCGCTCACTTCTCGCCGAACTGTGCCTTGGCCTGCTCGTAGAAGGCAACCTCGATCCGCTCCAGGCCCGCATCGGCGGCGAGCCGTTCGATGCGCCGGCGCACCGCTGGCCGAACGAAGAAGGGGACCTCCTTCAACTCAACTTCAGCATCTGAACTCCATTCCAGAGCAGCCATGGCCTTGTGCGAGGTGTGAAGAGGAGTGCTTTGAGATCAGAGTAATCAAACCGATCAGAGACGTCGCGAAAGGATGGGACTCAATTCGGAACTCTGATGCGGTCGACTTCTCTCTGATCAATGATTAAGAGTTCAAATGCCTGTACCCGTTCAGGAGTCGGGACAGCTCGCAACGAACATCGGGCTTGCTGAACCCTTGACGGTGGCTTGATTCCTGGTTGCATCTCAGTAAGGGCACCTCGAAAAATTAGCTGTTTCCCAGTGTTCTGCAGGCATGCAAAAAGCCGCCAATGGCGGCAGGCAGCAGAATTTTGTATCGGCGACTGAGCTTTTTACTGCGCTATCGGATACTCCTTCGAGGATTCATGCCACCACTGGTGCATGGCTGATGCGCTGAAGATAGCGAAGGAAGTTGAAGGCCAGATTCTTGAGCCCCCACCATGCCTCGTTCCTTGCCAGCCCAATCTTTCGCGTCAGCTTCCCACCCATTGACATTGTCATGCAGCCGAAGACATGCTCCACACAAGCTCTAATGGCTGACTTGACGCGATTAAGGTCCTTGGCGGCGGCGCTGAGCGGGTGATTGCGAGCGCCCTTATCGTGGATCAAGCTTTCGAAGCGCCCCAAGCTCAGCAGATCTTCAAAGCACTCACCTGAATAAGCTGAGTCTGCCCAGACATAATCATGTTCATTCTCCGGATCCAGCAGCCGTGGAAGCATCTGACTGTCATGAATATTGGCAGGTGTAATAGCATATCGGCGGATAAAGCCATGGTCGACGTCAATGCAGATGCTGTTCTTGTAACCGAAGTAGTTGATGCCGTTCTTTTTAACCCAGCGAGCGTCTAGATCCTTCTGCCGCAGGCGATCTGGGTTTTCTTCCCAGCCTTCCGGCAGCCTACCAGCTTTGATTTCCTTGTTCTCGTCACGGGTGTTGCGCTGTTTGGGAACAGGTACGAGAGTCGCATCAATAATCTGACCACCACGGGCTTGGAGTCCCTGTGAGCGGAGGTATGCCTCGAACATCTCGAAGAGCTCCCCAATCACTCCTGCTTTGCGCAGCCTCTCCCTGAACAAGGCGACTGTGGTTGCGTCAGGAATGTTGTTCATCACACCCAGTCCCACAAACTCCTCAAAGGAACGCCTGTCATTCACCTGGAACTCAAGCTCGTCATCGCTGAGGTTAAATAGCTGCTGGAGAACAAGCATCTTGAAAAGGATCAGCGGATCAATCCGCTTACGCCCTGCATTGCTCTTGCGATCCTGCGCGTATCCTTGGTCAAGTATCGGCTGGAATTTATCCCATGGGATCGAATCAGACAGCCGCTTGAGAACCGGCTTCTTCTCCTGGAGCTTTGCGACCCTTTGCTGTTCGTCCCAAAAACCTCTTTGGCCCACCGCTGGCATACAGTCTGACTTCCTGATTCTATCGCTATTTCATCGTAATCAACCAGCTTGCTGATTTTTCGAGGTGCCCGTAAGAGACTCCTTGCGATGACCACCCCACCGGCCGGGATTTCAGAAGCCGATTGGGCCGCCACCCCGGTGGGAGTGAAGGCTGGATTTCTTGAGCTGGTCAGTCAGTGCCAGAGGCAGCAACAGGAGATCGAGCAGCTCCGCATCCAGCTCACCGCCCTGGCGACCGAACTGGCCCATCTGCGCGAGCGGATCGGCCGCAGCTCCCGCAATTCTTCCAAGCCTCCCTCCAGTGATGGCCAGGGGTTTAAGCCGCCCGAACGACGCAAGGGCAGTGGCCGCAAGCGCGGCGGCCAGCCGGGCCATCCCGGATCTGGGCCGGAGCTGCTGCCGATCGAGCGGGTGGATGAGGTGGTCGAGCACCACCCCCAGGCCTGCCGCCGCTGCGGCACGTTGCTACAGGGTCAGGATCCCGAGCCCTTGAGGCACCAGGTGATCGAGATTCCACCGATCACGCCTCTGGTGATCGAGCACCGGCTGCACCGCCTGGTCTGCCCCTGCTGTTCCACCAGCACCTGTGCCTCGTTACCGGCGGAGGTGGAAGTAAGCCATTACGGTCCCCGGCTCAGTGCTCTGGTGGGTCTGCTGGGTAGTGCCTTCCCGTTGAGTTTCAGCAAGACCCAGGCGCTGCTGGATCAGCTGCTGGGGGTACAGATCAGCCGGGGAGCGATGGCCACTATCCGCCAGCGCTTGAGTGCAGCACTGGAGCAGCCCATGCAGGAGGCCCTTGCGTTTGCCCGTCAGCAGTCGGTGGTCTATGTCGATGAAACCGGTGCCCCCACCGGTAATGCCGATGGGGGCAACCCCGATGGCCGGCGCGGCTGGGAGTGGGTCATGGTGACCGCCATGGGGGTGACAGTGTTCTTGCAGAGCCTGAGCCGCTCGGCTGCCGCCGCGATCGACCTGCTCGGGAATGCCTTTGGCGGAATTGTGGTGAGCGATCGCTTCTCCGCCTACAACCATCTCCCGCTGGAGCAGCGCCAGCTGTGCTGGGCGCACGTGATCCGCGATCTCACTGCCATCGCTGACCGTCAGGGCGCCAGCGGTGAGATTGGAGCGGAGCTGCTGGGCCTGCAGCAGCAGCTGTTTGCCCAGTGGCACCGCTACAAAGACGGAACGATCGACTGGTCCACGTTGCAGCAGGGCTGTCGGCCGATCCGCCAGGCGTTTGTGGGCACGCTGCAGCGGGTTGTGGAGCTGGGCTGCCAGCGCGGCGAGCGAACGCCGTGGGCCAAGACGGTGCGTACCTGCCATCAGTTGCTGCAAGTGAGCGATGGCCTCTGGACCTTCCTGGAGATTGAAGGGATCGAGCCCACCAACAACGCAGCCGAGCGTGCCCTGCGCCATTCGGTGATTCAGCGCAAGATCAGCCATGGCGTCCAATCCCGCCAGGGTGCGATCTGCCGCAGCAGGTTGCTCACGGTCACCACCAGCCTGCGGCAACAGGGCCGTGATATCTGGCAGTTCCTGGAGCAGGCCTTGATCGCCCATCATCGTGGCGGTGAGATGCCATCGCTGTTGCCGAATCCCTGAGCCGGCCGTCATCGATCGTGGTGTCTGTGGTTGCTCGTTGATCAGCGATCAAGGGTGGAATGCTGCGCTGCTGCGTAACGGCCCCTGAACGGATACAAATGCCTTTGCTCCGAAGGCGGCCGGAGCCGTTAAGATAAAATGACTTCAAAAATGGCTCATGGCTGCTTCCCCGATCCAAAATCAGCAAATTCTCGGCCCTGATGGTAGATGGGATTTTTCCAACCTGGCTGATACCGTATCCCTTAAGAACTTCCCTGATTCTCTTGGTCAGCCCACCAGAATGAATGGTGGAGACGATCAGGTTACCGGCTCGAGCATCCCCATCCCTGGCTGGTTTAACGATGTAAACGGAAACCTCGGCAACGATTTTTTGGTTGGCGGCACCGGGCGAGACAAATACCTTGGCGGCAATGAAAATGATTTCCTTGCCGGCGACGCAGGGGCGGATTGGCTCAACGGGAATGTTGGTAACGACAATGTCAGTGGCGGGGCTGGTAATGATATTGTTCGAGGTGGTGCAGGTAACGATTTTGTTTTCGGTGAAGCAGGAGACGATATTGTCACCGGTGATCTAGTGTGCCGTCCCGGAGATCTGCGAGCAAAGTCGCTGGAGCTTCTCCAGGATTGAATCCGCTGTGGCCGTCCAGTTGAACGGCGCCTTGGTCTTGTTGTAGGCCGCCACGAATTGCTCGATCTTGGAGATCAACTCCTTGACGCTGGAGAAGCTGCCGCGTCGGATCGCCCGCTGGGTGATGATCCCAAACCAACGCTCCACCTGGTTGATCCAGGAGGCGTAGGTCGGTGTGTAGTGCACGTGGAAGCGGGGCCGCTGCGCCAGCCAGGCCCTCACCTTGGCGTGCTTGTGGGTGCAGTAGTTGTCGACGATCAAGTGGACATCAAGCTCCTCGGGGACCGACTTCTCGATCTGGCGCAGGAACCCCAGGAACTCCTGATGCCTATGGCGGGGCTTGCATTGGGTGATCACCTCGCCTGTTGCCACATCCAGAGCAGCGAACAGCGTGGTGGTGCCGTGGCGGATGTAGTCGTGGGTGACGCCCTCCACGTAACCCAGGCCCATGGGCAACAGCGGCTGGGTGCGGTCCAGTGCCTGGATCTGCGTCTTCTCGTCGACGCAGAGCACCATCGCCTTATCCGGAGGGTTCAGGTACAGGCCGACGATGTCGCGGACCTTCTCCACAAAGAACGGGTCGGTGGAGAGCTTGAACGACTTCTGCCGGTGGGGCTGGACCGAGAAAGTCTGCAGCCAGCGGTGAACGGTGGTTTTGGAGATGCCGGTGGCAGCCGCGAGGGAGGGTAGCGCCCCTGCGAGTGGTGTAACTCAGGAGGTCCTGTGACCCTTTCAGGAGGGTGATCAGGAGCAGTCAGGGGATGACTGCTTGGGAGCTGATTGCGCAGCTCCATCGTTCCACTATGAACCCTGATCGCTGAATGTGCAACTCAGCGATCGAGGGGATTCGTGTAGATCGAGGAAGGAGTTGGTGCGTTTCAGCTCATGGCTACTGCCGCCCGCTTGGCCGGATCACCATCGGTGGGCTTCAACATTTCCTCGAGCTCGGGGATTTTGGCCATGGTGGCCTCGGAGAAGAAGCGGCGGCGCTCCAGCTGCCATTCCTCCTGCTGCTCCAGCAGCTGACTGCCCACCAACCGCACGATCGCGGCGTCATTGGGGAAGATGCCGACCACGTTGGTGCGGCGTTTGATCTCCTTGTTGAGGCGCTCGAGCGGGTTGGTACTCCAGATCTTGCGCCAGTGCTCCTGGGGGAAGTGCAGGAAGGCCAGCACGTCGTCCCGGGCGGCTTCCATCACGGGCACGGCGCCGGGGAACTGCTTGCGCAGCATCTCGGTGACCTGCTGCCAGTGGGCTCTGACCTGCTCAGGCTTCTGGATCACGAACACCGCTTTCATCGCCGCCGCCACCATGTCCTGGCCAACCTTTGGGACATGACTCAGGAGGTTGCGCAGGAAGTGCACTCGGCACCGCTGCCAGCTGCTGCCCTGGAACATGCGCTTGATCGCGGCTGTCAGCCCCAGGTGGGCATCCGAAATCACCAGCCGCGTGCCAGTCAGGCCACGCTCTTTGAGTGAGCCCAGGAACTGGCGCCAGAAGCCCTCGGCTTCGCTGTCGCCCACGGCGATTCCCAGTACCTCGCGGTAGCCGAGGGCATTGATCCCGATCGCCACCACCACCGCCCGGGAGACCACCTGCAGGTTGCGGCCCAGACGGCCGTGAAGGTAGGTCGCGTCGAGGTAGACGTAGGGGAAGCTGGCATGCTCCAGTGGCCGGCCCAGAAAGGCTTTGACCTGCTCATCAAGGCCCTGGCAGATGCGACTCACTTCCGATTTGGAGATGCCGCAAAGTCGCCGCCCAGAGCCTCCACCAGGGCGTCGACTTTGCGGGTGGAGATTCCGCCGGTGTAGGCCTCCATCACCACGGCGTAGAGGGCCTTGTCGATCCGCCGTCGGGGCGCCAGCCAGTCGGGCAAGAAGCTGCCCTGCCTCAGCTTTGGGATGGCCAGGGTCAGGTCGCCCACCTGGGTGGTGAGCAGTCGCCTGCGGTAGCCGTTGCGGTGCGTAGAGCGCTGATCGGGGCAACGCTCGTGGAGTTGGGCTCCGGTGAGCGCGGAAACCTCGGCCTCCAGCAGGTCCTGAAAGCCCCGACGCACGATCTCCGGGATCAACGCGCCAGCGGTGGTGCCCTCCATGAGCTGTCTCAGCTCGGAGGCGCCACTATGGGAAAGGGTCATGGTCTGTGTTCGGTTTGGTGGTAGTGCTCCGAACAGGGTCACAGACCGGCCCACCCATTGCCATAACAGAGAACTGAGGGAGGCGAGCCGTCAGCCCCGGCTACGCAGGGGCTGCTCCTCCTGAGTTACACCACTCCACGGGACGCTGCTCGAGGGAGCGCGCAGACCACTGGGTGCTGCCATCGGTGGGCTTGGTCTGCAGTGCCCGGTTGATCACCTCCGCCACCGTGTCGTCCTCGTAGGTGCGAGGCCTACCCGGCCGCAGCTCGTCATGCAGGCCCTCCAGGCCCAGCTCCCGGTACCGCTTGCGCCACTTGCCAACGGTCATCCCCGTCAGCCCCATCCGTTTGGCGATGGCGGTGTTGGTCTCGCCGGCACCGCAGGCCAGCACGATCTGAGCGCGCTGCACGATCGAATGCGGCAACGACCGGGAATTTGCAAGGGCCCGCAACTGCTGAACCTCGTCCTCGCTGAGGACCAGCGGAGGCATCGGACGACCAAGCGCCACAAGGCACCTCGGGTGACACTCTCGATTCTAACTGTTATTTCCGGGACGGCATACTAGGCAAGGATTTTCTGAATGGGGGGGCAGGTAATGATCGATTTGTCCTGCCAACCGACGCCGCCAATACCTCCCCCAATGCCTTTGAAGTCGATGTCATCACTGATTTCTCACTTGTGGGTGGGAATAGAGATAAAATTGTTCTCCCGGGTGTTGCATCCTTTTCGGAGCTTGAATTTACGAATACTGTGCTTGATGGAGTTGCTGGAACGTTGATCGGCTTCAAGTCAGGCAACTTCATTGGATTTGTTCAAAATATCACCCCTGCAAGTCTTGGTGCTGGCGCAGGTTCAAACTTTGTCCTCGGTGCCACGGCGGATGATTTCTTCGCCAAAATCACCCCCGATTTCTTCCTGCAGAATCCCAATATGGCAACAGACTTGATTCCTGTCTGAATCCACGATGTGACAGATGGGGCTAGCTCGCTACGCCCCTCTGCTCGCTTTCGGGCTTCTATTTTCACCGTTCTATTCAGCGGTGTCGGATGTAGCAAGGCCCGCTGTTCTGGTCGTTGGAATTTGATCAACGCTGCGGCAACGGCGAATCATGCAGCTGCATTGGCCGATGCAAGATTGAACTCGAAAGTTTCCAGGTGGCTTAAAGCCTTTGGCATTGATGGAGAATAGGGGACTCGAACCCCTGACCTCTGCGGTGCGATCGCAGCGCTCTACCAGCTGAGCTAATTCCCCATTACGCACTCCCAGGTGGTGGTGCATGGGCGGGTGATCGCTTCGCAGCGGCCACCTCAACCATCAGTTTTACCATCATCGGCCGCGGCATCCCTGGCAGGATCAAACTGACGATCTGTTTTCCGCCATGGGCCCGGCTTCGATCACCCCTGAGCAGCTCGAGGCCTTCGACGAGGTCGGCATTGCTGAGCTTGCCCGGCGCCTCGAGGAAGACGACTACCCCACGCCCTTCGCGGGCCTGGGGGACTGGCACCTGTTGCGGGCCCTGGCGATCCATCGACCTGAGCTGGTCAAGCCCTACGTCCACCTGGTGGATCAGGAGCCTTTCGACGAGGAATGAGCGGCTCGACAGTCGCTCCGTCTGCGTTTGTCCGCTCCACTCCCTTGCCGGCCCCCTTCCCCCTCCCCGCCGTGGCTGCGCTTCCCGGGTTTGACCCGCTGGAGGGTCGCCGGATCCTGGTGCTGATCAGCGGCAGCATCGCCGCTGTGAAACTGCCGCTCCTGGTGAGCGCCCTCGCCAAGCGGGGCGCCCTGGTGCGTTGCGTCTTGACCCCCAGCGCGGCTCAGCTGGTCAGTCCTGTGGCCCTGGCCAGTCTCAGCCGGCACCCCTGCCTGCTCGAGGCCGATGCCTGGAGCAGGCAGGAGTCACGGCCTCTGCATGTGGAGCTGGCCGAATGGGCGGAGCTGGTGCTGTTGGCTCCCCTGAGTGCCTCCAGCCTGGCCCGCTGGGTGCATGGCCTGGGCGACACCCTGCTCTCCTGCGTTCTGCTGGCCTGCGAGGCGCCGGTGGTGGCTGCTGCGGCCATGAACACGGCGATGTGGGGCTCTCCGGCGGTGCGGCGCAACTGGGAGATGTTGCAGGGGTTCGAGCGGGTGTTGCCTCTGGGCCCCGCCGCCGGATTGCTCGCCTGTGACCGGGTGGGTGACGGGCGCATGGCCGAACCCGCCCAACTGCTGCTGGCGCTCGAATCGCTGGCCCTGCACGGGTGGCGGCGGGACTGGCACGGCCGCCAGCTGCTGGTGACCGCCGGCCCCACCCGGGAGTTTCTCGACCCGGCCCGCTGCCTCACCAATCCCAGCACCGGCCGGATGGGGGTACTGCTGGCCCAGGCGGCCCGTCTGCGGGGGGCGGCTGTGACCCTGCTGCATGGTCCGCTGGCGCTGGATCCGCAGCTGCTCGATGGTCTCAGCTGCCATGCCATCACCACCGCCGCCGAGCTGGAGCAGGAACTGGAGGCTCGCCAGGCTGGCCACGACGCCATCGTCATGGCTGCCGCCGTGGCCGATCACCGCCGCGCCAAGCCCCTGGCGGACAAGCCGGCCAAGCATGAGCTGGAGGCGCTTCTCCAGGGCGGCTGGGAACCGGTGCCTGATCTGCTGGCGGGCCTGATGAGGCGCCGCCAGGAGCTGCGGCCCGATGGCCAGCCGATTCTCGGCTTTGCAGCCCACTCCGGCGATGTGCTGCCCCAGGCCCACGCAAAGTTCGCCCGGAAAGGGTGTGAGTTGCTCTTCGCCAATCCCATTGATCAGGTTGGCGCCGGCTTTGGCTCGGCTACCAACCAGGGCTGGCTGCTGGGCCCGGGCGAGGCCGTCACACCGATCGGACCGGCCAGCAAGCTGGCGGTCGCCCATCGGTTGCTGGATGCCCTGGCTGTGTTGCTCCCACAGCGACCGTTCAAGCCGCCAGGGGGTGCTCCTCCTCAGGGCGATCCTGTTGCAGCAGATCCATGAAGGTGCGCAGCTGCAGGCGGGGGATGTAGGGCCAGCCGCCGGTCTCCTCCATGCGCTTCAGAACACCGAACAGCCTGTTGCGATCGGCCGGCAGGCTGCCGCGGAAGGGACCATCCTGAATCGAGCGATGGGTCTGCTCCAGCTGGCGCAGCAGATCCAGCAGGGACTCGGGGTCGTTGCGCAGCTCTGCGGCCATGGTTTCGAGAGCAGCCAGCTGGGTGCGGAGGTGGTCCTGCTGCTGGCTCGTGAGACTCATGCGGTGACGCTTCTTGTCAAAGGGGACGGCTCCCCCCATACAGGTTGTTGAGAGCCTTGTGATGCTACCGGGAATGCGGGTTTGCCACCGGTAAGATCCGCCTCGGCGCTTCCTGTTCTCCTCTCTCCCGCCTTCCATCCTCCGCCCCTGCGGCTTCTCCCGATGCGTTTCCGTCCCCTGCTGGCCCTCGTGCTGGCCCTGTGCCTGACCCTGGTGACCGCGTGCAGCGGTGGGGCCAAGGCTGTTGATCGGGCCAACCTCACCTATGACGACATCCACAACACGGGTCTCGCCAACAATTGCCCCACCCTGCCGGATTCGGCCCGCGGCTCGATCAGCCTCGATGCCGGCACGAAGTACCAGCTGCGCGAAATCTGCCTGCACCCCAATGAAGTCTTCGTCAAAGGAGAACCGGCTAACAAGCGTCAGGAAGCGCAGTTCGTGGCCGGCAGAATCCTGACCCGCTACACCTCCAGCCTGGATCAGGTCTACGGCGACCTCTCCGTGGACGGCGATCAACTCACCTTCAAGGAACTCGGCGGGATCGACTTCCAGCCGATCACCGTTCTGATGCCAGGGGGCGAGGAAGTGCCCTTCATGTTCTCCAGCAAGGAGCTGGTGGCCCAGGCCGATGGCGCCGCCATCAGCACCAGCACCGACTTCACCGGTAGCTACCGCGCCCCGAGCTACCGCACCAGCAACTTTCTCGATCCCAAGGGCCGCGGCCTGACCACCGGCTACAGCAGTGCTGTGGGTCTGGTGCCCGTGGGCGACGATGAGGAGCTGGTGAAGGAGAACGTGAAGCGCTATATCGACGGCACCGGCACCATGGAGTTTTCCATCACCAAGGTGGATCCCTCCAGTGGTGAATTCGCCGGTGTGTTCACGGCCGTTCAGCCCTCCGACACCGACATGGGTGGTAAGCAGGCTGTGGATGTGAAGATCAGCGGCGAGCTTTACGGCCGCCTTGAGCAGGTCTGATCCCCTGACCGGCTGATTGAAGTGCGTAGGGGCCTTCGAGGCCCCTTTTTCATGGCCACCCCCGGAGCCGCTTCGGGCTGGTCTGGGAGAATCGTCACAACGTTTTTTGGGATCTCCATGTCGGTTGCCGAGTCCGCGACTCCCGCTGCCCAGGGTCTGATCGGCCCGCATGGCGGCAGCCTGGTGGATCTGATGGTGCTGGCGGCCGAGCGAGAGGCGCTCAAGGCGGGCGTGGATCGAGTGGTGGAGTGCAGCGACCGCAACGCCTGTGACGTGGAACTGCTGGTGGTTGGGGGCTTCTCGCCGCTGCGCGGCTTCATGCACCAGGAGGATTACGACGCAGTGGTCGAGACGCACCGCACCACCAGCGGTCTGCTGTTCGGTCTGCCGATCGTGTTCGACACCAGCGATGCCTCGATCGCCGTGGGCGATCGGCTGCTGCTCACCTACCGAGGCCAGGATCTGGCGGTGCTCACGGTCGAAAGCCGCTGGGAGCCGGACAAGGTCAAGGAGGCCAAGGGTTGCTATGGCACCACCTCCCTGGAGCACCCGGCCGTGCGGATGATCGCCACCGAGCGTGGCCGCTACTACCTGGGTGGACGGGTGCAGGGGCTGGAGCTGCCGACCCGCGTCTTCCCCTGCAAGACGCCGGCTGAGGTGCGCGCCACCCTGCCGCCGGGGGAAGACGTGGTGGCGTTCCAGTGCCGCAACCCCATCCACCGGGCCCACTACGAACTGTTCACGCGGGCCTTGGACGCCACCAACGTCAGCAAGGGCGGCGTGGTGCTGGTACACCCCACCTGCGGCCCCACCCAGGACGACGACATCTCCGGTGCCGTGCGGTTCCAGACCTACGAGCGGCTGGCGGCGGAGGTGAACAACCCCCGGATCCGCTGGGCCTATCTGCCGTACTCGATGCACATGGCCGGCCCGCGGGAGGCTCTGCAGCACATGATCATCCGCAAGAACTACGGCTGCACCCACTTCATCATCGGCCGCGACATGGCCGGCTGCAAGTCATCCCTGAGTGGTGACGATTTCTACGGTCCCTACCAGGCTCAGGATTTCGCCCGCGACAATGCCTCTGAACTGGGGATGGAGACCGTGCCGTCGCTCAACCTCGTCTACACGGAGGAGGAGGGCTACGTGACCGCCGAGCACGCTGAGGCTCGCGGCCTGCACGTGAGGAAGCTCAGCGGCACTCAGTTCCGCCAGATGCTGCGCGGCGGCGAGGAGATCCCCGAGTGGTTCGCTTTCCGGAGCGTGGTCGACGTGCTGCGGGAGGCGGCCGGCTGAGCGTCAGGCCCAGGCTCCCAAAGGAGCCCCCAACCGCCCGATCCTGAGGGCGGTTAACATTCCTTTACTTCCTTGAGCGGAGAGTCGAGTGGCGAAGAAGGGTTGGCGCAATGCGGGGCTTTACGTCCTGTTGGCCGTGGTGGTGATTGCGGTGGGCACCGCCTTCCTGGATCGTCCCGATCCGGCCAATGCGCCCCGCACGCTCCGCTACAGCGATTTCGTCGAGGCGGTTCAGGGCAACGAGGTCTCGCGCGTGCTGATCTCCCCTGACCGGGGCACCGCCCAGGTGGTCGAGAACGACGGCCGCCGCGCCGTGGTCAACCTCGCTCCTGACAAGGATCTGCTGAAGCTGCTCACCGATCATGATGTGGACATCGCCGTGCAGCCCAGCCGCGAGCCGGCGGCCTGGCAGCAGGCCGTGGGCAGCCTGATCTTCCCGCTGCTGCTGCTCGGTGGTCTGTTCTTCCTGCTGCGCCGCGCCCAGGGCGGTGGCGGTAACCCGGCGATGAGCTTCGGCAAGAGCAAGGCGCGGGTGCAGATGGAGCCCCAGACCCAGGTCACCTTCGGCGATGTGGCCGGCATTGAAGGGGCCAAGCTCGAGCTCACCGAGGTGGTCGACTTCCTCAAGAATCCGGACCGCTTCACGGCCGTTGGCGCCAAGATTCCCAAAGGCGTGCTGCTGGTGGGCCCTCCTGGCACCGGCAAGACCCTGCTGGCCAAAGCCGTTGCCGGCGAGGCCGGCGTGCCCTTCTTCTCGATTTCCGGTTCGGAATTCGTGGAGATGTTCGTGGGCGTCGGCGCCAGCCGCGTGCGGGACCTGTTCGAGCAGGCCAAGAAGAATGCTCCCTGCATCGTATTCATCGACGAGATCGATGCGGTGGGTCGTCAGCGCGGCGCCGGCCTTGGTGGTGGCAACGACGAACGGGAGCAGACCCTCAACCAGCTGCTCACCGAGATGGATGGCTTCGAGGGCAACACCGGCATCATCATCGTGGCGGCCACCAACCGTCCGGATGTGCTGGATCAGGCCCTGATGCGTCCCGGTCGTTTCGATCGCCAGGTGGTGGTGGACCGGCCCGATTACTCCGGCCGCCTCCAGATTCTTGAGGTGCACGCCCGCGGCAAGACCCTGGCCAAGGATGTAGACCTCGACAAGGTCGCCCGCCGCACCCCCGGTTTCACCGGGGCTGACCTGGCCAACCTGCTCAATGAGGCGGCGATCCTGGCGGCCCGTCACCAGCTCACTGAGATCTCCATGGATGAGGTGAACGATGCCATCGAGCGGGTGATGGCTGGTCCGGAGAAGAAGGATCGGGTGATGAGTGAGAAGCGCAAGCGCCTGGTGGCGTATCACGAAGCCGGCCATGCCCTGGTGGGCGCGTTGATGCCGGATTACGACCCGGTGCAGAAGATCTCGATCATTCCCCGCGGCAACGCTGGCGGCCTCACCTTCTTCACCCCCAGCGAAGAACGCATGGAGTCTGGCCTCTATTCCCGCGCCTATCTCCAGAACCAGATGGCCGTTGCCCTGGGCGGCCGTGTCGCTGAGGAGATCGTCTACGGCGAAGATGAGGTGACTACCGGCGCTTCCAACGACCTGCAGCAGGTGGCTCGGGTGGCCCGCCAGATGGTGACCCGTTTCGGCATGAGCGATCGGCTCGGCCCTGTGGCCCTGGGCCGCAGTCAGGGGGGCATGTTCCTTGGCCGCGATATTGCTGCCGAGCGCGATTTCTCCGAAGACACCGCTGCTGCGATCGATGAGGAGGTGAGCGAGCTGGTAGCTGAGGCCTACAAGCGAGCCAACGAGGTGTTGAGCTCCAACCGCCCCGTCCTTGACGAACTGGCCGAAATGCTGGTGGAGAAGGAGACTGTGGACGCCGAGGATCTGCAGGAGTTGCTGGTGCGCCGCGATGTGCGTGTGGCCGAATACGTGTGACCGATCTGTTGATCCGGTGCGCTTGACCGGCACCGGCACTGGCACCGGTGGATCCGTCTCGCTGTGATTCTCCTTTGAGGCCCTCTGCTGCGGTTGCCGCTGATCCGGCCGGCTTGATTCCCAGCTTGCGGAGGCAGCCGCTGCTGCTGGTTCTACGTCCCCAAGCCCCGCTTGATGCCGCTCCGCTTCTGGAGCGGCTGGTCGAACTGGGCCTGCGTCATGTTGAACTGGCGTTCCAGGAGTCTCCGCACTGGCGCCCCCAATGCCGCGAGTTGATCGCCGCCTTTCCAGGTCTGAGGCTTGGGGCGGCCTCGGTCTGCACGGTCGAAGCCCTGGCTGATTGCTCAGCGGCGGGTTTTTCCTACGTGGTGTCGCCGATCCTGGATGGCGAGTTGGTGCAGCAGGCGGCTGCGGCCGGCATCACCCTGGTGCCTGGCGTGATGAGCCCCACTGAAGTGCATCAGGCCCGGTTGCTCGGGTCTCCGCTGGTGAAGCTCTTTCCGGCGAATGCCCTGGGGAGTGCCTACTGGTCAGGCCTGCGAGCGCCGCTCGGCACCCTGCCGTTCTGCATCGCTGCAGGCGGCCTGTCGCCTGCGGATGTGATCCCCTGGCTGCGCAGCGGCGTCGATGCGGTGGCCCTGGGCTCCTCGCTCTGCCTGGATCGTTCAGACAACTTGCCTTGCCCGGGGGAGGAGGCTGACGCAGCCGTCCAGCCTCTGGAGCCCTTGCGGCTCCTGCTTGTCGAGCTCGGCCGCATCGGGCCGGCCTCAGAAGCGGCGACGGCGGCAGATTGAACCGCGACTGACTGATCTCAACCTGCATCCTGGTGGCGCTGCTGCGTTCACCAGAGGCTGCACTGGCCCTGCTGACGCAGCAGGTGGTCGGCCAGTACCAAGGCCACCATGGCCTCCACCATAGGCACCGCTCGCGGCAGCACACAGGGGTCGTGGCGCCCCTTGGCGGCCAGGGTTGTGGCGGCGCCGCTGGCGTCGATCGTCTGTTGTTCCTTGCGGATTGTGGCGGTGGGCTTGAAGGCCACCCGCAGCACGATGTCCTCACCGTTGCTGATGCCCCCCTGGATCCCGCCGGAGTTGTTGGTGGCCGTGTGCAGGCGTCCCTCGTCGCTGGGCAGGAAGGCGTCGTTGTGCTCGCTCCCCTTGAGCAGGGTGCCGCCGAAGCCGGAGCCGATCTCGAAGCCCTTGGTGGCAGGCAGCGACATCACAGCCTTGGCCAGGTCGGCTTCGAGCTTGTCGAACACCGGCATGCCGAGCCCCATCGGGGCCTGGCGCACCACGCACTCGATCACGCCGCCGCAGGAATCCCCGTCGCGCCCGATCGCTTCGATCCGCTCGATCATGCGCGCGGCGCTCTCGCCATCGGGGCAGCGCACGATGTTGGCTTCCACCTTCTCCAGGGTCACCGCCGCCGGGTTGATGGCCGCCTCGATGGTGTGGATCCGCTTCACCCAGGCCAGCACCTCGGTGCCATGGCAATGGGCCAGCAGTTGCTTGGCAATGGCGCCGGCAGCCACCCGGCCGATGGTTTCCCGCGCCGATGCCCTGCCACCGCCGCTGCGGGCCTGAATGCCGTATTTGGCCTGGTAGGTGGCATCGGCGTGGGACGGCCGAAAGGCCACCGCCATCTCCTTGTAGTCGCCGGGGCGCTGATCCTTGTTGCGCACCACCATGGCGATGGGGGTGCCCAGGGTCACACCGTCCAGCAGGCCGCTGAGGATCTCGACCCGGTCATCCTCCTTGCGCGGTGTGGTGATGCGGCTCTGCCCCGGTTTGCGTCGGTCCAGTTCGGCCTGGATGGCTTCCAGATCGAGTGGCAGCCGCGGCGGGCAGCCGTCGACGATCACCCCGACGCCGCCGCCGTGGGATTCGCCGAAGGTGCTGATGCGAAACAGGGTGCCGAAGCTGCTGCCCATGGCGGCGTCACGTTGACGCGAGCGTAGGGGACGCTCCTGCCGCCGCAGCGAAGGCGACGGGACACTTTGCTTTGAGCCGCTGGGGTTCAGCCTTCGCCCTTGGGCAAGGTGCTGGCATTGCCGTTGCGGATGGCGTGATAGCCGGGCGAGAGAATCTCCACCTCGGCGGCCGCGAAGCAATCCTGCAGCGCGGCCAACACGTCCGAGAGGGTGCGTCGGTAGAGATCCACGTCTTTGACGAAGGCGGTGAGCTCATAACTGATATGGAAGTCGTTAAGCGCGGTCTGCAGCACGAACGGTTCGATCTCCTCTGAAATTCCCGGTGCACTCCTGGCGGCCGAAAGCATCAGCTCATGCACTTTTCTCCACGGCACGTCGTAGCCGATGGTGATTGTGGTGGACAGGGCGACGGGAGTGCTCAACTCTCGCCGGGAGAAGCTGTAGTTGGTCACGGAGGCGGCAATCACCGCGGCATTGGGAATGCTCACCAGTTCGTTGCGTGGTGTGCGAATCCGGGTCACCAACAGATCCCGTTCCTGTACCAGTCCCACCACGCCATCGATCATCACCCGATCCCCCTCGGTGAAGGCGCGGGTGTAGATCAGCATCAGGCCGCTGATGATGTTGGAGGCGATCGCGCTGGAGCCGAGGGCGGCCAGCACGCCCACGAACAGGCCGGCACCCTGGAAGGCCTTGGTGCTGGTGCCGGGGATGTAGGGATAGGCGATCACCAGACCGCCCACCAGGATCAGAACGGCCGCGATCCGGCCCGTTGGCCGCGCCCACTCGGGGTAAAACCAGGCGAAGCGCAGGTGGCCGCGCTCCAGGGCGCGGAAGCAGAAGGTGCTGAGCCGCATCACGCCGATGGTGAGGGCCAGGATCAACACGATCGCGAGTAGATCCGGGATGGAACTCACCACCCCGTTGAAGACGGCACTCACCACGCTGAGCAGTTGTTCCCGCAGGCCTTCCGCCATGGCGCTGGTGGGTGGAAACAGTCCGAGCAGCAGAGGAATCAGCAGGTAGCTGATCAGCAGTAGCAGACCCCAGTGGACAAAGCGCAGGAGTAGGGTCAGAACTCGTGTGATCTGGGCTGTACTTAGAAGAGCATTGGTGCCGATCTGGAATCGACCTAGCCTGATTCCATCCAGTTGAGAAATGCTCTGCTGAAGGCGCGTATGCAATGCGGCTTGCCAGCGGATCCAGAGCACGTAAATTCCGAGCACCAGGAGAGCCAGTGCTGTGCCCCGCAACCAACTGGAGAGACTGTTGTTGCTGCGGTAAGAGCTGATGGCTCCCCGGAGCTGATCGCGGTAGCGGATGGCTAGTTGTTGACGGCTGAGATCAAAACACTGGGCGACCCGATCATCCACGGCCATCAGCCGCAGGAATGGATCTGAACCAGCTCCGCGGATGCCGATCAGGGTATAGGGATTGTCTTCCAGTACTTCAATCTGCTTGGGCTGCACTCTGTTGTTATCTGCCAGTTTCTTGAGCATGAAGCTGCCTCTGCGGGCCACGTCGGAGGGCTCCTGGGCGCCGATTGCCGAGCGAAGCTCGAGGACCTGGCGTCCTTCGAGGGTGAACCACACCGGTTTTGCGCTGCACCATGGCTTGCTGTCCGTGGCTGGAGCAGCAACTGTGGCGGTCGTTGACAGGCCCTCCATGCCACCCCAAACCAATAGCCCCGCCAACAGCCCCGCCGCCAGCGTCAGCCCCGCTCGTCCTGCCCGCCTCGGTGGCCGGGGTGCGATCAGGAGGGCATGGAACAGCCGAAACCAAGGACGCAGCCAAAACCTGACCATCGGTGGGATCTGGGGACGGTGGGGGAGCCGGACGACTCCTGAGTGGATCAGGTTTAGGAGAGTGGCGCTGCTGCGGGGCTGCTTGTTACGAATGGGCAACGGGCTTTGGCCCCGAATCTGACCAGTTTGCTGAGGTAAGATTGGGTACGTTTCTACTACCGCATGCTTCTAGACGGGCCCTGTCGAATGAATCGATCAGTTCGGTTCGCAACGGATCGGCTTGGTGGATGTGTTCTGGGGGTCTGGCTGATCACCACAGGTTTGCCTGGATGGACTGAGCCCTTGGAGGCACAACCCATCGAGGAGGCTCCGGCGGAGTCGCCCATGCCGGTCCCTGAGGAGGCCCGAATCGAGGCGGATCCAAAGGTCTGGGCGAGCACGGTTGAATTGTATGGATTTCTGCCGATTCGCCTGACCGGTACCACAACGATTCGGGGCTTCTCGGCCGACACGGATCTTGATCTCGGCGACTTGATCTCACGCCTCCAGTCGGCCACGTCTGCACGTGGCAGCGTTGAATATGGCCGCATCGGTCTGCTGACCGATCTCAGCTATGCCCGGGTCGGGGATCAGACCACTCGCACCACCAGTCGGGGGCGTTTCACCGGGCAGGGGTCGCTCACCGCCATTCAGGGGATGTATGACCTGGCCCTCCGCTACCGCTTCGGTGCGCCGGAATCCGCGATCGGCAAGCCGGGGGCTTACAGCGTGATTCCCTATGCCGGGATTCGGCTGCTCCAGGCCAACCTGGATGTCTCGGCTCAGGTGCGTGGCAATGGTGACCGTGGGCTGCGTGTGGAACGGGAGGGCAGCTTCGGCCGAACCTGGGTGCAACCTCTGGTGGGTACCCAGGCCACGGTGTTTCTCTCGCCGAAGCTGCGCGCCTTCGCCCGTGCCGATTTGGGGGGCTGGGGGCTCTCCGGCGCCAGGGATCTATCCGGCAATGCCCAGGTGGGCCTTGGCTATGCGGTGGGCAACAATACGGATCTCAATGTCTCCTGGCGTTATCTGGGGATTGACTACGACAACGGCGCCAGCAGTCGAGCCAGTGGGTATACCAGTTATCAGAACGGTGTCGAGGTGGGCCTGAAGTTCTTCTTCTGAAAGGGCCTCACACCACGGTTTCTTGCTTGATGGCGCCTCGTTGATGACTGCCGTTCAAACGTTCTACGAACGCCATCCCTATCCTGCGCCTCCGAAGGATCTCGATCGCCTCGTCGAGCTCTATCGCGATCCCTTGCGACGCCGGGTGATGTTTCGCCTGCTCTGGCCGACCCTTCCCTATCGGGCCTCCCGCACGATTCTGGTGGCAGGCTGCGGCACCTCCCAGGCTGCAGCGATCGCCCTGAGGGAGCCAGATGCAAGGGTGGTGGGGATCGACATCAGCGAAGCCAGCCTCTGCCATACACGCCTGCTTCAGCAGAAACACGGAATCACCAACCTGAAGCTCCATCAACTGCCGATTGAGCAGATTGGTGAGCTGAACCAGAGGTTTGATCAGATCATCTGCACCGGTGTGCTGCATCACTTGCCTGATCCTGACCAGGGATTGAAGGCGCTGCGGGATGCGCTGAATCCCCAGGGGGCCATGCAGTTGATGGTCTATGCCCTCTACGGACGATCGGGCCTCTACATGCTGCAGGACTATTGCCGTTTGCTGGACATCGGCAGTTCCGATCAGGACCTCGAGGCTCTCAGTGCCACGTTGCAGACGCTTCCCCCGCAGCATCCCCTCGCCAGTGTGATGCGCGCCACCAAGGACTTTCTGCATCCTGATGCGCTCGCCGACGCGCTCCTCCATCCCCAGGACCGGGCCTACAGCGTTCCCCAGTTGCATGCGTGGCTCGACCGATGCGGCATGGCCTTTGGCCGTTGGATGGAGCAGGCTCCCTATCTGCCCCAGTGTGGTGTGGTGGCGCAGACACCCCATGCTGCGCAGCTGGGAGCGCTGCCGTCTCCGTCCCAGCATGCGGCGGTGGAACTGTTCCGGGGAACGATCACCAAGCACTATTTCACGGCTTTTCGGCAGGAGGATGCTGGAATCAACCGGCCCGATCCCCTGGCTCCGCAGCAGCGTTCTCGCCGTGATGATGGCTGGAGAGGTCTGATCCCGCTTCGGATTCCCTGGACGCTGAAGGTACGGGAGCGACTTCCAGCTGGTGCAACGGCGATCCTGCTCAACCAGGCCCATACCTGCTCTGATCTGATCCTCCCGATCGACAGCGACCAGGCCAGTTTGTTGGGCGCAATCGATGGGGAGCGAACCCTGGGCGAGATTGTGCAGACGGCGAAGATGGCTAGCGGTGAGAAGCGGGCCCTTCGTTTCTTCAGGCGCCTTTGGCAGTATGACCAGATTGTGTTCGATGGATCACCCAGCAAAGACGCCCCCAACTGAAGTGTCTGCCCCCCTTGGGGATGACTCAGCTCAGCGGGCTGTTTGTTCGGCGCGCCAACAGATTCAGGAGAATAGTGGAGAACACCAGGCTGATCAATGTGTACGACAGCACGGCAGGAATCAGCCCTTGAATGGTTGACCCATAAACCACGGCAAGCTGAGCTGCCAGTCCCAGGTTCCTTGTGCTCGTCACCAAAGCGACAACTGGTCGTTCGTTCGGTCCAGGCCCGGCCAAGCCATAGCCGATGCCGAAGCTGATCACGACCATGGCGATCATGAAGACAAGGCCGAGACTATTCTTCGTCAGGAATGGAATCAGGTCGCCGCTTGTCATCACAAGTAACACCACGATCATCAGCACCAGCAGCGCCGTGGCCACTTTGTTGATGGTGCTGCTCCATCGCTCTGCCCATGCGGGTCTCCAGGTTTTCACCAGCAGCCCCGCTGCCAGCGGTATCAGTTGAACCCGGGTGACCTGCAGGGCGACTTCAACCGGGCTGATGTTCCACCCCGTCACCGGTTTGATCGCGGTGAACAGTTGCGCCAGCAAGGGAATTGTGATAATCGCCACTATGGCTGCCGATACCTGAATCCGGGCCGCCAGCTCGGCAGATCTGCTCTGCGCACTCGCCCGACGCAGTGCCAGAGGGGCGCTCGGGCAGATCACCATCAGAGCAATGGCGAACTTGGCCGCGGTGGAAAGATCTTCCGCCACAGGAAGCTCCAGCAGCAGAAGCCCTGTGAGGGGAACCAGCAGGCAGGTGCCGATCAGGATCCGGCTGAGCACACCGGGGTGATGCCGCGTCAAGGCGAATGAGGATCCGTGCAGCCCCAGCCCCAGGGCAAACATGACCGTAAAGATGGTGGCACTCACCAACCAGGTGATGATGGGAGGCATGGTGAATGATGCAGCAGAACTGAAGTGTTACGAGGCGGCCTGAGGTTTCAGCTCATCATCGGGAGACAGAGGCTCCGGAAATCAACAGGGCCAGGGCAACGATGCCGATCAGAGTCAGTGCGACAGCCGTGAAGATGGCGATCGATGTCTGATTGACATAAACGAAGTCGTCACGCATCAATCGTTTAAGCACGCGCAGGTGCTGGCGAGTTGCCGCTGCCATCGCCAGAATGCCTGTGAGTACGAATCCGATTGCCACCAATCGCACACTCATGCTGGCATGGGAGCTGCCTTCAAAGCGCGAGCGCTCGATGGCGCCGATGATCTTGTCGAGGCCGAACCCGAAACTGATCAGCGACAGGCAGGTGCGGATCCAGGCCATCATGGTGCGCTCGGCGGCTGCCCGGCTGCGCTCCTTGGCTAGTTCGTTGTTGAGATTGGCGGTCATTTTGATTCCTGGCCGAGAACCGTTGCCAGCTTTCTGGTGTTGTCTTCAAAAGTTTGCTCTGCTTCAAGTTCCCTCGCCAGAAAGATATTCAGGAAGGTTCTGATCACGGCAATGGTGGCTAATTGGATCAGGTTTTGCTTTGATGGTGTCGTGGTTGTAGCCACGATGTCGGCCCCCAGCTGAAATTCCAATGCTAAAGACAGCCAGCTGCCGAAGGTTAGACGAGCTCGATTTAATGATCTCTGGTCTTGGCGGCGCTTGACGCGATGGCGAAATCCCTGCGGCCAGAATCCCTGCAGCAACGTGATCACCAAGCCAGTGGCCACGCACAACACCGACAGAAACTCCAGGCATAGCCGCAGCGTTTCTGCGATCTGATTCATCCCCATCTTCATCAGGGTTGTCAGCGCCACTGATCAGCTCCGCACGATGCAGCGAAAGCCCATATGACACGTCGAGGTATCGATGCCCTGGGCCATGCGCGCCGCCGGTCGATAGCGGCGGCAATAACTGGGGGCGCAAAGGAACGAGCCCCCTTTGACCACCTTGCGGGGAATGCCCAGGTGCTGGGAGGTGGGGTCAATGCTGGCCTCGCGGGAGCCGCCCCTGGGGTTGGGGATGGTGCAGCAGCCCTCTTTCGGCTGTCGCTGATGGCGTTGGATCTCGGCATCGGCACCGTGGTGCTGATACCAATCCACGGTCCATTCCCAGACGTTGCCGATGCAGTCAGACAGGCCGTAGCCATTGGCGGGGAATGCCCCCACCGGGGAGGTGCGCTCGTAGCCGTCTTCGCGGGTGTTTTGGTGAGGAAACTCCCCTTGCCAGGTGTTGGCGAGCATGCGGCCGCCCGGATGGAGCTCGCTCCCCCAGGCGAACTCGACCTGATCCAACCCGCCGCGGGCGGCCCGCTCCCACTCGGCCTCGGTGGGAAGTTGTTTACCGATCCAGGTGGCGTAGGCCTGCGCGTCTTCATAGGCCACGTGCACCACAGGATGGTGTTCACGCCCCTTGATCGAGCTGCCCGGTCCTTCGGGATGGCGCCAGTTGGCGCCGGGCTGGTAGGTCCACCAGCGGTAGGGATCTCCTGTCCCCACAGGCCGATCTGGCGGTGCGAACACAATCGAGGACGGTTGCAGCATCGCCGGGTCGGCGCCGGGATAGTCGGCCGGATCGGCCGGCCGTTCGGCCAGGGTGATGTGGCCGGTGGCCTTCACGAACTTCTGGAACTGGGTGTTGGTGACCAGGGTTCGGTCGATCCAGAACCCCTCCACGGTCACCCGGTGGGCCGGAGCCTCCTCGGGGTAGTGATCATCGGAGCCCATCCAGAAGGCGCCCCCCGGAATCCACACCATGTCACGGGCCGGGGGGCGACCGGGTTGGTTTTTCCCGGGCTGCATGGTGCTGGTCTGGCGGGTGGTTCTGGCCAAGTGGAGCAATAAGAGAGGGGCGATGTGTCAGGGCCGTTGAAGCCGGAGTCGCTGATGACATGGCCGCTGAAGACAGGCCTGCTGTGAAGACAGTGGCCCAGGTGGAAACGGGCCCTGACGGCAATGGCCGGCCTCAGGAACTTCCGAGGGTGGAGGTGATCTTGTCCATTGCATCGCTCACCGTGAAGCTGGCCGCCTTCTGGCGGGGTGGGAAGGCCTTGAGGGTTTCCAGGGCCTCAGCCACCCTCGCCTGGGCGGGAATCAGCAGGAAGACATGGTCGAGCAGCCAGTCAAAATAGGTGTTGGAGGTGATGTCGGCCCGCTCATAGGGATCGGTGAGCAGATTGAAGATCTTGGGGATGCGCAACACGGTGAAAGGCTCCATCCAGATCTGCAGAGTGCCGGTGGCACGCTGCTCCATGAACACGATCTTCCAGTTGTCGTAGCGCATGGCCGTGAGATCACCGTCGTCGGAGAAGTAGAAGTATTCAATCCGAGGGCTGGTGTCCGTTTTTCCGGTCCAGTAGTCGAGCATGTTGTAGCCATCCAGGTGCACCTTGAAGGTCTTGTTGCCAACCTGGTAGCCCTCGAGGCACTTCTGCTTGATCTCCGGTTCGCCGGCGGCCGCCAGGATCGTGGGCAGCCAGTCGAGATGGCTGACGATGCCGGTCAGCAGGGTGCCGGCTTCAATGTGGCCGGGCCATCGCACCAGGCACGGCACCCGGTAGGCCCCTTCCCAGTTGGAATTCTTCTCGTTGCGGAAGGGGGTCATGCCGGCATCGGGCCAGCTGTTCATGTGGGGACCGTTGTCGGTGCTGTACATCACGATCGTGTCGTCGCTGATGCCCAGCTCATCGAGCAGATCGAGCATCTCGCCGATGCACTGATCGTGGTAGATCATCACGTCGTGATACTCCGACTGCCAGCGTCCTGAACGGCCGATGTCCTGAGGACGGGCATGGGTGCGGAAGTGCATGTGGGTGGTGTTGAACCACACGAAGAAGGGCTCGCCGGAGGCCACTGCATCCCTGATGAAGCGCTTGGCCTCCTTCATGAACTCTTCGTCGGCTGTCTCCATCCGCTTCCTGGTGAGCGGACCGGTGTTCTCGATGCGCTGGGTGCCGTCGCCATTCGCCCAGCAGTGCAACACGCCGCGGGGGCCGAAGTTCTTGCGAAAGTTGGGATAATCCGATTCAGGGGGATAGTCGCGCAGCTCCGGCTCTTCTTCGGCATTGAGGTGATAGAGGTTGCCGAAGAATTCGTCGAAGCCGTGCATCGTGGGCAGGTATTCATCCCGATCCCCGAAGTGGTTCTTGCCGAACTGACCGGTGCGATAACCCTGGGGCTTGAGCAGCTCGGCGATGGTGGGATCTTCGTCCTGGTAGCCCACCTTGGCGCCGGGCAGACCCACCTTGCTGAGGCCGGTGCGGAGCACGCTCTGGCCGGAGATGAAGGCTGCCCGGCCGGCGGTGCAGCTCTGCTCGGCGTAGTAGTGGATGAAGCGGGCTCCCTCTTTGGCCACCCGGTCGATGTTGGGGGTCTGGTACCCCATCAGCCCATCGCTGTAGCAGCTGAGGTTGCTCTGGCCGATGTCGTCGCCCCAGAGGATCAGGACGTTGGGCTTTCCGTTGGGCATGGCTGTCGCTCAGGGGCGCGGGAGAGGGCGTCTAAAACACCACTGACCCATGGTGCAGAGGGTGGCAAGCTTGGGGCACTCAAAAAGTGCAAGCCTTCATGGATCGGCCGCGTTCGTTCGACGGGGTTGAACAGCTGGCCGTTCATCTCTCAGAGGCCGGCCTGGATCTGCAGATCTGCCAGCTGTCTGATGGCCCCATGCGCGGACAGTTGGCCCTGAGGCGGCTCGGACCTCTGCGGCTGATGCGGTTACAGCTCAACCGCAGGCTCCATGTCGCTGGACCGAAGCCCGCTGATCAGCAGGTGCTGGCCCTCGATCTCACCCAGAGCCCTGGCCCCAGCCTTACTCCGCTGCGGGCGCATGGTGTGGCCGTGGGTCCCGACATGCTGTTCGGTCTCGATGTTCGCTCGGACGTTCACCTCTCCACGCCGGAAGTTCTGGATCTTGGTGTGATCCTGTTGCAGCCCAGTCGTTTGAAACGCTCCAGCACCGACCTCGGCTGGGCTGATATCGAAGCCACCGGTCTTGCGTCGAATTGCCTCGCGATCAGCCCCGAACGCCATCGTCGTCTGCGAGGGTTCCTGCTGGCCCTGCTGACCAGCCCCGTGCCGCCGCCCGAAGGGCTCAGCCGCGACCTGCTGCCCCTGGTGCTGGAGGCGATGGTTCAGGGCTCCAGCTGCCAGGCCAGCCTCCTCCCAGCTCCCACCAGGCTTGAGCTGGTCAAGCAGGCCCAGCAGTGGGTGCGGGAGCATCCCCAGGAGCCGATCACGCTCGATGCCCTCTGCCGCCAGCTTCATGCTGGCCGCCGCAGCCTGCTCCAGGGTTTCCAGGAGCATCTCGGCATGGGACCGATGGCTTACATCAAGTTGCATCGCCTGCATGGCATCCGGCGCGAGCTGCTGACGGCCGATCCCCGGGCGGTGACGATCGGTGGCCTGGCCCTGCGCTGGGGCTTTCTCAACGCGGGGCATTTCGCCCGCGACTACCGCCGCCTGTTCGGCGAGCTTCCCAGCCAGACCCTGGCTGGGGGCGGTTAGCGCCCATCAACTGTTCGCCTTCGCCTGGACTGGCTGACGGTTCAGCGTCTGCAGCAAGGGAATCGACAGCACCACGGTGACCAGCACGTAAACGAGGATGGCAATCTTGATGGCTGGCATCTCAGGGGCATAGGTGCCGGCAAACAGCAGGGCCAGACCCGGGTTGCGCATCGAGGTCACCAGGGAGACTGTGATCCGCTCGTGACGTGCGGCTCCCGCGAGGCCATAGCCCAGCCCCAGGCAAAGCGCCACCAGGGTTGCCATCAATCCCAGGGCGATCCAGTTGGCGGTCACGAAGGGAAGGAGCAGGGGGCCCGTGGTGACTAGTACCACGGCCAGCAGCAGAACCAGGAGGGCGTTGGCGAGCTTGTCGAGCGGCCCTTGCCACTGCTGCGCCAATTGCGGCCAGCGCTGGCGCAGCACCAACCCCAGCAGCAGAGGCAGCACCTGGGACAGGCCCACCTGCTGGGCCACTTCCTGGGGGCCCAGATCCCAGCTTTGAACCGCGAAGGCGGCCCGATACACATCCGCCAGAACGGGGATCGAGACGATCGCGGTCACGGCGGCGCCGACCTGCAGCACCGCAGCCAGTTCCCGGTCGCCCCCCCTTCTTGCCAGCCTTGCGCAGGGTCAGAGGTGCGCTCGGGCAGATCGCCATCAAGGCGATGGCCAGGCGAGCCGGTGTGGAGAGGGCGGCGCTGATCGGCAGCAGCAGCAGCCCGAGGGCGATCAGGGGCACCACCACGCAGGAGCCCACCAGCACACGGGCGAACAGGACCGGTCGTTCAAGGATTGCCCCGAAGGCCTGGGGCTGCAGGCCCATTCCCAGGGCGAACATGATCGTGAACAGGGTGATGGTGGCGATCATTCAGCTTCAGCTTGGAAGGGCCGAGGGTGATCGGCAGCGGCGTCAACCTAAATTCCCCACCCTTTCCTGCCGAGTAGAGAGCATCGCGTCAGACTCCGGCCAGCGGTGATCCGTCAATGGCTTCGCTCCCCCGATGGTCCGCCGAGTGCGTTCTGGACGCCCGCGCGCTGCTGGGTGAGGGGCCGACCTGGTGGGCCGAGGCCAATCGTCTGCTCTGGGTGGATATCGAGGCAGGTCGGGTTGGTCTGTTTGACGTGGAGACCCGGGACAATCGCTGGCTCGATCTCGGCACCATGGTCGGTTGTGTGGTCCCCACGGAGCGGGGAGATCTGCTGGTGGCCTGCGCCAACGGCTTCCACCGACTCGATCCCAGCTCCGGCCAGCTCACGGTGCTGCACGATCAGGAACTCCAGCAACCCCTGAACCGATTCAACGACGGCAAGTGCGACCCCTGGGGCCGCTTCTGGGCTGGCTCGATGGCCCTGGATTTCACCCCGGGGGCTGGCGCCTTGTGGTGCCTGGAGCCGTCGCTGCAGAGTCGGTGCCTGGTGCCCAACCTCAGCATTGCGAATGGACTGGCCTGGGACCTGGAGGCGTCTTGTCTCTATCTGATCGATTCCCCCACCCTGCAGGTGGTGGCCTATCCCCTCACTCCAGATGGTGAGCTTGCCGGACCAGCTCAATCCTGCCTGCAGATTCCCTCCGACTGGAACGCCCTGCCCGATGGCATGACCATCGATCAGGAGGGCATGCTCTGGGTCGCCCTGTACGGCGGTTCGGCCGTGACCCGCTGGAACCCCCGCAGCGGCGATTGCATCGGGATCGTCGATCTGCCCTGCAGCCAGGTCACCTCCTGCTGCTTTGGAGGCCCGTCCCTCGATCGTCTGTTCATCACCACGGCGCGTCGTGGCCTCGGGGCCGAGGTCTGTGCCCAGCAGCCCTTGGCTGGAGGCCTGTTCTGCGTGGATGTGGGGGTGTGCGGCTCCGCGGCGGATCGCTTCGCCGGCTGATCGCTTTGCCGGCTGATGGATCAGATCGATCCGAGCCCAAGACAAAAAAAAGCCCTTCTCCTGAGGAGAAGGGCCCGAAAGGCGATCGATGATTCGAATGCCTGTTGGATAGAGGCTTAGCCTCAGCCGATCGAAGGAGCCATCAGAGCCACCGGGGTGGCTTCAGCTGCGGCCAGATCGAGGGGGAAGTTGTGAGCGTTGCGCTCGTGCATCACTTCCATGCCCAGACCAGCGCGGTTCAGCACATCAGCCCAGGTGTTCACCACGCGGCCCTGGCCGTCGAGGATCGACTGGTTGAAGTTGAAACCGTTCAGGTTGAAGGCCATCGTGCTCACGCCCAGGGCGGTGAACCAGATGCCGACCACAGGCCAGGCGGCCAGGAAGAAGTGGAGGCTGCGGCTGTTGTTGAAGGAGGCGTATTGGAAGATCAGGCGACCGAAGTAACCGTGGGCAGCCACGATGTTGTAGGTCTCTTCTTCCTGGCCGAACTTGTAGCCATAGTTCTGGCTCTCGCTCTCGGTGGTTTCACGCACCAGCGACGAGGTCACCAGGGAGCCGTGCATGGCGGAGAACAGGCTGCCGCCGAACACACCGGCCACACCCAGCATGTGGAAGGGGTGCATCAGGATGTTGTGCTCGGCCTGGAACACCAGCATGTAGTTGAAGGTGCCCGAGATGCCGAGGGGCATGCCGTCAGAGAAGGAACCCTGACCGAAGGGGTAGATCAGGAAAACGGCGCTGGCAGCGGCCACGGGGGCGCTGTAGGCGACGCAGATCCAGGGGCGCATGCCGAGGCGGTAGGACAGTTCCCACTCGCGGCCCATGTAGGCGAAGACGCCGATCAGGAAGTGGAACACCACCAGCTGGTAAGGACCGCCGTTGTACAGCCACTCGTCGAGGCTGGCGGCTTCCCAGATGGGGTAGAAGTGCAGGCCGATGGCGTTGCTGGAGGGAACAACAGCACCGGAGATGATGTTGTTGCCGTAGATCAGGCTGCCGGCAACGGGCTCACGGATGCCGTCGATGTCGACGGGGGGAGCGGCGATGAAGGCAACGATGAAACAGATGGTGGCGCTCAGCAGCGTCGGGATCATCAGCACACCGAACCAGCCCACATAGAGGCGGTTGTTGGTGGAGGTGACCCACTCGCAAAACTGATTCCACGCAGAAGCGCCTTGGCGCTGCTGGAGAGTGGTGGTCATGAGAACAGGGGTTGGTAATCCAGGGCCTGGAGGCTCCGGAAGAGGTATGGACGGATTTCCGTTGAGGGGAAACCCTCCACAGAGGCGATCCGCCTGTGCATGAGCGTAAAGGAATGTTGCGGATCTGTAAAGGGGGGTTCATGAAGTTTCTGGCTGGGGCGGCTTCCCCTCCCTCTGCCCCTGGGCTGGCCCCCTCGCCCTCCGGTCGTGCTTGTTAGCGTCCACCCCGGTCAACCATTGACCCCGCCGGAGCCGGATCGGAGTGAGCACCCTGCCTGATCGGAGCGCCCCGAGCCAGCACCGGGTGTTGCTGGTGCGACTGCCCTGCAACCCCATCTTCCCGATCGGGCCCATCTACCTGGCCGATCACCTGCACAAGGTTTTCCCGGGGCTGCCGCAGCGCATTCTTGATCTGGCGGCCTTGCCGGTGCTGGATGTGGAGCGGGTGCTGCTCCACACGATTGAGGCCTTCCGCCCCACCCTGCTGGTGTTCTCCTGGCGAGACATTCAGATCTATGCGCCGGTGGACGGCCGTGGCGGCAATCCGCTGCAGAATTCCTTTGAGGTGTTCTACGCCCGCAATCCCATGCGGAGGCTGCGCGGTGCCATGGGCGGCCTGCGGCTGATGGGTGCCTTCTACGGCGAGCTGTGGCGCAACCTGCGGCTGGTGCGTCGCGGGTTGCGGCGGGCGCGGCGCTTTGCGCCCGAGGCCCGTGCCGTGATCGGTGGCGGCGCTGTGAGTGTGTTTTACGAGCAGCTGGGCCGCAGCCTCCCCCGGGGCACGGTGGTGTCCGTGGGGGAGGGCGAGCCCCTGCTGGAGAAGCTGCTGCGGGGGGACTCCCTCAGCGGCGAGCGCTGTTATGTGGTGGGTGAGGCGCCAAGGCCTGGTCTGATTCACGAGCAGCCGCGGAGCTTGAGCAAGACCGCCTGCGACTACGCCTACATCGAAACGATCTGGCCCCAGCTGAACTGGTATCTGGAAGGGGGCGATTTCTACGTGGGGGTGCAGACCAAGCGCGGCTGTCCCCACAACTGCTGCTATTGCGTTTACACCGTGGTGGAAGGCAAGGCGGTGCGGGTGAACCCGGTGGAGGAGGTGGTGCGGGAGATGCGGCAGCTCTACGACCGGGGCGTTCGCGGTTTCTGGTTCACCGACGCCCAGTTCATCCCCGCCCGCCGCTACATCGAAGACGCCAAGCAGCTGCTGCGGGCGATCCAGGCCAATGGCATGACCGACATCCGCTGGGCCGCCTACATCCGTGCCGACAACATCGATGCCGAGCTGGCGGAGCTGATGGTGGCCACCGGCATGGACTACTTCGAGATCGGTATCACCTCCGGATCCCAGGAGTTGGTGCGCAAGATGCGCATGGGCTACAACCTGCGCACTGTTTTAGAGAACTGCCGCCTGCTGGCCCGGGCCGGCTTCCGCGAGCATGTATCGGTGAATTATTCGTTCAACGTGATCGATGAGCGGCCCGAGACGATCCGCCAGACCGTGGCTTACCACCGCGAACTGGAGCGGATCTTCGGCGCCGACAAGGTGGAGCCAGCCATCTTCTTCATCGGCCTGCAGCCCCACACCCATCTCGAGCAGTATGGCTTCGAGCAGGGCCTGATTCAGCCGGGCTACGACCCGATGAGCATGCTCCCCTGGACGGCCCGCAAGCTGCTCTGGAACCCCGAGCCGATGGGCAGCACGTTCGGCCGGATCTGTCTGGAGGCCTTTGAACGCAACCCCGCTGATTTCGGTCGCACCGTGATGGCCCTGCTGGAGCGCGACTACGGCACCGCTCCCCTGGAGGAGGCACTGCATGCGCCGGTGGAAGGGCGTCGGGCCATGGCCACCGCCACCCATTGATGCTGCCGTCGTCACAGCCTCAGGGCCTGGTTGACACCGTCTGTCTTTAGGGCGCCTCGAAAAATTAGCTGTTTCCCAGTGTTCTTCAGGCATGCAAAAAGCCGCCAATGGCGGCATGCAGCAGAATTTTGTATCGGCGAGTGAGCTTTTTACTGCGCTATCGGACACTCCTTCGAGGATTCATGCCACCACTGGTTCATGGCTGATGCGCTGAAGATAGCGAAGGAAGTTGACGGCCAGATTCTTGAGCCCCCACCATGCCTCGTTCCTTGCCAGCCCAATCTTTCGCGTCAGCTTCCCACCCATTGACATTGTCATGCAGCCGAAGACATGCTCCACACACGCTCTGATGGCTGACTTGACGCGATTTAGGTCCTTGGCGGCGTCGCTGAGCGGGTGATTGCGAGCGCCCTTTTCGTGGATCAAGCTTTCGAAGCGCCCCAAGCTCAGCAGATCTTCAAAGCACTCACCTGAATAAGCTGAGTCTGCCCAGACATAATCATGTTCATTCTCCGGATCCAGCAGCCGTGGAAGCATCTGACTGTCATGAATATTGGCAGGTGTAATGGCATATCGGCGGATAAAGCCATGGTCGACGTCAATGCAGATGCTGTTCTTGTAACCGAAGTAGTTGATGCCGTTCTTTTTAACCCAGCGAGCGTCTAGATCCTTCTGCCGCAGGCGATCTGGGTTTTCTTCCCAGCCTTCCGGCAGCCTACCTGCTTTGATTTCCTTGTTCTCGTCACGGGTGTTGCGCTGTTTGGGGACAGGTACGAGAGTCGCATCAATAATCTGACCACCACGGGCTTGGAGTCCCTGTGAGCGGAGGTATGCCTCGAGCATCTCGAAGAGCTCCTCAATCACTCCTGCTTTGCGCAGCCTTTCCCTGAACAAGGCGACTGTGGTTGCATCAGGAATGCTGTTCATCACACCCAGCCCGACAAACTCCTCAAAGGAATGCCTGTCATTCACCTGGAACTCAAACTCATCATCGCTGAGGTTAAATAGCTGCTGGAGAACAAGCATCTTGAAAAGGATCAGCGGATCAATCCGCTTACGCCCTGCATTGCTCTTGCGATCCTGCGCGTATCCTTGGTCAAGTATCGGCTGGAATTTTTCCCATGGGATCGAATCAGACAGCCGCTAGAGAACCGGCTTCTTCTCTTGGAGCTTTGCGACCCTATGCTGTTCGTCCCAAAACCCTCTTTTGCCCACCGCTGGCATGCAGTCTGATTTCCTGATTCTATCGCTATTCCATCGTAATCAACCAGCTTGCTGATTTTTCGAGGTGCCCTTGGTCACTGATCTGGCCCCTGATCTCCAGATTCAGGGAAGTCCAGATCATCTGATTCGATTGTTTTTGAATCTGCTGGATAATGCTGTGAAACACACCCCCGCTTCGGGAGCTGTCACCGTGACAGCTGTTGCTCAGCGGGGCTCCGTTCAGGTCAGCGTGAGTGATACCGGGCCTGGCATCTCTGCAGAGCATCTGCCCCATTTATTTCAACGCTTTTACCGCGTTGAAAAGTCGCGTTCCCGCGCGATGGGAGGCACAGGTCTGGGTTTGGCGATTGCCCAGGAAATCGTCCATCGTTATCATGGAACCATTGCAGCCCAGAGCCAGCCCGGGGAGGGCACAACCTTGAGGGTCAGCTTTCCCAGGTAAGTCCATCAGTCAGGGGCGCGCCTGATGGGCCCACCAGCGCCGCCGCACCCAGAGCAGTGCCCCCAGGCCGAGCCATCCCACCAGCCCACCGATCGGGTTGGGTGCCACCTCACCTGGACCCACCAGCCAGGCCGGGGCCTGGCTGGACAGTTGCAGCAGGCTTCCCTGCAGCAGGAACCAGCCCCCCACCAGGCCGCCGTGCAGCCCGATGGCGCCCCAGAGCAGGCCCCCATCGGCGCGGCGCTGCAGGCCCAGCACCAGACCCAGCAGCCCCAGTCCCCCCAGCAGGGCCAGCAGCGCCGCCGGCCCCAGGTTGAAACGGGTGTGCACCAGGCTGAACAGAACCGCCTGGGCCAGCAGGGCCCTCTGGCCTGCCAAGCGGCTGCCCCCCAGCAGCTGGGTGAGTTCCCCCCAGAGCCAGCCGCGGAACACCAGTTCCTCGGCGAAGCCCACCCCAAGCATCAGCAGCAGGGCGTTGATCCAATCACTCAGTGCCACGCCTCCCTGCCAGTGGGCCCAGCCGCCCAGCACCAGGGGCAGGCTGAGGACCAGCAGCAGCAGCAGGGCCTTCAACAGGCCGCGCAGCAACGCCCGCAGTACAGCTGGTGCGGGGCCGAGCACCCCCAGCGTCGTCCAGGGGGCCGGCTGCCGCCACATCCGACCCACCCAGAGGGGCAGGCTGAGCAGGAACAGGGCCAGGGTGAAGGCGGTGCCGATCAGGGGGCGATCAGCCGGCGCCAGGGGCAGGGGCAGAGCCAGGAGCCATCCCGCTCCATAGAGCAGGGGCACGTACAGCAGCCCCGCCAGCCAGCGCCAGGGGCCGGCGGCACCGGCCAGGCTCATGTCTCCGGTTCGATCGTGCTGGTGAGCCCCTTGCCCTTGAGGGTTTCGCAGTAGAACTCCGCCGGCTCCAGATCGCAGACGATCACAAGACCCACGCCGGTGTTGTGGGCCTCCAGCATCACGGCAATCGCGTCCTGCTCGCTGAGGGAGGGCACCACCTGGCGCAGGGTCGTCACCACGTATTCCATGGAGTTGACCGGATCGTTGTGCAGCAGCACCTTGTACCGGGGCGAGGGCTTGCGCACTCGCTCCGTCGTCTTTTCGATCACAGCCGCCCCGCCGGGGGAACGGCTGGGTGTGGCGGTGGCGTGCCAGTGGGCTCCGGCAGCAGCATCCAACGCGTGGATCCTGGAGGCATCAGCCACAGGCAGCATCAGGGAAGGAGGCGTCATGAGGGACTCCAGCATGACCTGGGCCAACTGTATCGATTCGCCCTGGGCTTGCGGTTGCAGGGCCGGATTGGAGATCACCTGACTCACAGGGCCCGCACCCGGCGCATCGCTTCCTCCACGTTGGCGCGGCTGTTGAAGGCCGAGAGGCGGAAGTAGCCCTCGCCGGCGGCACCGAAGCCGCTGCCGGGGGTGCCCACCACATGGGCCTGGCTCAACAGTCGATCGAAGAAGCCCCAGGAATCCACGCCCTCGGGGGTCTTCAGCCAGACGTAGGGGGCCTGCTCGCCGCCGTAAACCTGCAGTCCCGCGGCGCTGAGTTCGCGGCGGATGATCGCGGCGTTCTCCATGTAGAAGTCGATCAGGGCCTTCACCTGGGTCTGCCCTTCGGGTGAATACACGGCCTCGGCACCCCGTTGCACGATGTAGCTCACCCCGTTGAACTTGGTGCACTGGCGCCGGTTCCACAGGCCCCACAGCTCCACCTTCTCACCATTGGCGGCGGTGCCCATCAGATCGCGGGGCACCACGGTGAGGGCGCAGCGGGTGCCGGTGAAGCCGGCGTTCTTGGAGAAGGAGCGGAACTCGATCGCACACTCCCGTGCCCCCTCGATCTCGTAGATCGAGTGGGGCAGAGAGGGGTCCTGGATGAAGGCCTCGTAGGCGGCATCAAACAGGATCAGGGCGTCATTGGCGCGGGCGTAGTCGACCCAGTCCTTGAGCTGCTCCCTGGTGGCCACCGCGCCGGTGGGGTTGTTGGGAAAGCAGAGGTAGATCAGATCCACCGTTTCGCTGGGGATCTGAGCAGTGAAGCCGTTCTCGGCATTGATCGGCAGGTAGGTGAGCCCGCCGTACTGACCCGCGGCATCGGCCTCGCCGGTGCGGCCCGCCATCACGTTGCTGTCTACATACACCGGATACACCGGATCGGTCACGGCGATGCGGTTGCCCTCCCCCAGGATGTCGAGGATGTTGGCGCTGTCGCACTTGGAGCCGTCGGACACGAAGATCTCCTCAGCGGAGATGTCGCAGCTGCGGGCCTGGAAGTCGTGGGCGGCGATCTTCTCGCGTAGCCAGAGGTAGCCCTGCTCCGGGCCATAGCCGTGGAAGCCCTCGCGGGTGCCCATCGCGTCGATCGCGGCCTTCATGGCAATGCGGCAGGCCTCGGGCAGCGGTTCGGTCACATCGCCGATGCCCAGGCGGATGATGGCGGCTTCGGGGTTGGCCTCGCTGAAGGCCTTGACCCGTCGGGCGATCTCGGGGAACAGATAGCCCGCCTTGAGCTTGAGGTAGTTGCCGTTGACCTGAACCATGGCAAAAGAGGGCTGCGCCGCAGCTGGAGTCGCTGGCGGGATTGTCCTACGGCAGTGGCCGATCGCAGCAGGGCAGCTCTCCTCAGGCTTGCGCCAGGGGGCGTTGGCAGAGCACCGGCTCTGGTGCCGTCTGCGGCGCTGCATAGCATCAAGCTCTGCCAAGCCGTGCCCGCCGTGCCTTCCACCGCTTCCTCCGCCACGGCTGTTGCTGACGACGCAGTGCCTGCCCGAGCTGTCTCTGTCGACCCTGGCTCTGCCCCGATCGATTTCGATGCCCTGGTCGATCTGGGTATCAGCAAGCCTGCCCGTTACCTGGGCAACGAGCTGGGGGTGATGCCGCGCGACTGGGAGCGCGACTGGCGAGCGGCTGGGGTGCGCTGGGCCCTCACCTATCCCGAGGTCTACGAGGTGGGGGCGAGCAACACCGGCCACATCATTCTCTATTCGATTCTCAATTCCCTTCCCGCTCAGCTCTGTGACCGGGCCTACCTGCCTGCCCCCGATCTGGCCGACCGGCTGCGGCAGCGGCGGCAGCCCCTGTTCGCGGTGGAGAGCCGCCGCCCCCTGGCGGCCTTTGACATCCTTGGCTTCAGCCTCAGCTACGAACTGGGCGGCACCAACATCCTCACGATGCTGGAGCTGGCCGGCATCCCGATCCGCGCTGTCGATCGGGGAGATCTGCCTCTGGATGATCCCGCTGCGCCGCCCCTGATCTTCGCCGGTGGTCCCACGGCCACCAGCAACCCCGAGCCCTATGCCGCCTTCTTCGATTTCGTCGCCCTCGGCGATGGCGAGGAGCTGCTGCCGGAGATCGGCCTGGTGGTGGCGGAGGCCCGTGCCGCCGGCCTCAGCCGCCGCGCCCTGCTGCGCGATCTGGCCCAGGTGCCGGGTGTCTACGTGCCGGCTCTCTACGGCCAAGCTGCCGATGGGGTGAGCCTGCAGCCCCTGGAGCCAGGGCTGCCGCCACGGATCCAGCGCCGCACCGCCACGCCGATGCCCCACTACGCCATGGGGCTGGTGCCCCACATCGAAACGGTGCACGACCGCCTCACGGTGGAGATCCGGCGCGGCTGTACCCGTGGTTGCCGCTTCTGCCAGCCGGGCATGCTGACCCGTCCGGCCCGCGATGTCGAACCCGAGGCGGTGATCGAGGCGGTGGAGGAGGGGATGCGCCGCACCGGCTACAGCGATTTCTCGTTGCTCTCGCTCAGTTGCAGCGATTACCTGGCCCTGCCCGCGGTGGGTGTGGAACTGCGCAACCGGCTGGCCGAGCGCAATGTGAGCCTCACCCTGCCCAGCCAGCGGGTGGATCGCTTTGACGAGAACATCGCCCATATCCTCGGCGGCACCCGCAAGGGGGGGCTCACCTTTGCGCCGGAGGCCGGTACCCAGCGCCTGCGCGACATCGTCAACAAGGGCCTCACCGACGCGGAGCTGCTGCGGGGCATTCGCACGGCGATGCAGAGCGGTTACCGCAAGGTGAAGCTCTATTTCATGATCGGTCTGCCGGGTGAAACCGATGCCGATGTGCTCGGCATCGCCGATACCTGCCGCGCCCTGCAACGCGACTGCGCCGATCTGGGCCGGCTGGAGCTGAACCTCACGATCAGCAACTTCACGCCCAAGCCCCATACGCCCTTCCAGTGGCACAGCGTCTCCACCGCGGAGTTCGTGCGGCGTCAGCAGCTGTTGCGCTCCGCCCTGCGCCAGCTGCGCGGCATCAAGACCAATTTCACCGATGTGCGCCTCTCGGCGATCGAGGATTTCGTCGGCCGCGGCGATCGACGCCTGGCGCCTGTGCTCGAGGCGGCCTGGCGGGCCGGCGCCGGCCTCGATGCCTGGTTCGAGTCGGCCGATCGCACCCATGCCGCCTGGACCGCCGCCATCGAGGCGGCCGGCCTGGAGGGCCGCTACAGGGCCCTGGAGATGGGGGCCTGGAGCAGCGCCGAGGCCCTCTCGGTCGAGGACCTGGAGGCGTTCTGCGCCCAGCCCCTGCCCTGGGATCACATCGATGCGGGGCTGGAGAAGCGCTGGCTGGCCGAGGATCTGCAACGGGCCCTGGCGGCCCTGGTGGTGCCGGATTGTTCCTTCGCCGGTTGCAGCAGCTGCGGTGTCTGCGGGCCGGAACTGGGTCATAACGTGGTGATCGCGCCGCCGCCGATTCCCTCCCTGGAGGCACAGCGCGCCCCGGCCAGCGAGCGGGTGTTCCGGCTGCGCTTCGGGTTCGCCAAGACAGGCTCCCTGGCCCTGATCAGCCATCTCGACACGGTGCGGCTGCTGGAGAGGGCCCTGCGGCGCAGCGGTCTGCCGGTGAGCTTCACCGGTGGGTTTCACCCCCTGCCCCGGCTGCAGTTCGCGCTCTCGTTGCCGCTGGGGGTGGAGGGCCTCGGTGAATGGATGGATCTGGAGTTCACCGAGGCCTGCGATCCGGCGGCGGTGCGCCAGGCGCTGCAGGTTGAGCTGCCCGCGGAGTTCCGCCTGCTCTCGGTCGGGGAGGTGGCGGTGTTCGGCCCCAGCCTGTCCCAGGAGGTCGAAGCGGCCCTGTGGCGGTTCACGGCCAGCCCCGTGGAGCCGGTGCCATGGCAGCGCTGGCAGGAGGCTGTGGCGGCGCTGCTGGAGGCCGATGCGCTCCTCTGGGAGGACACCGATAAAAAAGGCCGACCACGGCAGCGGGACTGCCGGCCCTATCTGTTCGACCTCGCCGTGGACACCAGCGCTGACGCCGGCCTGAATGCCGCTGAAGCGGTCGTGACTGTCCGGGCCTGGGTGGATTCCCAGGGGCGCAGTCTGCGGCCGGAGCAGGTGATCCACTGGCTTGGCGAGGCTTTGGGCTGTCGACTGCGGGCCTCCAGAACCCAGCGGCAGGGGCTGATCTTGCGAGCGTGCTAATTTGCCTGCAGGTCGGCAGAAAAGTTCGCCGGTCTCCCCAACGACGGTCGGATCGAGCATTCCGCCGCCAGAACGTTTCTTCGAACAAGTCGCTCCCTTGCGACCCACTTCCCCGGACGTTCCTCCGCGGCTCGCCGGACGCAGAGCGTCTGCGTCTTCAATTTCTTCCGGATGGGCTGTCGCTGGCTTGCCGTTCCGCTGACAGTCCCACCGGCGTGCTGACGCACGCGCCATCGCCTCGCAGGGTCCTCTGAGGGGCGGGTCGATTCACCCTTGGCGGCGCTCTTTCGAGCCCAGAATTTTTCCATGCCCCAGCAGATCGTCATTGCCGAGCACCTGCGGATCGCCGCGGTTCTCAACGACGAGCGTGTTGATGAACTGGTCGTGGCCCAGGGCCGCTACCAGATTGGTGACGTCTATCTCGGCACCGTCGAAAACGTGTTGCCCGGGATCGACGCTGCTTTCGTCAACATCGGCGAGAGCGAAAAGAACGGTTTCATTCACGTCACCGATCTCGGTCCACTCCGGCTCCGCAAGGGGGCTGCCGGCATCACCGAGCTGCTGGCGCCGCGCCAGACCGTGCTGGTGCAGGTGATGAAGGAACCCACCGGCACCAAGGGCCCACGCCTGACCGGCAACCTCACGCTGCCGGGGCGTTTTCTGGTGCTCCAGCCCCACGGCCAGGGGGTGAACATCTCCCGCCGGATCAATGGCGAAAACGAGCGCAACCGCCTGCGGGCACTCGGCGTCCTGATCAAGCCCCCCGGCGCTGGCCTGCTGATCCGCACCGAAGCCGAGGGCGTCAGCGAAGATCTGCTGATCGACGACCTCGAATCCCTGCTGCGCCAGTGGGAAGGCATCCAGCAGGCCGCCGAGACCGCCAGTCCGCCCACCCTGCTCAACCGGGATGAGGATTTCGTCCATCGGGTGCTGCGCGATCTCTACACGCCTGAGGTGGTGCGGGTGGTGGTCGACACCCACGAAGCGGTGGAGCGGGTCAATGCCTTCCTGGGCGCGGATCAGGCCAATCTCCTGGTCGAATTTCACCAGGAGCCCGGCGAGATCCTGGAGCACTTCCGCGTCAATGCGGCGATCCGCGATGCGCTCAAGCCCCGGGTCGATCTGCCCTCGGGCGGCTACGTGATCATCGAGCCCACCGAGGCGCTCACTGTGATCGATGTGAACTCCGGTTCCTTCACCCGTTCCGCCAACGCCCGGGAAACGGTGCTGTGGACCAATTGTGAGGCGGCGGTTGAAATTGCCCGCCAGCTGAAGCTGCGCAACATCGGTGGGGTCGTGATCATCGACTTCATCGACATGGACTCGCGCCGCGATCAACTGCAGTTGCTCGAGTACTTCACCGATGCGGTGCGCCACGATGCGGCCCGTCCCCAGATTGCCCAACTCACCGAGCTGGGCCTGGTGGAGCTCACCCGCAAACGGCAGGGCCAGAATCTTTACGAGCTGTTCGGCCGCGCCTGCCCCAGCTGTGGCGGTCTTGGCCACGTGGCGGTGCTGCCCGGCCAGGACACGCTCCAGCCCCTGGCCACGATGACCGGTCTGGTGCGTTCGGCGGCATCGGCCCGGGCAGAGGTGGCCAGTCCCGGAGCCGCGGAGGCTGGTGGCAGTGGCCGGAGGCGGCGTGGAGGCCGGGGCGGTCGTGCGGCTTCCGGCAGTGAGCTGCCTGAGTTGACCACCTTTCCCAGCGCCATCGAGGACAGCTCCGAGGGCGCGGTTCCGGTCGAGGTGCCGGCTGCCATCCCGTCTTCGGCGACAGAGTCCGGCCCGCGGCGCCAGGAGCCCCAGGTGGTGGTGGTGCCGATGGAGCCGGATCAGGAGCTGGTGTACGGCTGGATGGGCCTCAATCCCTCCCTGCTGCTGGATTCGCCCCCTGCTTCCGACAACGTTGTGGTGCGGATCGCCCGTCCAGGTGTTGATCCCGAACTGGTGTTGGAGGAGGCCCGCCAGCAGATGGCGGCCTCCGGCCCGCGCCGTCGCCGCCGTGGTCGAGGCGGTGACGCCAGCGGCAACGGCCGCAGCCATGGGGATGCCGCTCCGCTGGCGACCCAGGTCGGTGCCGGTTCGATCGTCAGCGAGTCCTCCCCGATCGGACCGGCCTCGGTGGCGATTACGCCCCTGCCCGTTGATCAGGGTCCCGAAGACGTGGTCACGGTGACCGTGCCCAGCCATTCCGTCTCCAGCCATCCGGCGCCTCGCCGCAGTCGCAGCCGTTCGTCAGCGGCCGTTGCTGAGCCCGTGGCCGTGGCGATTCCCGTGGCGGTTGCCGCCGAAGCCGCTGCGGAACCCGAGGACAATGGCGAGCCCCGCCGCCGCCGCCGCCGCTCCTCTGCCAGCGGTTGAGTTCGGTGCCATGGTGCCGCAGCGGCCGGAGTCCTGGCAGGATCGCGATCCGCTCGTCTGTGCTGGCGTGGACGAGGTGGGACGCGGCTGCCTGTTCGGCCCGGTGTTCGCCTCGGCGGTGATCCTGCCGGCCCAGGCATTCCAGACTCTGGTCTCTGCGGGGCTCACCGACAGCAAGAAGCTCACGGCCCGCCGCCGCGCTGCCCTGGTGCCGCTGATCGAGGCCGAGGCGTTCGCCTGGGCACTCGGTCAGGCCAGTGCTGCCGAGATCGATCGGTATGGCATCCGGCCGGCCACGGAGCGGGCGATGCACCGCGCTCTGCAACGCCTGCCCAGGCGGCCCCAGCTCGTGCTCGTGGATGGCAACCTGCCCCTGCGGGGCTGGTCCGGTGAGCAGCGCGCTTTGGTGGGCGGCGATGCCAGCTGCCCGGCCATTTCGGCGGCGAGCGTGCTCGCCAAGCAGTGCCGCGATGCCCTGCTCGAACGGCTGGCCCTGCAGTTCCCCGGCTATGGCCTCGAACGGCACCGGGGCTATGGCACTGCGCAGCATCGCGCGGCCCTGCAGCGGCTGGGCCCCACCGCGCTGCACCGCCGCAGTTTTCTCAAGCCTGCGTGCACCAGTCGCGGAAGTCCCCCAGCAGCTGCTGCCCCACCCGGGTTCTGATGCCCAGCAGGATGCGGCTGAGCACCGAGTGACCGGTGGCTTCCAGCACCTTGGTGGGAATCAGCTTCAGCAGCGGCGGCTGGCTCACGGTCACCGCCAGGGTGGCCTCCCCCTCCAGACCGGTGTCCGCAGCCTCCAGCCACGACTGCAGGGTGAGCTGGAAGTCGTCGATCAGGCCCAGCCCCTCCAGCTCACAGTCGATGGCGTTGAGTTCGATCCTGCCAGGCTGGCGCCGCACCTGCAGGACCACCACCGGCTGAATCTGCAGTTGGAACACCTGCAGCCGAGTGACGGCGTAGCGGTAGCGACCCGCCTCCAATCGTTCCAGTTGACTGGGATCGAGCAAGGCGCCGATGACGCGCTCCTCATCGTCGAGATAGGGGGGCAGCAGCCCGACCCGATCGCAGTCCTCGGCGGGCAGGGACAGTTTCAGCGACTGGCTGGCGCTGAAGGCCACGGACATGGCCGGCAGGCCGACGCGGCATGATCTTATCGGTCCACCGTGAGCAGTCCCGAGCCCATGCGCCTTGCCTTCCTTGGTCCGACGGGCACCTACGGCGAACAGGCGGCCGGGCATCTGGCGCGCCTGGAGGGCATCGCCGATCCTGAGCTGGTGCCGCAGCGGGAGATCCGTGCTGTGATCCGGGCCCTGGCCGATGGGGACTGTGAGGCGGCGGTGGTGCCGGTGGAAAACTCGGTGGAAGGTGGTGTCACCACCTGCCTGGATGCGCTGTGGGAACATCCCGATCTCACCATTGCCCGGGCGCTGGTGCTGCCCATCCGCCACGCGCTGATGGGCAGCGGCAGCCTGGCCGACATCAGCGAAGTGCTCTCCCACCCCCAGGCCCTGGCCCAGTGCGGCCAGTGGCTCGCGGCCCAGCTGCCGGCAGCTGTGCAGTTGCCGACCAGCTCAACCGCCGAGGCGGCCCGGCTGGTCGCCGGCAGTCGCTTCCGCGGAGCCATTGCGTCGCGCGAAGCCGCCGCCGAGCACGGTCTGGAGGTGCTGGCCTATCCGATCAACGATGTGCCGGGCAACTGCACCCGCTTTCTGCTGTTGCGCCGCGGTCCCCGCGCCCGGACTGGTGCGCTGGCCAGCCTCGCCTTCTCGTTGCAGGCCAATCGCCCCGGCGCGCTGTTGGAGGCCCTTCAGTGCTTCGCCGCCGAGGGTCTCAACATGAGCCGGATCGAATCGCGCCCATCCAAACGGGAGATGGGGGAATACATCTTCTTTGTCGATCTGGAGTTCATCGCGTCGGATCCCACCGACGCCACTGCCCGGCTGGAGCGTGCTCTGGACCGCCTGCGGCCCCTGTGTGAGCACGTCATGCTGTTCGGGGCCTATCCGATCACCAGCCTCGCCGAAGCGGACTCAGCGGATACTGCTGCAGCGGCGACTCCCGCCAACGCAGAGGCCGCCTAGCTGCCTTTCCGGCCGCGGAACACTCCGAACTGCATCATTCCGGTGCGGAAGGCCCAGTCCATCAGCAGCAGGGTCGGCGTTTCCCTCAGGCCCTGCAGGGCGGCGCCTGGGCCAAGGCCCAGCACTGCCCCCGGCCGGCGCACACCCTCGAGGATCGACTCGATCCAGGAGGGTTGCGTCTGGCGGCTCCAGTCGCCGGTGGTGATCTGGATGCCGCCGCCCCAGGGGCTGGTTTCCAGGTTGTGCTGCAGGGACCGGATGCTGGCGAACTCCGGGTGGGCCCATTGCTCGAGCAGCTGGCGCATCACCCACCGCTCCACGCGGTTCAGGTGTCCATCGGTCGGGTCGCGCCGGTTCCAGTCGGCCACCGCCAGCAGGCCCGCCGGTTTCAGCACCCGCAACAGTTCATCGGCGTAGCGCTGCTTGTCCGGCATGTGGGGACCGGCCTCCACGCTCCACACGGCATCGAAGCTGGCGGGCTCCAGATCGAGGGCCAGGGCGTCCATCACCGCAAAGCGGCAGGTGAGTTCAGCTGGCGTGAGGGCCTGGGCACGAGCGATCTGGGCGGGGCTGATGCTGATGCCCAGCACGTTGAAGCCATAGTCGCGGGCCAGGATGCGGGCGCTGCCTCCGATGCCGCAGCCCACGTCGAGCACCCGACTGCCCGGCGGCAGCTGGTCGAGTCCGCTCCAGCGCACCAGCTCATTTACGAAGCTGGCCTTGGCGGCGCGGAAGTCGCACCGGCGCGGCGGATTGCCGTAGTGGCCCAGGTGCACGTGCTCGCCCCAGAGCCGCTCCAGCAGTTGGTCTTCGGTCCAGCGGTCGTAGGCCGCCGCCACGCTGGCGGTGCTGGAGAAGCTGCGCCGTTGGCGCTGCCAGAGCCAGAACGCTCCGACCAGCCCCCCGGCAAGCAGGGCTGTCCCCACGAGGGGCAGGGTCAGATTCGCCATGTTCAGCCCTGGCCGCCAGGCTCGGAGTCTCCTGCTGGATCACCATCGGAGTCCGCGTCGGGCTCACTGTCCCCAAGATCGCGGAAGGTGTCCATCAGAACGGTGCGGGCGGCGAGCTGGCGGCGTGTCTGGTCGAGAAGCTCGTATTCCTGCCGCAGGCGGTCGCCGGTGTCGGTGAGTTCCAGCAGGGCCTGCTGCTCATCGGCCACGGGGCCACCCAGATGGGAACCGATCCAGAACGACAGTTCCCGGGGCAGATCCGGCAGGTCGTTGGGCAGGTGAGCGGGCTTGCCCACCAGCTTGCCGGTCAGTTCGACCACATCCTGCAGGGCCTGGGTCACAGCGGCGGTGAGCGTCTGCAGGTCGTCGTGGCTGCTTGAGACTTCATCCTCGATCCAGCTGACCAGGCCCACCCGGAACGGGGCTTCGCGCACGATTTCCAGCACCCGGAAGCGTTGCTGGCCCATGGTCACGATGTTGCTGCGATCGTCCGGCTGGGTCTGGCAGTGCAGGATTTCGGCGCAGCACCCCACGGACGCCATGCGCTGCTCCTGAGGATCCCAGCGCACCACCCCGAAGCGTCGATCCTCAGCCATCACCGTGCTGAGCAGCATCCGGTAACGCGGCTCGAAGATGTGCAGCGGCAGCACTTCCTGCGGGAACAGCACCACATCGGGCAGCGGGAACAAGGGCAGTTCCCGGATGGTCGGGGTGCTGGTCATGCCGTGATTCCTGCCCAGGTGAAGGGTCGCCCCGCTCCAGCTGGACGGCTGCTGGATGCGCTGGTGCAGCAGGGGCTCGGGACAGGCGGAAAGGCGTGCAACGGGGTGGTCAAGAATGGTTGATCCTAGAAAGAACACCCCCGCCACCGGACGGACCGGCAACGGGGGTGGGTCATCCAGCGGCTGAGAACGCGACAGATTCAGAGCTTGACTTCAATGTCGACGCCACTGGGGAGATCCAGTTTCATCAAGGCGTCGATGGTTTTGGAGGTGGGGCTGTAGATATCGATGATGCGGCGGTGGGTGCGGGTTTCGAAGTGCTCGCGGGAATCCTTGTCCACGTGGGGGGAGCGCAGCACGCAGTAGATCTTGCGCTTGGTTGGCAGGGGAATCGGGCCGATGGCCGTGGCAGCGGTGTGATCGGCTGTTTCGATGATTTTTTCGCAGGAGAGATCCAGCATGCGGCGGTCAAAGGCCTTCAGACGGATGCGGATCTTCTGCTGGGCGATGGCAGTGGACATGGAGGGGCGCGCAGGAAACCCGACCTGACAGGGTCGGCGGGAGGGGTGAGTTGTCGAGGTGCACAAAAAGGGGCGGGGTTTTGGGCCCCGACCCCTTCAACCTAGATCAGAAGCGGCGGCAAGCCGGTTCAGGCGACGATCTTGGAGACCACGCCGGCACCGATGGTGCGACCACCTTCGCGGATGGCGAAGCGCATGCCCTGCTCAATGGCAACCGGGCAGATCAGCTCGGCACTCATCTTGATGCGGTCGCCGGGCATGACCATTTCCACGTTCTCACCTTCATCGGAGGTGAAGGCGGTGATCTGGCCGGTCACATCCGTGGTGCGGATGTAGAACTGCGGGCGATAACCGGCGAAGAAGGGGGTGTGACGGCCGCCTTCTTCCTTCTTCAGCACATACACCTCGCCCTCGAACTTGGTGTGGGGCTTGATCGAGTTGGGCTTGACGAGCACCATGCCGCGCTCGATGTCTTCCTTCTGGATGCCACGCAGCAACAGGCCGACGTTGTCGCCTGCCATGCCCTCGTCGAGCAGCTTGCGGAACATTTCGACCCCGGTCACGGTGGTCTCGCGGGTGTCGCGGATGCCCACGATCTGGACTGTCTCACCCACTTTGACCTTGCCGCGCTCAATCCGGCCGGTGGCGACGGTGCCGCGACCGGTGATCGAGAACACGTCTTCGATCGCCATCAGGAACGGCTTGTCGATCTCGCGCTCGGGCTCGGGGATGGCCTCGTCAACGGCATCCATCAGGTCGAGGATCTTGTCGACCCACTCGTCTTCACCACGCACGGCCTTCTTGCCGCCCTGGATGTACTCCAGGGCTTTGAGGGCGGAGCCAGCCACAATCGGGATGTCATCGCCGGGGAAGTCGTAGCTGCTCAGCAGCTCACGCATCTCCAGTTCGACGAGTTCGAGGATTTCCTCGTCGTCGACCATGTCCTTCTTGTTGAGGAAGACCACCAGGGCGGGCACACCCACCTGCTTGGCCAGCAGGATGTGCTCCTTGGTCTGGGCCATCGGGCCGTCGGTGGCGGCCACCACCAGGATGGCGCCGTCCATCTGGGCGGCACCGGTGATCATGTTCTTCACATAATCGGCGTGGCCCGGGCAGTCGACGTGGGCATAGTGCCGCTTGTCGGTTTCGTACTCGACGTGGGCGGTATTGATCGTGATGCCCCGCTCTTTCTCTTCGGGAGCGCCGTCGATTTCGTCGTAGGCCTGGGCCTTGGCCATGCCCTGGGACGCCAGCACGTTGGTGATGGCAGCCGTCAGGGTGGTTTTGCCGTGGTCAACATGGCCGATGGTGCCGATGTTGACGTGAGGCTTGTTCCTTTCGAACTTCTCGCGAGCCATGGAAGGGAAGAATCGGGGGGGTTAGTGAGTAGAGAAAAGATCAGGAATTGCCCTGATTCTTGGAGATGATGGCCTCGGCCACGTTGCGAGGAACTTCCTCGTAATGGCTGAATTCCATCGAGAAGATACCCCGACCCTGGGTCATGGATCGGAGCTGGGTGGCGTAGCCGAACATCTCGGCCAACGGTACCTTGGCCTGCACCTTGGACTGTCCGTCATCGACGGACTGCCCCTCCACCTGGCCGCGGCGGGAGGAGAGGTCACCGATGATCGAACCGAGGAAATCCTCGGGAACTTCGACCTCGACCTTCATCATCGGTTCAAGCAGTACAGGATTGCACTTCTTGACGCCGTCTTTGAAGGCCAGCGACCCGGCGATCTTGAAGGCCATTTCCGACGAGTCCACATCATGGTAGGACCCGTCGACCATGGTGACCCGCACATCGATCATCGGGAAGCCCGCGATCACGCCTGACTGGCAGGTCTCCTTCATGCCCTGTTCGGCAGGGCCGATGTACTCCTTCGGCACGATGCCGCCAACAATCTTGTTGACGAACTCGAAGCCGGAACCCGGCTCTCCAGGCTCCATTTCGATCACCACGTGGCCATACTGGCCCTTGCCTCCGGTCTGGCGGGCAAATTTGCCCTCACCTTTGGAGCTGGCGCGAATGGTTTCCCGATAGGAGACCTGAGGGGCGCCGATGTTGGCCTCCACCTTGAATTCGCGCAGCATCCGGTCCACAAGGATTTCCAGATGGAGTTCGCCCATGCCGGCGATCACGGTCTGGTTGGTTTCCGGATCGGTGCGGACCCGGAAGGTGGGATCTTCTTCTGAAAGAGACTGCAAGGCTTTGGAGAGCTTCTCCATATCGCCCTTGGTCTTGGGCTCCACAGCCACCGAGATCACAGGCTCGGGAATGTAGAGAGATTCCAGGATGATCGGATCGTTTTCCACACAGAGTGTATCTCCGGTGGTGGTGTCCTTCAGGCCAAGAACGGCGCCAAGATCGCCGGCACGAAGTTCGTCAACTTCCTCACGATCATCGGCCTTGAGAATGATCAGGCGGGAGATGCGCTCTTTTTTGTCCTTGGTGGAATTGAGTACGTAACTGCCTTTCTGTAGAACACCCGAATACATGCGGATGAACGTCAGTTTGCCGAAGGGATCGGCCATCACCTTGAAGGCAAGGGCGCTGAAGGGAGCGCTGTCGTCCGAGGGCCGCAGGGCCTCGGTGCCATCGGGCAGCAGGCCTTGAATGGGGGGAACGTCAATCGGCGCGGGCAGGTAATCCACCACGGCGTCGAGCAGCAGCTGAACCCCTTTATTCTTGAACGCTGAACCACAGAGCATCGGCACGAGGCCGTGCTTGAGAACGCCTTCGCGAATCCCTTTGTGCAGCTGGGCTTCAGTCAGCTCGCCTGTCTCGAGGAAGACTTCAAGAAGCTCCTCATCGTTTTCGGCGACTGATTCCATCAGCTTTTCACGCCAAGTCGCGACTTCATCGGCCATGGAGGCGGGGATATCAGCCTCCTCAATATCCTTGCCGAGGTCATCTTTATAGATATAAGCCTTGTTCTTCACCAGGTCGACGATGCCGCTCAGTTCGCCTTCAGCGCCGATCGGCAGCTGGATCGGGGCGGCATTGGCCTTGAGGCGATCCTTGATCTGGCCATAGACCTTGAGGAAATCAGCGCCGGTGCGGTCCATCTTGTTGACGAACACCATGCGGGGAACTTTGTAGCGGTCCGCCTGACGCCACACTGTTTCCGACTGGGGCTGAACGCCACCGACCGCGCAGAAGACCGCAATCACGCCATCCAGCACTCGCATGGAGCGCTCCACCTCAATGGTGAAGTCCACGTGACCGGGGGTGTCAATGATGTTGATGCGGTGGTCTTTCCAGCTGGTGGAAATGGCCGCCGCGGTGATCGTGATGCCCCGCTCCCGCTCCTGGGCCATCCAGTCGGTGACAGCAGCGCCGTCGTGCACCTCGCCCATCTTGTGGACGACGCCCGAATAAAACAGGATCCGTTCGGTCGTTGTGGTCTTGCCCGCGTCGATATGGGCAGCGATACCAATATTTCTGACGCGTTCCAGGGGGTAGGCGCGGGCCACGGGGACTGTCTCCGAAGGGGGTCGTGAAAAATGCGGGACTTACTTTACAAAGCGGCCGAACGGTCAGGCGCAGGCCGATCCGATGGGGCACACGTGTCATCCCAGAGATCCGGCCGCAACAGGATCTCTGCGTGGGGTCGCCTCAGTAGCGGTAGTGGGCGAAAGCCTTGTTGGCCTCGGCCATCTTGTGGGTTTCTTCCCGCTTGCGTACGGCGCTGCCGGCCTCATTGGCGGCATCCATCAGTTCACCGGCCAGTTTCTGAGCCATGCTGCGGCCGTTGCGGGCCCTGGAATAATTGACCAGCCAGCGCAGGGCCATGGCGGTGCCCCGCTCCTGACGCACTTCCATGGGGACCTGATACGTGGCACCACCGACCCGGCGGGCCCGCACCTCCACCAGGGGAGTGGCATTGCGCACGGCGGTTTCGAACAGTTCCAGCGGATCAGTGCCGGTGCGCTCGTTGATCAGCGTGAAGGCGTCGGAAAGAATCCGCTGAGCGGTCGACTTCTTGCCGTGCTTCATCAGGCGCGCCACGATCATCGAGGCGAGGCGGCTGTTGAACTGGGGATCGGGAAGAACCGGGCGCTTCTCGGCGGCGTTACGGCGGGACATGGACCTGGGTTAGGGGCGGGGGGCAGGAGATGAGGAGGGTCTGAGAACGATCAGCCCTTCGGGGTCTTGGCGCCGTATTTCGAACGGCTCTGGCGACGATCCTTCACGCCTGCGGTATCGAGGGTGCCGCGGATGATGTGGTAACGAACGCCTGGCAGATCTTTGACACGGCCGCCGCGGATCAGCACGACGGAGTGCTCCTGCAGGTTGTGGCCGATGCCGGGGATGTAAGCGGTCACCTCAAAGCCCGAGGTGAGCCGCACGCGAGCCACCTTGCGCAGAGCTGAGTTGGGCTTCTTGGGGGTGGAGGTGTACACGCGGGTGCACACACCACGCCGCTCGGGGCAGGCGCGCAGGGCCGGAGACTTGGTCTTGCGGGTCAAGCGCTGCCGTTCGGTGCGGATCAGCTGCTGAATGGTGGGCATCGAGGGCCTTAGTGCTTCTCGGGGAGGACTGGTCGGACGTCCGACCGATTTCGACAATCCGCCACATTACTGGGTCGTCGGACGCTCCTCTGACGAACGGCTGAAGGCGGCCCCACACGCGCAGGCACGGATGCTGCCAACGGGTCGGATCAGAAAGCCTCCGCCACTGAGGTCGCCGCGGTAATCCAGGCTGAGGCCTGTCAGCAGCCCTTGCTGGTCGGCGGGTGCGAACAGGGTGATGCCATCGGCCCGGGCGATCGGCGTGCCCGCCAGATGGCCCGGGCGCAGGCGGATCGCCCAGCGCTCGCAGCTGCCGTCGATCAGATCCAGATGCATCATCCCGGGGGTGCCGGCGACGGCGGCCTGGCGTCCCAGTTCTGCCGCCGCCGCCGCCGTCAGGCGCAGGCTGTGACCCTTGGGCATGGGCGGAGATGCGACAGGCTAAGCGTGGATCCAGTGTGCCAGTTGCCCACGCCCGAGTTCAGGGTGCTGCGGTCTCGATCCGCGCCATGGGGCGACCTCCGGGCACCAGGCCGAGGCCGTTGTGCACCGAGCCCGCCACGCCCCGGCCCTTGACCGTGTGCTGCCCGCCCATGACCAGCCCGGTGGAGCTGCCTCCATCGAGATTGAGCGCATCGCGCAGGCCCATCTGCTGGAGCACCCAGGCGGTTTCGCTGAGGGTGGGCCCGGCCTGATCCACCCCCTCCAGGGTGACCAGCCAGAGTCGTCGACCGTCGCTGCCGACCACGGTGCGGGGGGCTCCCTGGCGCAGGAAGGCATCGCCGAAGCCCTCGGCGGTTCCGTTCAGCACCACCCGGCCGTTCTGCAGCAGCAACGGCCCGCCTCCCATGACAGAGCCGGCCTGCCCAAGGGTGGAACTGGGCCGGCTGTCGATCTGCAGACGCTCCCCCGGGCTCCAGGGAAGGGGCGCTCCGGCGCGGGCCACCAGCAGGGAACTGCCCTCGGGCAGGGGGATGCCGCGTGCCAGAGCCGTGCCGTCGAAGAGTTGGGTCACGACACCGTTCTGAATCAGGGCCCCTGACTCAGAGCCGCTCAGAGCCTGGTAAGCGGCTCCCCAGTCGGCGGTGTAGCGGCTCAGGCCGCGCTGCACATAGCCGCTGTTGAGCACCGTCAGGGGTGTGCGCCTGCCGTTGGCGTCGATCACCCATTCCTGCAGTTGCAGCCGGCCGAACTGGGGCAGCTGCTGGCCGCTCCAGGCCATCACACCGCGGTTGAGAATCGGCCCCGACAGCCAGCGGCCACCCTCCTTGAGGGCCCCGAGCGGCAGGCGGCGCACCCGATTGAAGTAGCCACCGTTGATCGCCACCAGGGCGTCCTGCTGGCGTGCCAGATCCGACAGGGAGCTGAGTCCCTGCATGCCGTCACTGCGGGTGAGGGTCCGCAGCTGCAGTGAGCTGGCCGCCGGATCCATCACGACACTGTTGATCCGCAGATTGCGGCCGGCCACCGTGCGGGTCTGGCGATCCCAGCGGAGGTCGCGGCCCAGCAGCGCCTGAAGCCGTGGATCGATCGGTGCAGGCTTGGCGGCAGGGGCACCCGAGGAGCTGGCAGCGGCGCCATCGCCGGCCAGATCGACCACCAGGCGGTGTGGGGTGCCGAGGGTGAAGAGTTTGCTCAGGCGGGTGCCTGCGCTGACGCCCAGCTCGACGCCGCCTCTGCGAGCACGGGGTTGAAGGCCCAGGGCGGCGAGCTGGCGGAGCTGGTCGGGGGACCCTTCGAGCGCCACAAAGAGCCGGCTTCCCTCCTGCCGGACCAGGGCAGGCGCGTTGAGATCGAGAACGACCCGGCGTGTGCCGTCTGGGGTGGAGCTGCGCAGACCGAGGAGGGCCGCCGGCGGTAATTCCAGGTGGAGAGCGTCTCCCACGACGCGCGTCTGAACCCCAACCGCGTTCAGCAGGGGCAGCACGTTCACGGCGACCTCGTCGTCGAGGCTGCGCTGGTCCACCGCCGGCACCACCAAGGGGCGGCCGTACCACTCCAGATCGAGGGTGCCGCCGTCGATGGTGCGGCTGCTCACACCGAGTTGCCCCTGGAGAACCTCCAGCGGCAGCCACAGTTCCGAGCTGCCGGCAGGCGATTGCCGCGATTCCCAGCGGGCCTGCTGACGCTGGCCGTTGATCACCACGGCCGTACCTGTGCTGGCGCGCTGGGCTACGGATCGGATCTGCCCCAACCACGGCTGAGCCGAGCGGCTGGGGGTGGGCGGAGCGTCCGGAAGTCGCGTGGATTCAGCAGTCAGGACCGGTGGCGCCGGTAGCGAGGCCAGCGCCTGGGGCAAGGCCGCCACGGAATCGGCGGCGAGCAGGAGCAGCAACGGGGCCAGGACCATGGCGGGCTGCGGCAGAGGGCGGAAACCTAACCCTGATGGATGAGGTGTGCCGCACTGCAAGGATCCGTGAGCGTGCAGGACGCCCCTGGTGGAACCAGCCGCGACAACGGGTGCCTCGGCGGAACCGGTGGGTCGCGATTGGAACGGCGTCAGGGGTGCAACTTCGGTAGTGTCAGTCCCTACGATGGACCGTTCTGCGTATCGCCGGGGCCATACCGCCATCGGTCTTAGCAGTCGCACGTCGTGTCCGCAGGTCCCGTCCAGCGTTATGCCCCGTTACACCCAGCCCGTTTGGCCCCATTGCGACAGCCCGGCGCCGGCGGCCGTGGCCGGGGAGAAGGATGCCTGCGGTGTCGGTTTTCTGGCGCACCTCAATGGTGAGCCGAGCCACTGGGTCCTGCAGCAGGCCCTGCGAGGGCTCGAATGCATGGAACACCGCGGTGGCTGTGGCGGTGACAGTGATTCCGGCGACGGCGCCGGGCTGCTCTGTGGCATTCCCTGGGGTTATCTCGAGGCCGTCTGGCCCGAGGCGGCAGCGGCGGAGGGGAGTGTGCGCGGACTGGGCATGGTGTTCATGCCGGCAGATGCAGGCCTGCGGGATCAGGCCCGTCACTTCTGCGAGCAGGAGGCTGAGCGGCTGGATCTGCGCTCGCTTGGCTGGCGCAAGGTGCCTGTTGCTCCTGAGGTGCTGGGGGTTCTGGCGCGCCAGACTGCACCGGCCATCGAGCAGTGGCTGCTCGCGTCCGACCAGGATGGTGACGCCCTTGAGGCCCTGCTGTTTCGCCTGCGCCGCCGCATCGGCGACCGGGCTCGCGAAGCCTGGGGCCCCGGCCCGAACGACCTTTATTTCGCCTCCCTCAGTGGTCGCACCGTTGTTTACAAAGGCATGGTGCGTTCCGCCGTGCTGGCCGCCTTCTACGGCGACCTGCGGGATCCGCGCTTCGCGGTGAGCTTCGCGGTCTATCACCGCCGCTTCAGCACCAACACCTTGCCCCGCTGGCCCCTGGCGCAGCCGATGCGGCTGCTGGGCCATAACGGCGAGATCAACACTCTGCTGGGAAATCTCAACTGGGCCCGGGCTGCTGAAGCCCACCTCGAGGACGCATGGGGTGACAGCGCCGCGGACATCCGGCCGGTGGTGAACGCCGCCTTCAGCGATTCGGCCAACCTTGATGCCACCCTTGAGCTGATGGTGCGCAGCGGTCGGCCGATCACCGACAGCCTGCTGACCCTGGTGCCGGAAGCCTTCCTCAACCAGCCCGAGCTGGAGAGCCGCCCGGCCATCCAGGCGATGTATGAATTCAACTCCTGTCTGCAGGAGCCCTGGGACGGTCCTGCCCTGCTTGTCTTCACCGATGGTCGCAGTGTCGGCGCCACTCTCGACCGCAACGGCCTGCGGCCGGCCCGCTACTGCATCACCACCGATGGCTATGTGGTGATGGGCTCGGAGACCGGTGTGGTGGATCTGGAGGAGAGCCGCATCCTGGAGAAAGGGCGGCTCGGCCCCGGCCAGATGCTGGCGGTGGATCTCGAGAACGGCCGCCTCCTCCACAACTGGGAGGTGAAGGAGGAAGCGGCGGCCCGTCACCCCTATGGCGCCTGGCTGGCTGAGCACCGTCGCAGCCTGTTGCCGCAGCCCTGGGAGCAGGAGCAGCGTCTCGGGGATCTGGACCTGCTGCAGCACCAGACCGCCTTCGGTTTCAGCGCCGAAGACCTGGACCTGGTGATCGAGGACATGGCCGGAGCGGCGAAGGAGCCCACCTACTGCATGGGTGACGACATCCCGCTGGCCGTGCTCTCCAGTAAGCCCCACCTGTTGTTCGACTATTTCAAGCAACGTTTCGCCCAGGTCACCAACCCGCCGATCGACCCGCTGCGGGAAAAGCTGGTGATGAGCCTCGAGATGTTCCTGGGGCGGCGGGGGTCCGCCCTGAAGCCCGAGCCGCAGGCGGCCTCCGGGCTCCATCTCGAGACCCCCGTCCTCAATGAGGCCGAACTCGCTGACCTGGGTGCTCATCACATCCCTCTGGGCACCCTCTCCACCCTCTATGCCGTGACCGCTGGCCCCGCTGGCCTTGAGGTGGCTGTGCGGCGCCTGAGGGATGCCGCTGCCGAAGCGGTGCGGAACGGCTGCCAGATCCTGGTGCTCTCCGATCGGCAGGGTCCTGAGGGTGGATCCGCCGGGATTGGGTCGACGATCACCTACATCCCCCCTCTGCTGGCGGTGGGCGCGGTACACCATCACTTGCTCAACCTCGGGCTGCGGCTGCGCTGTTCCCTGGTGGTCGACACGGCCCAGTGCTGGACGACTCACCACCTCGCCTGCCTGATCGGCTATGGCGCCAGTGCTGTCTGCCCCTGGCTTGCGTTTGAAACCACCCGCCACTGGCTGGCCCACCCCAAGACCCAGTCGCTGATCGAGCGCGGCAAGCTGCCCGCCCTCAGCGTGGACCAGGCCCAGGCGAACGTGCGCAAGGCTCTCGAAGATGGCCTGCGCAAGATCCTCTCCAAGATCGGCATCTCCCTGCTGGCCAGCTATCACGGCGCCCAGATCTTCGAGGCGATCGGCATCGGCGCCGATCTGATCGAGCTGGCCTTCAAGGGCACCACCAGCCGCGTCGCCGGTCTGAGCCTCACCGATCTGGCCTGCGAGACCCTGGCCTTCCACGCCAAGGCCTATCCCGAACTCAACCGCACCAAGCTGGAGTTCATGGGCTTTGTGCAGTACCGCACTGGCGGCGAGTTCCATCTCAACAGCCCGGAGATGGCCAAGGCCTTGCACGCCGCTGTGAAGCAAGGTCCTGGGTACGACCATTTCTCCACCTACAAGACCCTGCTGGAGAATCGTCCGGTCACGGCCCTGAGGGATCTGCTCCAGTTGCGACCGGCTCCTGAACCCCTGCCCCTGGATCAGGTGGAGAGCGTCGAGAGCATCTGCAGCCGCTTCTGCACCGGTGGCATGAGCCTGGGGGCCCTCTCGCGGGAGGCCCACGAGGTGCTGGCGATCGCGATGAACCGCATCGGTGGCAAGAGCAACAGTGGCGAGGGCGGTGAGGATCCTGCCCGCTTCCGGCCCCTCGCCGATGTGGACGATCAGGGCCACTCGGCCACTCTCTCCACCATCCGCGGCCTTCGCCGCGGAGACTCGGCCAATTCGGCGATCAAGCAGATCGCTTCGGGGCGCTTCGGTGTGACTCCCGAGTATCTCCGCAGCGGCAGCCAGCTGGAAATCAAGGTGGCCCAGGGCGCGAAGCCCGGCGAGGGTGGTCAGTTGCCGGGGCCCAAGGTGGACCCCTACATCGCCTGGCTTCGCAACAGCAAGCCCGGCGTGGCCTTGATCTCGCCGCCGCCTCACCACGACATCTATTCGATCGAGGATCTGGCCCAGCTGATTCACGACCTTCACCAGGTACATCCCGCCGCCAAGGTGAGCGTCAAGCTGGTGTCTGAGATTGGAATCGGCACCATTGCTGCCGGCGTGGCCAAGGCCAACGCCGACGTGATTCAGATCTCCGGCCACGATGGCGGCACCGGAGCCTCACCGCTGAGCTCGATCAAACATGCCGGCAGCCCCTGGGAGCTGGGGCTCACTGAAGTGCACCGCAGCCTGCTGGAGAACGGCCTGCGCGATCGGGTTCTGCTGCGCGCCGATGGAGGCCTCAAGACCGGCTGGGATGTGCTGATCGCCGCCCTGCTCGGCGCCGAGGAATACGGATTCGGCTCGGTGGCGATGATCGCCGAGGGCTGCATCATGGCCCGCGTCTGCCACACCAACAACTGTCCGGTGGGGGTGGCAACCCAGAAGGAGGCCCTGCGTCAACGCTTCACCGGTCTGCCCGAGCATGTGGTGAGCTTCTTCCTGTTTATCGCTGAAGAAGTGCGCCAGTTGCTCAGCGTGCTCGGAGTGGCTCGCCTGGAGCACCTGATCGGCCGGACCGATCTGCTTGAGATGCGCGACGTGGCACTGGCCAAGACCGGATCGCTGGATCTCTCCTGTCTGCTGGCTCCGATTGAGGCTGCTGCTGACCGCATCTGGCTTCGCCATGACGGCCAGGCCCACGGCAACGGTCCGGTGCTGGAAGACCAGCTGCTGGCTGACCCCGCCGTGATGGCGGCCATCGACGGCCATGGTGCGGTGGTTCGCACCCTGCCGATCGTGAACACTGATCGCAGTGTGGGTGCCCGCCTCTCCGGCGAGATTGCCGCCCGCTACGGCAACACGGGCTTTGGTGGTCGTGTCGATCTCAGTTTCGACGGTGCCGCCGGCCAGAGCTTCGGCGCTTTCCTGCTGAAGGGCATGACACTGCGGCTGGTGGGCGAGGCCAACGATTACGTCGGCAAGGGCATCAACGGCGGTCGCATCACCGTGGTGCCCCCAGCTGGGGTGCATGACCCTGGCAGCCAGGTGATCCTCGGCAACACCTGCCTCTACGGGGCCACCGGTGGCGAGCTGTTCGCCCTGGGCCGCGCCGGTGAGCGCTTCGCCGTGCGCAACAGCGGTGCCGCCACCGTGGTGGAGGGTGCCGGTGACCACTGCTGCGAATACATGACCGGTGGCGTGGTGGTGGTGCTGGGCAGCACTGGCCGCAACGTGGCTGCCGGCATGACCGGCGGTGTGGCGTTCCTGCTGGACGAACACGACGCCTTGCGCGATCGTCTCAATCCGGAGATCGTCGCCCTCTGCGACCTCACCACCCCTGAGCAGGAGGCCCTGCTGCGGCCCTTGCTGGAGGCCCATCTGGAGGCAACCGGCAGCAGCCGGGCGGCCCTGATCCTGGCCGATTGGCCCAGCTGGAAGCCCCGCTTCAAGGTGCTGGTGCCCCCCAGCGAGAAGGCCAACCTTGGCCTGACCGAACGGGAGGCAGTGGCCGCCTGAGTGGCTGTGTCCACTGCGGTCACGACATGGATTCACTCTCCCCGGATGGATTCACTCTCCCGGGAGGGACAGTTGCTTCCTGTCCACTGACCATCCTGCTGCCACTCCGGTGATGGACCAGCGCGGGCTCCCTGGTGCTCAGCGGGGGAATTCCCGCATCAACCGCTGCACCTCCCCGGCGTGGTAGCTACTTCGGGTCAGAGGGGAGCTCACCACCTGCAGGAAGCCCAGATGGTCCTCTCCATGGAGGCGGAAGCCCTCGAACTGAGCGGGTGTCACGAAGCGCTGCACAGGCAGATGCTTGGGGCCGGGGGAGAGGTACTGGCCGATGGTCACGATGTCCACCGCGTGGGCGCGCAGATCGCGGAGCACGTCGTCCACCTCGGCGTCGTGTTCGCCCAGTCCCACCATCAGGCCTGATTTGGTGTAGGTGCGGGGCCAGCTTTCGTGCACCCTCTGCAGCAGCTCCAGGGAGCGTTTGTAGATCCCCTGGGGCCGCACCTGGCGATAGAGACGCGGCACGGTCTCGATGTTGTGGTTCAGCACCTCGGGCGCGGCCGCCATCACCGCAGCCAGGGCCTCCCAGTTGCCGCAGAAGTCGGGGATCAGCAACTCGATCGTGGTGAGGGGCGAGCGGCGGCGCACCGCTTCGATGCAGGCCACGAACTGGCTGGCACCGCCGTCGGAAAGGTCGTCGCGGTTCACCGAGGTGATCACCACGTGGCTGAGCCCCATCCGGCTCACCGCTTCCCCCAGCCGCTCCGGTTCGCTGGGATCGAGGCTGCGCACGCTCTTGTCGAAGTCGATGTCGCAGTAGGGGCAGGCCCGTGTGCAGCCGGGCCCCATGATCAGAAAGGTGGCCGTGCCTCCGGCGAAACACTCGCCGATGTTGGGGCAGCTGGCCTCCTGGCAGACCGTGTTGAGCTTCAGGTCTACCAGCAGATCGGCCACGGCTCCGATCCGCTCCCGCTGGGGCGCCTTCACCCGGAGCCACTCGGGTTTGGTGGGGGTGGGCTGGCTGGTCACCATGGCCGGGCGCAATGCACGACTCTAGAAACCGGTCTCGGCCAGCCGGCTGGGGCGATCCCTTACACTCCGGAAATCGGGATGTGGCGCAGCTTGGTAGCGCACTTCGTTCGGGACGAAGGGGCCGCAGGTTCGAATCCTGTCATCCCGACTCTTCTCCTCGCTTCCCCGCCAGCAGTTTGCTAGCTGGAAGGAGCAGCTCCCTGTCAGGACAGGTCTCGCGGACCTCTGCTCCATTCAGATCAATCGGGTGGGCATGACCGGTGGCGTTCAGGCCGGGATCGCCACCACCTGGTTACGGCCTCGCTCCTTCGCGGCGTACATCGCGCCATCGGCCCGGGCGATCAGGCCATCCATCGATTCGCCGGGGCGCGCCAGAGCCACCCCCACACTCACCGTGATCTGCGCCTCCCCCTCGGGGATCGGCACCGGTTCACTCGCCAGGCGCCGCAGCTTCTCCCCGATGGCGATCGCATCCTCCAGGCCCTGCACTCCGGGGAGCACCACCATCAGCTCATCACCGCCGATCCGGGCGGCCAGGTCCGAGGCGCGCAGGCAGGAGCGGAGCCGCTCGGCCATGGCCTGCAGCACCGCATCGCCGGCTTGGTGGCCGTAGGTGTCGTTCACCTCCTTGAAGCGGTCAAGGTCGCAGAAGAGCACCGCCAGCTCCCCTCCCCGGCGCTGGTCGCGGCCCATGAGCTGCTCGATCTGCGTGAAGACCTCCTCCCGGTTCAGCAAGGTGGTGAGGCTGTCAGTGGCGGCCCGCAGTTCCAGCGCCTTCTTGATGGCGATCCGCTCCGTCACATCGCGCCAGATGACGCTGAGTTCGTCGCCCACCTTCACCACCCGGATGTCGAATTGCCGTATGCCGCCATGCACCTCATGCTGGTGGTACTCGAACTCATCAAGCACCAGCGGTTCTCCGGTGGCCAGCACCTGCAGATAACGATCGAACAGTCCGTTCTCAACATGACCCGGCCAGAACTGCCGCAGGGTGCTCCCCACGAACTCGTCGAGGGGCATGTGGTTGTAAGCAGCGGCGGCGGGGTTGGCCCGCAGGATGCGCAGATCCGTGATCCGCCCCTCCTCGTCCCGCACCGGCCCGAGCAGTAGATGGGGATCGAGCAGGGAATCGAGGGTGATGCTCAGCCGCTGCTGCTCGGCCTTGAGCTGCTGCTGGGCCTGCACCAGCTCCGTGACGTCGTAATTCACGCCCATGATCCGCACCACCTTGCCCGCGTCATCGAAGAACCGGCGCGACGCGGCCTGGATGTAACGCACCCCTCCATCGGGCCAGACCACCCGAAAACGGAGGGCGTACTCGCGCTCGCCGCGCACGGCCGCCGCCAGTTCGCTCTGAGCGAACTGGCGGTCCTCGGGATGGACCGTCTGCGACCACGCCTCCACCGCACCGGAGAACTTCTCCGGATCCACACCGTAGATCTGGTACATGACCGAATCCCAGGTGAGCACGTCGTTCACCGGATCCCAGTCCCAGATCCCCACCACGCCGGCGGCGGCAGCTGTCAGGAGGTATTCCGCCTGGGCCACGATCTCGGTGATCTCGTCGAGCTCCAGCAGCACATGCACCACTGCACCATGGGCATCGCGGAGGTTGCTGAGCTGCAGATTCCCCCAGCCCCTCAGCCCGTCCGCCCGCCGGAACCTCACCCGCACGCCGTAGCCGTCGATTTCACCGCGCAGCACGCTCGCCAGCGCGGCAGGGTCCATCGGTGTTGCGGCCTGTGGATCCTCCACGGACACAAGCTCCAGGGCGGCAAACACCTGCTTCAGGCTTCCCCGGGCCAGCACGGCCGGGCCCAGCCCCAGCAGGGAGCTGAGCTGCCCATTGGCCTGCAGGATGGTCCCCGTATCCGGGGCGCACAGCGCCAGGCCCACACTGCATTGTTCCAGGGTGCGGTGCAGCAGCTGCTCGGTCCTGTTCAGGGCCCCCTCGGCCTCAACCTGGAGCGTGATGTCGATGAACTGGCCGATCAGAAACTCCACATCTCCGCTCGGGTTCCGGGAGCAGGACACGCAGAGATCGATCCAGACGGGTCGTTCCCTGTCCGAACCAGTGCGCACCTTGATTCGATAGCTGGAGCGCCGGTTGGCCAGGATCTCCTCCACGAGAACCTGCTCGCGCTTGACGTCGTCCGGATGGGTGATGTCTTGCCAGTGCAGGGAGTGGGTGGATTGGGGGTCGCAGCCAAGGATCTCGCAGAAGGCCGGGTTCGTCAGGAAAAAGCGACCGCTGGCATCGGTCAGGCCCACGCCGGCGGCGGAATTGTCGATCGTGGTCCTGAAGAGCTCCTCACTGCGGCGTCGCTGTGCTGACTCCCGTGAACGCTGGGCCGCGAGATGCACGGCCACAGCCACCACACCGGAGAGTGCCAGCAGGCGCGTGAGGTAGTCGGTCGAGGGAAAGAAGCCCCAGTAGAGCCCCGACGCGATCGCCAGTGCATAGGCCTGCACAATCAGGGGGATCATCCGGCGTGGCGTCACGACGCTCGCCGAGAGCGCCACCACCAGGAAGTAATAGGGCAGCAGCGGGACGTTGCGCGGCAGGGTCAGATCGAGAAGGAACAGCCCGACCATTGCCAGACTTGATTACCCAGCTCGCTCCGCGCAGGCCATTTGTCCCGACTAGAGTGGTACACAGATACTGTTCTGGCCATGGCGCGCAACGGCATCCAGTTCCAGAAGGGCCTGTCTCTGCCTGAGTTCCAGCGGCTCTACGGCACAGAGGAGCAATGTGAGGCTGCTCTGGAGAAGGCTCGCTGGCCGGATGGGTTCCGGTGCCCTCGCTGCAATGGGCATGAGCATGGCCTGGTTTACGGCCGACGACTCAAGCGCTACCAATGCCGCAACTGCGGCCATCAGACAACACTCACGGCCGGCACGATCCTGCAGGCCACCAAGCTCCCTCTGACAAACTGGTTCCTGGCCTTTTATCTGATCGGCCAGGCCAAGAACGGGATCTCCTCGCTGGAATTGAGTCGTCACCTGGGCGTCAACTACGACACCGCCTGGCTGCTTCACAACAAGATCCTGCGGGCGATGAGCGAACGGGAGGAGGAGTATCTGCTGCGGGGAAAGATTCAGATAGATGATGCTTACCTCGGCGGAGAACGCACTGGCGGCAAGGTGGGTCGCGGATCAGAAAACAAGATTCCGATCGTGGCAGCCGTCTCGTTGAACGAGTCCGGCCATCCGATCCACGCAAAGATCGCGCCGGTGAATAGCTTCAGTTCAGAGGCGATCGCTAACTGGTCCTTGAATAATCTGACTCCCGGTAGCGATGTACTCTCCGATGGCCTGGCCTGCTTCCGCGCCGTGACAACGGCCAACTGCCACCACAAGGCGAATGTCACCACCGGCAAGCACCCCAACGACCTGCCGCAGTTCCGCTGGATCAACACCCTGCTGGGCAACCTAAAGACCAGCTTCAACGGCACCTTCCATGCCTTCAACTTTGACAAGTACGCCAAGCGCTACCTGGGCGGCTTCTGCTTCCGCTTCAATCGGCGCTTTGCCATGGCTGAGATGACCGAGCGCATCGCCAATGCAGTCTGCTGCTGCATGCCTTGCACGGAGCGGGATCTCAGGCTTGCGGAGGCTTATGGGTAATCAAGTTGCCAGATGTAAAATTAACAACTGGCGGCGGATGTCGGCAGGCTCTGTGGGTGTCAGGAAAGAGCCCTGATGACTCATGGATTGATTGGCCCTTGATCTGCTTTGACTGGAAGCAGTCTGATGGGATCCCGATCACGGCAGCAGGACGGACACATGCGATGACACAGGGTTGGGCCTGGTCACCCTGGCGGAGGGATCCACGCAACCCGTCGGGGGAATGGTCACGACCAGGTCACGACCCTGTGCTGCCTGTCCCCGTCCATGGCTTCATCCGCCCGCGCCATCAAGTCGTCGATCGATGCCCCTTTGCTCCACCAGGGACACGGGTTCGCTCGCCAGTCGCCGCCAGTGAGGGCCACCAGAAGCGCATCGCCGCCGATTCGGGCCACCAGATCCGAAGCCCGCAGGCAGGACGCACCAGATCCGCCCTGCCCCGGAGCACAGCGTCCCCGGTCTGGTGACCGAAGGTGTCATGACCCGTCCTGAAGCGGTCCAGGGCGCAGGCCGAGAGCACCACCACCAGGTCGAAGCTCAACAGTGGGGTTCCTTCCTTGCGGGAGAACCGGATTCGCCCAGACGATCAAGGCCAGAACCAGGCCCAGGATCCAGAGCAGGCGGCGATGACCTGCGGAACCCGCTGATCACAAGGCGGCCCAATCCTGTTACCCCGATTCTTCTATTTAAGCTCTGGTGGGGTCAGCTGAGCTCAGCTCCTGGATAGCCCCGCGGGGTCACCATCCGCCCATCGCAGACGACGGTGCTGCTATTGCCCACCAGCACCAGGGTGAGCATGTCGACCTGCTCCACCGGCAGATCTCCGAGGGTGTGCAGGGTCACGGCCTCTTCCGCCCGGCCCAGCTGACGGGCCAGGGCCACAGGTGTTGTCTTGGGGCGCCCTTGCAGCAGCAGCTCCCGGGCCCGATCCAGCTGCCAGTCCCGGCCCCGCGAGCGGGGGTTGTAGAGCGCCACCACGAAATCACCGGCGGCGGCCGCTTCCAGCCGGCGTTCGATCACTGCCCAGGGGGTGAGCCGGTCGCTGAGGCTGATGGTGCAGAAGTCGTGCATCAGGGGGGCGCCGCAGCGGGCCGCCGCCAGTTGCAGCGCCGAGATGCCGGGATGCACCGCGAACGCCGGTCGCTGATCGCTGGGCAGTTGGCCCCAGAGCTCCAGGGCCAGGCCAGCCATGCCGTAGATGCCGCTGTCTCCGGAGGAGATCAGGGCGATGGGCAGGCCGGCCCCGGCCAGCTCCAGGGCGGTGGCGCAGCGCTGACGCTCCTCGGTGAGTTTCCCGTCAATGCGCTGTTGATCCGGCCGGCGCAGGGGTTCCAGCAGATCGAGATAGAGCCCATAGCCCACCCAGATGGTGGCCTCCGCCAGGGCACGGCGGGCATCGGGGGTGAGCAGATCGAGGCTGCCCGGTCCGCTGCCGACCAGATCCAGCCGGCCCCGGGCCGGCGCCGATTGCCGCGGACTGAAGGCGATCGCCAGGGTGGCGGCTCCGGATTCCCCGGGGCCGGCCTTCTCGATCGTCTTGGGCAGCAGCAGACGGGGGCTGGGGACGGTCCCATGGGCAGAGGAGGTGATGCCCCAGGGCGTGATCGCCTCGGCGGCGAGCAAGGCCGACGCTTCCGCCACGCTGGCGGTGCCCATCTCACCGGCCACCACCTGTGACGGGTTGGGCACGGCCATGGCATCCAGAGCGTTGGCCTCGAAGAGCCGCAGCGGCCAGCCATGGCGCTTCGCCAGCTCCAGCAGCGCCGGCTCGTCGCCCTTGCGGTCGATGCTGCCCAGGCCGGCGACGGCTTCACGGGCCAGTCCGGTGTTGCTGAGGCCGCGTGCCACCAGGCGTTCCAGCAGGCTGGAACTGGTGTTCCGCTCGCAGCCGATGCCGAGCCAGAGGGTTGGTGGATGCCAGCGGCAGCCACGGCCTTGGTAAGCGGTGATCCAGAGATCGGCCGATGGTTCAGCCGTGGTCTGCTGGCGAGGAGTCTGGCTTCCCTGTACCTGAAGCCCCAGAGCCTGGCTGGCTTCCAGGGCGGTCCACCCCGTTTCGCCACAGTCCTGCTGCACAAGCAGGGGAGAGCCTGGAGAAGGGAGGAGGTTGCCGGCCGTCGGGGAGGCTCGCTGCATCAGCCGGGTCCAGTCGCCGCTGCCCCGGCGCCAGCCCCAGGCTGTGCCGAAGCTGTCGAGCGCCAGTCGGCCCTGGCCTGAGCTGGCGCCGGTGACGACAGCCTGCCCGCCCAGCAGGGCCGCCAGTCGATGGCTCAGTGCTTCGCCGCCGCCAGCATGGCCGCCAAGCAGTGGAATGGCGAAGCGTCCCTGCGGGTCGAGCACCACCACGGCTGGGTCGCTGGACTTGTCTTGCAGCAGTGGCGCCACCAGGCGGATCACCAGACCGCAGGCTCCCACCGCCACCACGGCGCTGGCCCCGTCCCAGTGGTGCCGCAGCCAGCTGGCCGGGTCGGATGCGTCATCCGCCGCGCTGACCCCGGCGCCTGGCTCAAGCCCTGGCCTCGACGCCGTGCCAGGCAGTCGCACGCGATCCACTAGGCCGGCCTGCTGCAGCTGGGCCAGCAGGGCCCGCGCGGCTTCGCTGAAGCCCAGGCCCAGCACCGGCCCTTTGCGTTCCAGGCTCATGCTTCCTCCTGGATGACGAGCGGCGTGGTCACATCGGCTGGTGGGGAGGTCATCGTGTCGGTCTTCAGAGTCGGTGCGGCCTCGATCGGCTCGGGTCCTGATTCCTTGTCCTCGTTGCTGCTGCCAGCGTTGGTGTCTGCGCCCTGTGGCTTGAGCTCCTGTTGCACAGATTCCTGCGGCTCAGGCGCCTGAGCGGCGCCATCCGGAAGCTCGGTATCCACAGGTTCGCGACTGACCGGACTCTGCTCCAGCTGTTTTGCCTGGTCCTGATCGTTGTCTAGGTCTGCCTGGGGCGACCGGGGGGAGTCCTCTTCAAGGGCCGGTGAGGCTTCAGGTGATGGCTCCAGCGCCGGTGGGATCGTCGGAACGAATGCCTCGACGGCCTCGACGGTCTCAGCGACCTCGGGTTGCGGTGGCGGAGCTTCCCCTAGCAGCTGGGCCACGGTCAGGGCATCGAGGCGGCCTCCCTGCCAGATCGGCCTGGGCCCGGGTTCAAGCCGCACCTCCTGCACCAGGCTGTTGAACGGCGCATTCAGGGGTTCGCCCTGGCCATCGACCAGCTCCAGCACAAGGGCGTTGGAGCCCGGACGCCAGCCCTGCAGCCAGAGGGGGTCGTTGCGATCCACCAGGAAGCTGTCGCCGTTCAGGGTGACGCGCAGGCGCCAGCTGTCGTCGTTCGGCCGCAGATGTTGCAGCGGCGCATCCAGAAGCAGCCAGTCGAGCAGCACCGGTTGGGCGGAAACGGTGAGGGCTGGACTGGCCACGATCAGCTGGGGGGATCCGACCGCCGGCACTCCGAGGGGGTTGGCGGCCACACGGTGCACCACGATCTGGGCCTGGGCGCCAGGGCTCTTGACGGCCTCACCCCAGGGCCTGGCGGCATAGGCGGTGATCCGGTGGCTGCCGGGCGACAGGGGCGGCAAGTTCAGCGCCAGCTGATCGGCGTCGTGCAGGCGGATCGGGGGATCCCCATCGATTTGCACCACCAGATGGGGGCCCAGTCCCAGGGGACCGGCGTCCACCAGGGGCCAGTCCCGCACGGCCAGCTGCAGGATCCAGTCACCCTCAGCCTGGGTGGATCCGTTGCGGGGGCTGAGGATTTCCACCCTGGGCTGATGCTCCCCCAGGGCGCCCATCAGTTGCTGGACTCCTGGGGGTGGCGCCACCTCCCGCAGGGCGGAAGGGGTCGGCCGGCTCAGGATGCCGGCCCCGCCCTCCTGACGTTGCTTGGGTCCGAAGCCCACTCGGGCCGCCACCGCGCTACAACCTGAGGCCCCAACCACCAGGCCCACCAGCACGATCCAGCTGAACAGCCGTGTCATCAGCCGTCCGGCGGGCCTCGCCAAGGCCGGTCTCTGGTCCCCGGCCGTGCCGCTGATCCAGCTCAGAACCGGTCGGGGGATCCACCTCCATCCCATGCGCCCCCATCCAGATTCCCAGACTCGCCCGAATGCCCGCTGGCTCTGACGTTGCGACCCTTTCGTGCCCTGCAGGTCTGATCGCACGTCCGATTCATCGTCGTCTGCAGGCATTCTGCTCACCGATCGCCAAGGCAGGCAGCTGTCTATAGCTCTGGTAGCAAGTCTTTCGCGTCTGGTGCTAGTGCAGACTCTGGATTTTGGGGTCTCTCGATGTGACTCGCTCCCTGTCAAACCCCTTGCCAGGCCTGGAAAGCGTGGGGATTGAACCTTTGTAACTGGCGGGGGGATCCGATTGAAACTGACCCCTATACTTTCGCCAGCGGTCCCCTTTCAGGGGCCCCTCGCACCAGTCGTAGCAAGCGTTTTCGCCCTTTTGGGCAGAGCCTTGTTCGCCTGGCGCCCATGGGCAGGACGCTCGTCTTTCTGTTCATAGGGCCCGTCACTCGCCGTGGCGGCGCCGGCGTTCCGCGCCGAATTCGCCACAGCGGGTGTAAGGGGTGGACCTCCACCTCGACCCCGTCCCTCGAGGAACGTCTCGATGACCATCAGCCCACCAGAGCGTGGGAAAACGGCGAAAGCCCAGGTCGATCGGAACCCGGTTCCGGCGACCTTCGAACTGTTCGGCAAACCCGGGCATTTCGATCGCTCCCTCGCCAAGGGTCCCAAAACCACCACCTGGGTTTGGAACCTCCACGCCAACGCTCACGACTTCGACAGCCACACGAGTGATCTTGAAGAGGTTTCTCGCAAGATCTTCTCGGCTCATTTCGGCCATCTGGCCGTCATCTTCATCTGGTTGAGCGGTGCCTTCTTCCATGGTGCCCGCTTCTCCAACTACACCGGCTGGCTGGCCGACCCCCTGCACGTCAAGCCTTCGGCTCAGGTGGTTTGGCCGATCTTTGGCCAGGAAATTCTCAACGGTGATGTGGGTGCCGGATTCCACGGCATTCAGATCACTTCAGGCCTGTTCCACGTCTGGCGGGCCTGGGGTTTCACTTCTGAAACCCAACTGATGGCCACCGCCATCGGTGCCTTGGTGATGGCCGGCCTGATGCTCAATGCCGGCGTCTTCCATTACCACAAGGCGGCTCCCAAGCTCGAGTGGTTCCAGAACGTTGAGTCCATGCTCAACCACCATCTGGCTGGCCTGCTCGGCCTGGGTTCCCTGTCCTGGACGGGGCACCTGCTGCATGTGTCCCTGCCCACCACCCAGTTGATGGATGCCATCGACGCCGGCTCACCGCTGGTGCTGAACGGCAAGACCATCGCTTCGGTGGCGGACATCCCCCTTCCCCATGAATTCCTCAACCAGGAGCTGCTGACTCAGTTGTTCCCCGGTTTTGGTGCCGGCATCTCGGCGTTCTTCAGCGGGAACTGGGCTGCCTACAGTGATTTCCTCACCTTCAAGGGTGGTCTGAATCCTGTCACCGGCAGTCTGTGGATGACAGACATCGCCCATCACCACCTGGCGATTGCGGTCCTGTTCATTGTTGCCGGTCACATGTACCGGACCAACTGGGGCATTGGCCACAGCATCAAGGAAATCCTTGAGGGCCAGAAGGGCGATCCTCTGCTCTTCCCAGCTCCCAAAGGTCATGACGGACTTTTCGAGTTCATGACCACTTCGTGGCACGCCCAGCTTGGCGTGAACCTTGCATTGATGGGTTCGCTGAGCATCATTGTGGCGCACCACATGTACTCGATGCCTCCATATCCCTATATCGGCATCGACTACCCCACCCAGCTTTCGATCTTCACCCACCACATGTGGATCGGTGGCTTCCTGATCGTCGGTGCCGGTGCCCACGCCGCCATCGCGATGGTGCGTGACTATGACCCCGCCAAGCACATCGACAACGTGCTCGACCGGGTGCTCAAGGCACGTGACGCCCTGATCAGTCACCTCAATTGGGTGTGCATCTGGCTGGGCTTCCACAGCTTCGGTCTGTATATCCACAACGACACCATGCGTGCCCTGGGACGTCCCCAGGACATGTTCAGTGACTCCGCCATCGCGCTGAAGCCGATCTTCGCGCAGTGGATTCAGGGTCTTCACGCCGCAGCAGCCGGCACCACCGCTCCCAACGCCCTGGCGGGTGTGAGCGAGGTGTTCAACGGCGCTGTCGTGGCCGTGGGTGGCAAGGTTGCTGCCGCGCCGATTCCCCTGGGAACGGCAGATTTCATGGTGCACCACATTCACGCCTTCACCATCCACGTGACGGTGTTGATCCTGCTGAAAGGTGTGCTGTACAGCCGCAGTTCCCGTCTTGTCCCTGACAAGGCCAACCTCGGCTTCCGCTTCCCCTGCGACGGCCCCGGCCGTGGCGGTACCTGCCAGGTTTCGGCTTGGGACCATGTGTTCCTGGGTCTGTTCTGGATGTACAACTCCCTCTCGATCGTCATCTTCCACTTCAGTTGGAAAATGCAGAGCGATGTCTGGGGAACCGTGAATGCAGACGGCAGCGTCTCGCATATCACCAACGGGAACTTCGCTGAGAGTGCCATCACCATCAATGGCTGGCTCCGCGATTTCCTCTGGGCTCAGGCCGCACAGGTGATCAACAGCTACGGCTCATCCTCCAGTGCATACGGTCTGATGTTCCTGGGTGCCCACTTCATCTGGGCGTTCAGCCTGATGTTCCTGTTCAGTGGCCGCGGCTACTGGCAAGAGCTGATTGAGTCCATCGTCTGGGCTCATAACAAGCTGAAAGTTGCCCCCGCCATTCAGCCGCGGGCGCTCTCGATCACCCAAGGCCGTGCCGTTGGTGTCGCCCATTACCTGCTGGGCGGTATCGCGACCACCTGGTCCTTCTTCCTGGCCCTCATCATTGCGGTCGGCTGACCTTTCCTGACCTTTCCCAATGGCAACGAAATTTCCTTCGTTCAGCCAGGGTCTGGCACAGGACCCGACAACCCGCCGTATTTGGTACGGCATTGCCACGGCTCACGACTTCGAGAGTCACGACGGCATGACCGAGGAGCGGCTTTACCAAAAGCTGTTCTCCACCCACTTCGGTCACCTGGCCATCATTGGCCTCTGGGTTTCGGGCAACCTGTTCCATATCGCCTGGCAGGGCAACTTTGAGCAGTGGGTCGCCGATCCTCTGCACGTCCGTCCCATCGCGCATGCGATCTGGGATCCCCACTTCGGTCAAGGCGCGATTGCCGCCTTCACCCAGGCGGGCGCTTCCTCTCCGGTGAACATCGCGTATTCAGGTCTGTACCACTGGTGGTACACGATCGGTATGCGCACCAACGCCGAGCTGTATCAGGGCTCCATCTTCATGATGATCCTGTCGGCTTGGGCTCTGTTCGCCGGCTGGCTCCACCTTCAGCCCAAGTTCCGGCCTTCCCTGGCCTGGTTCAAGAATGCTGAGTCCCGTCTGAACCACCACCTGGCTGTTCTGTTCGGCTTCAGCTCCATCGCCTGGACCGGTCACCTCGTTCACGTCGCCATCCCTGAGGCCCGCGGTCAGCACGTCGGTTGGGACAACTTCCTTTCGGTGCTGCCCCACCCCGCTGGTCTGGCTCCGTTCTTCACCGGTAACTGGGGCGTCTATGCCCAGAATCCCGATGGTCTGAATCAGGTCTTCGGCACCGCCGAAGGCTCGGGTACCGCGATCCTGACCTTCCTGGGCGGCTTCCACCCCCAGACCGAAGCCCTCTGGCTCACGGATATCGCCCATCACCATCTGGCGATTGGTGTGATCTTCGTGATCGCGGGTCACATGTACCGCACCAACTTCGGTATCGGTCACTCCATCCGCGAGATCCTCGAAGCCCACAACCCGCCCAAGGGCACCCCTGGTGACCTCGGAGCTGGCCACAAGGGTCTCTACGACACCATCAACAACTCGCTCCACTTCCAGCTGGGTCTGGCGCTGGCCAGCCTCGGTGTGGTGACGAGCCTGGTGGCTCAGCACATGTATGCGATGCCGTCTTACGCGTTCATCGCGAAGGACTACACAACGCAGGCTGCGCTGTACACGCACCACCAGTACATCGCCATCTTCCTGATGTGCGGTGCTTTCGCCCACGGTGCGATCTTCTTCATCCGCGACTACGACCCGGAAGCCAACAAGAACAACGTTCTTGCCCGGATGCTCGACCACAAGGAAGCCATCATCAGCCACCTCAGCTGGGTTTCCCTGTTCCTCGGCTTCCACACTCTGGGTCTCTACGTCCACAACGACGTGGTCGTGGCTTTCGGAACTCCCGAGAAGCAGATCCTCGTCGAGCCCGTCTTCGCCCAGTTCGTCCAGGCCGCTTCCGGCAAGGCGATGTACGGCATGGACGTGCTGCTCTCCAATCCTGGTAGTGCCGCCTCCCTGGCTTCGGCCAACATCCCTGGCGATCACTACTGGCTGGATGCCATCAATGGCAATACCGATCTGTTCCTGCCGATCGGGCCTGGTGATTTCCTTGTGCACCACGCCATTGCGCTGGGTCTGCACACCACGACCTTGATCCTGGTGAAGGGCGCCCTGGATGCCCGGGGTTCCAAGCTGATGCCCGATAAAAAGGACTTCGGCTACTCTTTCCCCTGCGATGGCCCTGGCCGTGGCGGTACCTGCGACATCTCTGCCTGGGACGCCTTCTATCTGGCAGTCTTCTGGGCTCTGAACACCGTGGGTTGGGTCACCTTCTACTGGCATTGGAAGCACCTCGCCATCTGGCAGGGCAACGTGGCTCAGTTCAACGAATCCAGTACCTATCTGATGGGCTGGTTCCGTGATTACCTCTGGCTGAACAGCTCCCAGCTGATCAACGGTTACAACCCGTTTGGCTCGAACAACCTGGCCGTCTGGTCCTGGATGTTCCTGTTCGGTCACCTGGTATGGGCCACTGGCTTCATGTTCCTGATCTCCTGGAGGGGTTACTGGCAGGAACTGATCGAGACGATTGTCTGGGCGCATCAGCGCACTCCGCTTGCCAACCTGGTGGGCTGGCGCGATAAGCCTGTGGCTCTCTCGATCGTTCAGGCCCGTGTGGTTGGTCTGGCTCACTTCACAGTGGGTTACATCCTGACCTACGCTGCCTTCCTGATCGCTTCCACCTCGGGCAAGTTCGGCTGAGTTTTCGCGGGGCCACGCGTTGGCCCGGCTCGATAACCTTCACTCGACCTGCCTTCACTCGAGGGACGATGACACCCCTGGCCTTGTGCCGGGGGTTTTTCGTTGGTGTGCTGGTGAAGAGTGTTTGATGTTTCGACCAAGAAGACGTTTGCCGATTGGCTATACCGTGGGGTTCTTGAGTCCTTGGTCATCGGGTTCAGGGAGGCTAGGTGCCAGTGAAGATGTCTATAGCAACGGGTTCTTGCTCATCTGATCGGTTGCGACTCGTTGATGATGAAGCAACGGTTCTGCATTGTTTCTGCTTAATCTTTGCCCTTTTGCTTTTGTCATTCCGGTCTCGCGTTTACAGCTTCTGAACCCGCTACAGCAGGTATGTGAGCCATGCCACTTGAGGCGCATGGTGTGAGCCTCGATCAATCGCCAATTGTCAATTTGCAAGCGCCTGTGGCCTTTTCTTGGTGAATCCGAGAGCTCGGGGAAGATAGAGGGCTAGGGGCTGCAAGCTGGGACGACGCAGTTCAGGACGATGGCGTAGGTTGCTTCCGATTGCAGGGACTCTCTGTGTCTGGTTGCGGCGTGATTGTCGGCCTCTGCCTTTGGTTGGCGTTGTGGTGATCCTCGCCCTTGCCCGTCTTCAGCTTTAGGGCGATCGAGTCTGGGCCGTAACGCTTCTGTTTGCTGGTCAGGAATAGGAATCAGGCAAGTCTTCAGTAGCAGTAGATGTTGCTGAGCTTCGTCAAGCCCATTGGCGGCCGCTGGCGAATCTTATTGCCTGCAGATCGTCGGTGGATCTGTCGCCACCTGTTTCCAGGCTTGTCTCTTGCGGCGTGGCAGTGTCGTCTCAAGGCCTAGTCTCTTTAGGCCGATTTCTATGGTCTTCTTTCATCGGTCTGCTAACTTTCTCTGCCTCTGCCTCTGCCTCTGCCTCCCTCTCTGCAGTGTCGCCTGATTCCAGGCTCGCTGATGTCCATGAAGTGAGTGTAATCCTTCGGCCAATCGCGCTGAAAGAATGATTCAATATGAATGATTCAATCACAGTAGCTTCCAGCTAGATTCTTTCGCAGAAAAAGCCCCGCCTTGGCGGGGCTTTTTGGTTTGCTCTTGGGCGGGGGATTGCTTGGAAAGAAGTACGAAGACTGTCCAGGCAGGTTGTGTTGATGCTGAAGCCGAGTCAGAGGCTCAGCTCACACTCCAGACGCCACCGGCGATGTTCACCAGCGGAGCCACAACGGCAGTGCCTGTGAGGAACCAGGCGAAGGCGGCGCCGCCGCAGCCACCCAGCCAGAAGCCGCTGGCGAATTCGGCCCAGCCTGCCTTGGTGAACAGGTCGGCGGGCGGATTGTCGATGGTGGCGTCAGGGGGTTGGACGTTCGGGCCGGAGCCGGCAGTGCCATAGATCGACAGGCACACCGTGAGAATCGACACCAGACCAATGGTGGCCAGAAGACCGGCGGTGCTGGCGTAGTCGGTGAGGCGCAGCGGTCCGCAGATCGCAAAGGGGCCGTAGAGGAAGAAGCCATGGGCCATGCCCACTTCCAGGCCGCGACGGTTGGGAGACAGGGCAGGGCGATAGGCGGGCAGCGCGTTCAGGAAGGCCTTGGTGAAGTAGCTGCTGTTGACGGGAGTGGCCAGATTGCCGACGGTCGGGTCGGCCACGGGGGTCACGGTCATGGTGGCGGAATGAGGGGAACGGGATCGGGTAGACCCGGAGGCGATCGCGACGGCTCAGTCGGTCGCTTCGATCACGTTGAACAACAGGGCCATGGCCACGGCTGGGCCCAGGATTCCCACAAGGGGAACGAACACTGAGGGCAACCAGGCCGCTGCAAATTCTCCAGTCATGGCATAGGCCAATAGGAATCGTCGATACTGTACGGAGAGGTCTGAAAGGGACCCCTGGCGCTGTTGAGGGGCGACATAAAAGTTCAATCCCCGCCTGAGGCCTCTCACTCCTTCCAGTGCCGCTGTTGCCATCTCCTCGAGACCTCCCTCCAGTGGCCGTTCGCAAGATGCCGTCCCAGTGGCCTTGCCCACCGCCATCTGCTGGCGGCGCCCATGAAGGCTTGGTGCCGAGGCTGAAATCCGGGATCACCCGCTGGCACTGCCGCGCAAGGTGGCGCGCACGCGGTAGATCGGTCGTCCCTGGCTCTCGTGATACGTCCGCATTTGCAGTTCCGACAGCAGGCCGAAGCAGAACAGCTGAACCCCGGTGAGAAAGCAGAGCAGGGCCATCAGCAGCAGGGGGCGGTCGCCGATGTTGGCGCCCTGCAGCTTCTCCACCAGCAGCCAGGCGCCGATCAGCAGTCCCAGGCCCATCCCCACCAGGCCTCCCAGGCCGAAAACATGCATCGGCCTGGTGAGGAAGCGCTTCATGAACCACACCGTGAGCAGATCCATCAGCACCCGGAATGTACGGTCGATCCCGTATTTGCTGGTGCCGAAGCGGCGAGGGTGATGGCTCACCTTCACTTCGGTGATCCTGGCCCCTTCGATGAAGGCCAGCGCCGGCAGGAAGCGGTGCAGCTCTCCGTAGAGGTTCATGTCCTCGACCACCTCGCGCCGGTAGGCCTTGAGTGAGCAGCCGTAGTCGTGCAGCTTCACGCCGGTGACCCGGGCGATCAGGCGGTTCGCCAGCAGGGAGGGCAGCAGGCGGCTCACGGCCGCATCCTGCCGCTGGTAGCGCCAGCCGCTCACCAGGTCATAGCCCTGGTCCAGGGTGTCCAGCAGCAGGGGGATGTCGGCCGGATCGTTCTGCAGATCGCCGTCGAGGGTCACGATCACGGGGCCGCGGCTGGCATCGAAGCCCGCCGCCATGGCGGGGGTCTGGCCGTAGTTGCGACGCAGCAGCACCGCCACCAGTTCGGGGATCGTGCTGGCCAGCTCCTGCAGCAAAACCGGGGTGCGATCGCGCGAGCCGTCGTCCACCAGCACCAGCTCGAAGGGGATCCCCAGGGGCCGCAGCTGAGCCAGCAGCTGCTCCACCAAGGGTCTGAGACTGTCCTCTTCGTTGTAGAGCGGCACCACCACCGAAAGAGTGGGCAGGGTGGGGGCCGGCATGGCGGCGGATCCGGAGGCGAGCCGAACCCTAAACGGAGACTGGCATCAGTCTCCGCAGGCGCTGCCGTCGTGGCAATGCATCACCCGGCCGGCGCCGCGCAGTTCCAACCGGTAGTGGCGTGCCACGGGATCCGGATTGTGGGGCGAGAGGTCGTCGATGCCGATGCCATTGCGGCCGTGTGCGACCCCCGAGCTGTGCAGGTAGCGGCCGCCTGTGAGGTGCAGGCCCACATGGGTGCAGCGCCGCGGTGTGCCGAAGAAGATCAGATCGCCTGGTCGCAGCAGCGCCGTCGCTCCCGGGCGGACGGCCACCGGCTGGCAGAAACGTTCCTGCAGGTAGGCATCGCGTGGCAGCCAGATGCCCTGGCTGGCAAACAGGGTCTGAACCAGGCCGGAGCAGTCGAAATCAGGCCCGAGCGATCCGCCCCACAGGTAGGTGTTGGGCTGGAGCATGGCGGCTTTTGCCGCCGCCAGCACCGCCGGCAGGCGGGCTTCGATCTGGGGGCGTTGCAGGAGTTGGCTGCGGGGTCGACTGCCGCTCACGGCGTGGCCCAGCAGGTGGTTCGGCTCGATCCAGCCGGGGTAGCCGTCCTCCAGCAGTCGGACCCTCAGACGCGCCGCTTCCCCTGGTGCGCCCGCTCTGGTGCCATCGCGCAACTGCAGCACCCGCCCCGCCGCCGCCTGGGTGGCCAGGCCGGCTCCGTGGGCCCGGCTGTAGAGGTTGAGTGGCGCGGTGAGCTGCCAGAGGCTGCCCGCTTCCAGCAGCTCGCGGGCCGCCGGGCTGCCGGTCGGCAGAGTGCTTAATGTCGCCATCACGCTGCTCGGCGGAGATGGTGTTCTACAACCCGGATCCGGGCATGGCCGAGCGCCTCGCCGATCTGGTGGCGGCTCTGGAGCTGGAGGGGCGGGAAGGGCTGGGTCAGCGGCTGTCGATCACCTGGTTGCGTTACCCCGAGTCCCTGCGACATCAGGCCCATGACCTGGATCCGACCAGCTTCTGGCAGCGACCGCTGACCGGTGCTGCCTGGGCCGGTGATCGCCTCCGCTATCCCGCCAGTGTGGTGAAGTTGATCTATCTGGTGGCCGCCGAGGCCTGGCTGCAGCGCCAGCTGATTGGCGATGGGCCGGAGCTGCGCCGGGCCCTGGCCGACATGATCCGCGACTCCAGCAATGACGCCACGGCACTGGTGATGGATCTGCTCAGCGGCACCACCAGTGGCCCTGAGCTGCCGCCGCATCGTTACAGCTCCTGGTGCCACCAGCGCGGCATCGTCAACCGCTGGCTGACCGAGCTCGCCTGGCCTGAGCTGGAGGGCTGCAATGCCTGCCAGAAGACCTGGGGCGATGGCCCCTACGGCCGTGAACGTCAGTTCTACGGGCCTGATCTGCAGAATCGCAACCGCCTCAGCACCGATGCCGTGGCCCGGGTTCTGCATGGGGTGATGGCAGGCGCGATGGTGTCGCCGCCGGCGTGCCGGCGCATGCAGGACCTGCTGGCCCGCTCGCTCGATCCCCTGGAACGGCAGGCCGATCCGGAGAATCAGGTGGATGGCTTCATCGGCGAAGTCCTGCCGCTGCAGACACCCTTCTGGAGCAAGGCCGGCTGGATGAGCCAGGCGCGCCATGACGCCGCCTATGCGGAACCCGAGAACGGTCTGCCGTTCCTGCTGGTGATCTTCAGCGAAGGGCAGGCGTGTGCTGATGATCCGGCCCTGTTGCCGGCGATCACCACCGAATTGCTGCGCTACAGCCGCCCGGTCTGAGCCACTCCGTGCCGGGTGCCGCAGGCCCGATCGACAACCCCGACATTCCGTCTGAGCGGAAGTCGGGGAGTCTGTGCTTTGGAAACGGAGAGGGAGGGATTCGAACCCTCGACAGAAGTTGCCTCCTGTAACTCCTTAGCAGGGAGCCGCTTTCAACCACTCAGCCACCTCTCCAGTGGCTCCGTGAGCTTATCAGTGGGCCGGCAGCCTCAGCCCTCGCCGCCGCCGCTCACGGCCAGCCGCGGCAGCCGGTGCTTGAAGCCGCAGAGGATCTCCCAGGGGATGGTGTGGCAGCGCTCACTCCAGTCGGTCGGGCCGATGCTGCGGTCGCCCTGCTGCCCGAGCAAGGTCACCACCGATCCCACCTCCAGCTCGGAGGTGTCGGTGGCATCGAGCACCAGCTGATCCATGGTGATCGCGCCCACCTGCGGCAGGCTCTGCCCTCGGAACAGCACCTCCAGCTGGTTCGAGAGCTGGCGGGGGACGCCATCGGCGTAGCCGATGCCCACCACCGCCAATCGGCTGGGGCGGCTGGTACGGAAGCGATGGCCATAGCTCACCCCCACCCCCGCCGGCACCTCCCGGATCAGGGAGACGCGGGCGTGTAGCTGCATCGCTGGTTGCAGCGGCACCCGGCCGGCCAGATGCGGGGCTGGCTCCTGGCCATAGAGGGCCAGCCCGACCCGCACCAGGTCGTAGTGGATGGCGTGATCCCGCAGGGTGCCGGCCGAGTTGGCCAGGTGGCGGTGCCCGCAGCTCAGCCTCTGCTGGCGGAGGCTGTCCAGCACACTCTCGTAGCGGCGTTGCTGCTCGCGCGTCAGGCCGTCGTCCTCGTCGGGGCAGGCATCGGCGTGGGCGAGGTGGGAATAGAGCCCCACCAGCTCCACAGCATCGAGGTCCTGCAGGGCCGCCACCAGGCGGGGGCCGTCCTGCCAGTCGGCGCCGAGCCGGGCCATGCCGGTGTCGAGCTTGAGCTGCAGCGGCATCGAACGACCGCTGCCGCTGGCCAGGTTCTGGCAGAGCAGGGCTTCCCGCATGCTGCTGATCGTTGGCATCAGCTGCCAGCGCAGACAGCTGCGCAGTTCCTCCACCTGGGTGAGGTTGCCCAGCACCAGAATCGGCGCCCGGATCCCGGCGGTGCGCAGTTCCACTCCCTCGGCAAGGGTGGCCACCCCGAAGCAGCTGGCGCCGCCGGCGAGGGCGGCCTCGGCGACCAGCACCGCACCGTGGCCGTAGCCATCCGCCTTGACCACGGCCATCAGCTCGGTGAGCGGACCGATGAAGCGGCGCAGGGCGCGGGCGTTGGCGCGGATGGCGCCGGCATTCACTTCCACCCAGGCCCGTTGCCTGGACTGGCCGGTCTCATGGGGTGCCAGGGGTGTGCTGAGCGGCGAGGAGGACATCAGCGCCTCTCCACGGCAGCCAGGAGCCGCCGCGCGTCGCTGCCGGTGCCGTCGAAGGAGGCGTGGAACACAGTCGCGCGCGGAGAACGCCTATAGCATGGCCTGCAATCAGAGGGGCTGGCATGGGCCACGTTCTCGTTCTGAATGCGTCCTACGAGCCGCTCAATATCACCCACTGGCGTCGCGCCATGGTGATGCTGCTCAAGGGAAAGGCCGAAGGCCTGGAGCACGACTCCAGCCGCGTCATCCGGCCGGATCTGCTGCTGCCCACCGTGATCCGTCTGCGTCAGTTCGTGCGGGTGCCCTACAAGCCCCTGCCCCTGACCCGCCGCAATCTGTTTCAGCGCGACAACCACCGCTGCCAGTACTGCGCCAGCACCACCCAACCGCTCTCGATCGATCACATCGTGCCCCGCAGCCGTGGCGGCGCCGATGCCTGGGAGAACGTCACCACCGCCTGCCTGGGCTGCAATGTGCGCAAGGGCAATCGCACGCCTCGCGAAGCCGGCATGCCGCTGCTGCAGGAGCCCCATCGTCCCCACAGCGGGCTCAATTTCGAGGCCAGCCGTCAGATCCGGGCCGGTCGCCACGCGGAGTGGGCCAAATATCTGATCGGTGCCGCCTGATCCGGTTGATGCTCACGGCCTTGAAAACCGCTGGTTCTGAAGCTCCAGCCTGGGTTCAGACCCCGCTCGCCTGGCGGGCCAGCTCTTCCAGTTGCCGGCTCTGCTCGGCGGCGATCGAGGCCCCGATCAGCTCGCCCAGCTGGCCCGCCAGCACGGGTTCGAGCGCGAAATTGCGTCCCAGGCGGTGGTCGGTGGTGCGGTTGTCTTTGTAGTTGTAGGTGCGGATCTTTTCGCTGCGATCGCCGCTGCCCACCTGAGCCCGACGGGTTGAACTCTCCGCGGCGGCGGCGGCGGCGAGTTCCCGCTCCAACAGCTTGGCCCGCAGGATCTCCATGGCCCGTTCCCGGTTCTGCAGCTGGGAGCGTTCCTGGGTGCAGAACACGCGGATACCGGTGGGCTTGTGCAGCAGATCCACTGCCGTTTCCACCTTGTTCACGTTCTGGCCGCCGGCGCCGCCGGAGCGGGCTGTGCTGATCTCCAGCTCGCCTGGATCGATCTGCACCTCCACCGGATCTGCTTCCGGCATCACCGCCACCGTGGCCGTGGAGGTATGCACCCGCCCCTGGGATTCGGTGGCAGGCACCCGCTGGACGCGGTGCACCCCCGCCTCGAACTTGAGCTGGCTGTAGACCCCGTCGCCGCGGATCGCCAGGATGAGTTCCTTGTAGCCGCCCAGTTCCGCTTCCGAGGCACTCACCGGCTGGACCTGCCAGCCCTGGCCCTGGGCGTAGCGGTCGTACATGCGGGCCAGATCTCCCGCCCAGAGCCCGGCTTCGTCGCCACCAGCACCGGCACGGATCTCGAGCATGACGCTGCGCTCGTCGCGGGGGTCGTGGGGCAGCAGCGCCAGGGTCAGCCGTTGCTGCAGCTGATCGATCGTGGCCCCCAGCCGCTCCAGCTCCTCAGCGGCCAGCTCCTCCATGGCCGGGTCACCGCGATGCTCCTTGAGCAGTTGCACCGCTTCCTGCCGTTCGCGCTCGCATTTCTGCAGGTCGGCATAGTCGCGCACAAGCGGCTCGAGCCGGGCGCGTTCCCGTGCGATCGTCTGCAGCTGGGCCGGATCGGCCGTGACCGCCGGATCGGCCAGCTGACGCTCCAGGGCCGCGAAGGTGGTGCAGGCGGTGGCCAGGCGTTCGTGCAGCAGAGCTTGATCGATCACAGCGATGCAGGAACTGAGGGGACGGGAGGGAGGCGCGGGATGGGGCGCAGCCATCAAAAAGCCGGATGCCCAGGGGCATCCGGCTGAGTGGAGCAGATTGAAGGAAAGCCTCAGGCCTGGGCTGCATCCTTCTTGGAGACATCGGCCTTAGCCGTGTCGGTGGAGCCCATGCCGTATTTGCGCATGAAGCGATCAACGCGGCCCTCGGTGTCGAGGATCTTCTGGGTACCGGTGTAGAAGGGGTGGTTGCCACTCCACACGTCGACGTGCAGTTCGGGCTGGGTGGAGCCAGTGGTCATCACCACCTCTCCATTGCAGATCACCTTGGCATCGGGATACCAGGTGGGGTGGATGTCGGCCTTGGGCATGGCTGCGAACAGAGCAGTGCGAACAGAAAAGATCAGCGCTTGGAGAACTGGGGAGCCTTGCGGGCTTTCTTGAGGCCGTACTTGCGGCGCTCCTTGGCGCGGGGGTCGCGGCTGAGGTGGCCTTCCGTCTTGAGGGGCTTGCGGTTGTCCGGCGACAGGTCGCAGAGGGCACGGGCGGCACCCTGCTTGATGGCGTCGGCCTGGCCGGTGAGGCCACCACCGCGCACGTTCACAAGGACGTCGTAATCGGATTCAAGACCCAGCGTCTGCAGGGGAGCCTTGACGGCCGCCAGGTAGACGGGGTTGTAGTTGAGGTAGTTATCGCCGGGGCGGCCATTGATCGTGACGCTGCCGGTGCCGGGAACAATGCGCACCCGTGCAACGGCGGTCTTGCGGCGACCAGTGCCCCAGTAGACGACGGAATTGCTGCTCATTGGGCGGAAGTGGCGGGGTCGAGGGCGAGAGCCTGGGGCTGCTGGGCGGCGTGGGGATGATCGATGCCCTTGTAGACCTTCAGCTTGCGGAACAGCTGGCGGCCCAGGGCGTTGTGGGGCAGCATGCCCTTGATCGCCTTCTCCACGATCCGCTCGGGGATCCGGCCCTGCAGGTGGGCGAAGGTTTCGGTCTTCATGCCACCGGGGCGACCGGAGTGGCGGCGATACAGCTTCTGGGTGGGCTTGTTGCCGCTCACCTTCACCTTCTCGGCATTGATGACGATCACGAAATCGCCGGTGTCGAGGTGGGGGGTGTAGCAGGGCTTGTTCTTGCCCCGCAGCACCTGAGCCACTTCGCTGGCGAGACGGCCAAGAGTCTGATTCTCAGCGTCGACGACGTACCACTGGCGATCCAGGGAATCGATGGAAGGAAGGGATGTCTTGTTCATCGCACCGGCAGGCCGGATGGGTTGGGCCCATCGCGGCGGATGGGGCAGGACAGTTCAACAGTCAACCTACCGCGTCACCGATATTGACCCTGATGGGGTCAGGCACGGCTGCGCGCAGCGGCGGCTGCAGAGAAGGCGGGGCTGGATGATCGCCTGCTGATCCCCCCAATCCCAGTCGATCAGGCTGATCGACTGGGATTGGGGGGATCGGGGATCGCCAAGGCAAACCGCGGTTGACCATCGTACCAGGCACTCTTTACAAAGACCTCCTCCGGATATCCCACCCGCAGCAGGCAGAGCCCCTGGGGCGGCGCTGCTTCCTTCACCTGTTCGCGCGCCTGCTGGCGCCAGCGCCGCGAGAAGCCATCCACGCTCAGCTGACCCTCGCCCACGGCCACCAGCTGCCCCATCACCAGGCGCACCATGCCGTAGAGGAAGCCAGTGGCCTGCATCTCCACCACCACCAGGTCTCCCTGCCGATCCACCATCACCTCCTGCAGGGTTGTGCGGGCATGGGGGCGGCTGCTGCCGGCCCGCTGGAAGGCGGAGAAGTCGTGGTCGCCGAGCATGCCCGCCAGGGCGTCGGCCATGGCCTGCTCGTCGAGCCGCTGCTGGTAGCGGTGCCAGGTCCAGGGGGCCAGGAAGAGGTTGGGGGTGCGCCCGTTATGGATCGTGTACCGGTAGCGCCGGTAGGTGGCGCTGAAGCAGGCATGCCAGGTCAGCGGCACCTCGGCGGCGGCCACCACCCGAATGGAGGCCGGCAGGCGGCCATTCAGGGCCTTGGGCCAGCGCTGAGCCGGGATGGGGCCGCTGGTTTCGAAGTGCGCCACCTGGCCGGCGGCATGGACGCCACTGTCGGTTCGGCCCGCTGCCATGGTTCGCACCGGTCGCTGTGCATCCAGGCTGGGTGGATCCAGGCTGGCGATGGCCTCCTCCAGGGTCTGCTGAACGCTGGGGTGTCGCGGCTGGCGTTGCCAGCCGCAGAAGGCCGCTCCGTCGTATTGCAGGCAGAGGGCGATCCGGCGGCGGTGTTCGCCGCTGGTGGCTTCGCTGTTGGTCGCTTCGCGGTTGGCGGATCCGGTGTCAGTCTGATCGGCCGTGCTGGCGGAAGCACTGGGTGGTGCGCTCGACTTCAAGCCGGTCATCAGCGGCTCCGCTGGACAGAATCAGGCCATCAAAAAACCGCGGAGGCCTTCAGGCGTCCGCGGCCAAGGGGGAACGCAGCATTGGGCTGGGGGCGCGTCGGCACCACCGCCAGGCTCAGACCAGTTCGATGATCGCCATCTCGGCGTTGTCACCGCGGCGGGGAACCGTCCGGATGATGCGGGTGTAGCCGCCGTTGCGGTCGCCGTAGCGATCCTGGGCCTTGTCGAACAGGGCGTGGACCAGCTGCTTGTCGTAGATGTAGCCGATTGCCCGACGGCGGGCCGCCAGGGTGCCGTCCTTGGCCAGGGTGATCATGCGCTCGGCTTCGTCACGCAGGGCCTTGGCACGGGCCTTGGTGGTGGTGACGCGACCTTCGCGGATCAGTTGGGTGGTGAGGCCGCGGAGCAGCGCCTTGCGCTGGTCTGCGGGACGGCCCAGCATGGGCACTCGGCACTGGTGTCTCATGACGGAAAAGCTCGGACAGGGACGGAACGGGGTGGGATGCCGCGGCTCAGGCGGTGGTGCGGCTCTGGGGCAGGGAGATGCCGATGCGCTCCAGGGCTTCGATCACTTCATCGGCAGACTTGGAGCCGAAGTTCTTGATCTCCAGCAGATCTTCGTAGCTGAAGCCCATCAGGTCGGACACGGAGTTGACCTGGGCCCGCTTGAGGCAGTTGTAGGCCCGCACGGAGAGATTGAGTTCCTCGAGCGGAATCTGGGCTTCGGCTGAAGGCTCGATCTCCGGACCGGGTTCCTCCGCCATGGTGAGGCTGGCCAGAGGCTGGAACAGGGCGATCAGCTGGTTGGCAGCCTGGGCCATGGCGTCATCCGGCGTGATGCTGCCATTGGTCTCGATTTCGATGCGGAGCCGCTCCCGGGCGGAACCGCCTTCGCCCACGGCGGTCTCATCGACCGTGTAGTTGACACGCTTGACCGGCATGAAGACGGCATCGATCTGGAGCAGATCGATGGCGCTGGTGTCTTCGCTGTGGCGATCGACGGGCCGATAGCCGACGCCGCGCTCGACATGGACTTCCATCTCAAGGCTGTGGCCTTCGGCCACGGTGGCGATCGGCCGCTGGCCGTCGATCACCTGCACCTGGGAGGAGAACTGCAGGTCGGAGGCGGTCACGGTGGCGGGGCCGTTCATGACCAGTCGACCGATCTCAAGCTCGCGGCTGCGGCTGCTGATCGGGATCTCCTTGCAATTGAGCAGGATGTCGAGAACGTCTTCACGGACGCCTGGAACCGTGGCGTATTCGTGGTTGACGGAGGCGATCCGCACGGCAGTGATGGCACTGCCCTCAAGGCTGCCGATCAGGACGCGGCGCAGGGCGTTCCCGAGGGTGGTGGCCTGACCCCGATCCAACGGGCCGATCAGGAACACCCCCGTCTGGGAACGGTCGTCAGCGATCTGATGCTCGATCCGATCGATCTGGTAGTGGAGCACGGTCTGAAGGGTCGGGAGTGGGAACGGACGCCGCGAGCGGCTGGGCTAACGACGGGTCAGACGCGGCGGCGCTTGGAACGACGGCAACCGTTGTGGGGCAGGGGGGTCACGTCACGGATCAGGGTGATTTCCAGACCGGCCACCTGCAGGGCGCGGATCGCGGTTTCACGGCCGGAGCCTGGGCCACGCACCAGCACTTCGATCTGGCGCATGCCCTGCTCGAGGGCCCGGCGTGCGGCGGCTTCAGCGGCGGTCTGGGCAGCGAACGGCGTGCCTTTACGGGCGCCCTTGAAGCCACTGGCCCCGGCGGACGACCAGGAGATCACCTCACCGGCCGTGTCGGTGATCGAGACGATCGTGTTGTTGAAGGTGCTTTGAATGTGCGCGACGCCGTTGGGGACGTTGCGCTTCGTTTTCTTGGCGCCGGATTTCTTGGCTGGCTTGGCCATGGCAAAGGCCCTGCGGTTGCAGGGAGGTGATCGGAGGACTGAACGGAACACCCTGGTGACGCCCGAAGAAGCGATCCGGTAGCCAGGCGACCTGGCTGGAGCGATTCGTTTTGCCGTTGCGGCCGAAGCAGCAGCAGCGATGGGCGGCAGGGTGGGGAGATGGAAGAGAAGCGAGCGGAGCCGCAGATGCGGCGTCGCGTCTTACTTCTTCTTGCCGGCCACGGTTTTACGGGCACCGCGGCGGGTGCGGGCGTTGGTGCGGGTGCGCTGGCCGCGCACCGGCAGACCGGCGCGATGGCGGCGGCCCCGCAGGCAGCCGATGTCCTGCAGACGCTTGAGGGCCATGCCCTCCTGGCGGCGCAGGTCACCCTCAAGGGTGTAACCCTCGGCGGCGCCCCGAAGCTTCTGAACATCGGCGTCGCTGAGGTCCTTGACACGGGTGTCAGGGTCAACGCCGGTCTTGGCGAGGATCTGCTGGGCCCGCGTCAGCCCGACCCCATAGACGTAGGTGAGAGCAATCTCGACCCTCTTGTCGCGAGGGATATCGACACCGGCAATCCGAGCCACAGATGAAACGTTCGAATGGGCAGAAGACCCGACCGGATGCAAGGAGCACCGGCTCGATCGGGTCGGGGAGGACAGGATGGATCAGCGCAGGGGCGGATCCGCAGAGCTCGTGAATGAGGGAGGAGCCGGATGGCTCAACCCTGGCGCTGCTTGTGCTTGGGATTGGTGCAGATCACCATCACCCGGCCGTGGCGGCGGATCACCCGGCACTTCTCGCACATTTTCTTGACTGAGGCACGCACCTTCATGGGCGGTGGGCTCTCCGAATTTGCAAACGAGCACCCTACCACAAGGGTCAACCCACCAAGGCTTCGATCCGCTCTGCGATCTCCTCCACCGTTCCCGAGGCTTCCACGGATTCCAGCAGTCCCAGGTTGCGGTAATGGTCGATCAGCGGGGCCGTCTGGGCCTGATACACCTCGAGGCGATGGCGGATCACCGTCTCGTTGTCGTCCACGCGGCCACGGGAGAGCAGCCGCTGCAGCAGCAGGTCGTCATCGAGCTCCATCAGCACCACCAGTTCGATCTGCTGCTGCAGTTCCTCGAGCAGCTCACCGAGCGCCGCTGCCTGCGCCGTGTTGCGGGGAAAGCCATCCAGCAGCCACCCGGCCGTGTGCTCCTGAAGACGGTTGCGCACGATCGCCAGCACCAGGGCATCGCTCACCAACTCGCCCCGGGCCATCACCGCTTCCGCCTCGCGGCCCAGTTCACTGCCAGCCGCCACTTCGCTGCGCAGCAGGTCGCCGGTGGACAGATGCAGCAGCTCGCGGCGTGCTGCCAGCTGCTGCGCCTGGGTGCCTTTGCCCACACCCGGAGGACCGAGGAAGAGGAGACGTTGCTTCATGGCGGATCGTCAGATGGTGAACCCCGTCGCTGGAGCGGCGGGCGGAACGGAACACACAAGGGGGGCAAGTCGTCCTGGCCTGATGAACTACTGCCGCACCAGACCTTCGTAGCGCTGGGAGATCACGTAGGTCTGTACCTGTTTGGCGGTGTCGATCGCCACACCCACCAGGATCAGCAGTGAGGTGGCACCCAGCCCCTGGAAGGTCCGCACCTGGGTGGCGCCTTCCACGGCGGAGGGAATGATCGCCACGGCCCCCAGAAAGAGGCCGCCCAGCAGGGTGAGTCGATTCTGGACACCACTGAGATACAGCGCCGTGGCAGACCCGGGGCGTACGCCGGGAATCGCCACGCCGCTGCGCTTGAGGTTGCTGGCGATGTCGACGGGATTGACCGTGAGAGAGGCGTAGAAGAAGGAAAAGCCGCAGATCAGGGCGAAAAACAGCAGGGCATACAGCCAGGGGGTGCTGCTGTTGGGGTTGAGATAGCCGGCGATGCGGATCAGCCAGGGATTGCGGGTCACATTGGCGATCGTGAGCGGCAGGAAGACCACGGCCGAGGCGAAGATGATCGGCATCACGCCACCGGCATTGAGTTTGAGCGGCAGATAGCTCTGGCGGGCGGCCAGCAGATTGGCTCCTCCCACCTGGCGTTTGGCGCTCACGATCGGGATGCGGCGGCTGCCCTCCTGCACGAAGATGATGCCCACGATCGTGACCAGAAACACCAGCACCAGCACCACGATGCCGCCCACGGTGGAACGGTCGCCGCTCTGAGCCAGTTCGATCGTCGATCCGAGCGCCCGGGGCAGGGTGGCGACGATGTTCACGAAAATCACCAGGGAGGCCCCCTGTCCGATGCCGCGCTCGGTGATCACCTCGCTGATCCACATCACCACCATCGAGCCCGTCACCAGCGCCAGGGAGGTCTGGATCACGAACACCGGCTCGCTGATCCCCGGCAGGGCGTATTGCCGCAGGATCAGGGCAAAGACCGTGCTCTGGAGAATGCCCCAGCCCAGCGCCACGTAACGGGTGATCTGGGCGATCTTGCGGCGCCCGGCCTCACCTTCGTTCTTCTGAAGATCCTCCAGCTGCGGCAGGGCTGCGGTCAGCAACTGCAGGATGATCGAAGCGTTGATGAAGGGCAGGATCCCGAGGGCAAAGACCCCGAGGGTGGAAAGACCGCCGCCGGTGAAGATGTCCAGAAAGCCGATCAGCTGTCCGCCCCGCTGCAGGAACTCCTGGAAAGCGACCCGGTCGATGCCCGGTACGGGGATGTAGATCCCAAGACGCACGAGCAACAGCAGGCCCAGGGTGATCAGCACCCGGTCCCGCAGACCTTTGGCCTGCACCAACTGGCTGAGGATTTCTCCGGCACTGGGGTTGCGGCCCCGGCTGACGAGCATGGCGAGGAAGGGGAAGGGGGGGGGGGAGGACCAGGGTGTCAGGGAAACCCTGGCGTTGGCCGGACAAAGCAAAAGCCGTCTGTCGGGCCGTAAGGCGCTGACAGACGGCTCTGACCCTAAGGGTTGCGGATGCGGCTGGTCAGTCGACCAGCTCGCAGCTGCCGCCGGCGGCTTCGATCTTCTGGCGGGCACTGGCGGTGAAGCCGGCGGCCTGGACGGTGAGCTTCACGGTGAGCTCGCCGTTGCCCAGGATCTTGAGGGGATGCTTGGGGCTGGTCACGATGCCCGCTTCCGTAAGGGAGTCGAGCGTCACGACGCTGCCGGCGGCGAGATCGGCGAGGCGGGACACATTCACCACGGTGAAGAACTTGGGGTTCACCAGCGGGAAGTGCTTCAGCTTCGGCACCCGGCGGTACAGGGGCATCTGACCGCCCTCGAAGCCAGGGCGGGTGGGACGACCCGAGCGTGACTTCTGACCACGCATGCCGAAGCCGCAGCTGGCGCCCTGGCCGGCGGCGATGCCGCGGCCCTTGCGGAGCTTGCGACGGCGGGAGCCGGCCTGGGGCTTGAGAGATTGGAGATTGAGCGACATGGATGGCCTCAGGAGTAGATCTGCTCGAGGGAGATGCCACGCTCCTTGGCGGTCTCCTTGTGGGTGCGCAGCTCTTGCAGGGCCACCATGGCGGCACGGGCGTTGTTGAGCGGCGTCTTGGAGCCCAGGCGCTTGGCCAGCACATTCTTGATGCCGGCGAGTTCCAGCACCGTGCGGATCGAGCCGCCTGCGATCACCCCGGTACCGGGAGCGGCGGGGCGGATCAGCACGCTGGCAGCGCCGTCGCGGCCGTTACTGAGGGTGGGGATCGAGCTGTGGCGGGTGAGGGGCACCTTGACCAGGTGCTTCTTGCCATCGGCAACGCCCTTGCGCACGGCACCGATCACGTCGCCGGCCTTGCCGACACCCACGCCCACCTGGCCGCGCTCGTTGCCGACCACAACGATGGCCCGGAAGCTCATCTTCTTGCCGCCCTTGACGGTCTTGGAGACCCGGCGGATCTGAACGACGCGCTCCTGCCATTCGGAGTCGCGCTCCTGGCCACGACGGTTGTCGCGACCCCGGCCGCCCTTGCGGTCGCCCCGGTTGTCACTGCGGCCGCCGCGGCGCTGTTCCTGCTGCTGGCCTTCGGCCGCGGCGGGAACATCGGCAGCGCCCGGGATGGCGTTGGATTGAACTTGATCGTTGGTTTCGGTCATGGTGAGAGCAGGGATCAGAACTGAAGGCCCGCTTCCCGGGCGGCGTCAGCCAGGGCCTTGACCCGGCCGTGGTACAGGTTGCCGCCGCGATCGAAGACCACCTGCTGGATGCCCTTGGCGAGGGCACGCTTGGCGACCAGCTGACCGACGACGACGGAAGCTTCGCAGGTGCCGGCGGCCGTGATGCTGGTACGAAGGTCTTTATCGAGGGTTGAAGCCGCACAGAGGGTGTTCTGGGCGGAGTCGTCGATGACCTGGGCGTAGATGTGATTGTTGGAGCGGAACACGGCCAGGCGCGGACGCTCGGCGGTGCCATTGAGATTGCGACGCAGACGGCGATGGCGCTTCTGGGTCTGCTGTTTGCGGGAGACGGTGGACATGGAAGTACGGGGTAACGACGCTCAGGCAGACCTCATTTCTTGCCGGTCTTACCGGCTTTGCGCAGGATGCGCTCGCCCTCGTATTTGATGCCCTTGCCCTTGTAGGGCTCCGGCGGACGAATGGCGCGCACCTTGGCGGCTTCGTTGCCCACCACTTCCTTGTCAGCACCGGAGACCAGCACGGTGGTGTTGTTCTCCACGGTGAAGCTGATGCCGTCGGGGGGCACCATCTCGACCTGGTGGCTGTAGCCGGCGCTCACCACCAGCTTCTTGCCCTGAAGGGCGGCGCGGTAGCCCACGCCGACGATCTCGAGCTTGCGGGTGAAGCCCTGGCTGACCCCTTCCACCATGTTGGCGACGAGGGTGCGGCTGAGGCCATGGCGCTCACGGGAGCGGCGGCTCTCGTTGACGGGACTCACCAGAAGAGTGTTGCCGTCCTGGGCGATGCTGACGCCCTCCGGCAGGGTGCGGCTCAGTTCTCCCTTAGGACCCTTCACGGTCACGGTGAGCCCCTCAAGGCTCACGGCGACTTTGTCGGGAACGGGGATGGGCGCTTTACCAATACGTGACATGAATCGAACTCCCGGATCAGTAGACGTAGCAGAGCACTTCGCCGCCGACGCCCTGCTTGCGGGCGTCACGGTCGCTCATCACACCCTTGGAGGTGGAGATGATCGCCACACCCAGGCCGCCCAGCACCTTGGGAAGCTGGCGGGTGTTCTTGTAGATGCGCAGGCCGGGCTTGCTCACCCGCTGCACGGAGCGGATCGTGGGCTGGCGGTGCTTACCGCTGTACTTGAGTTCGAGCACGAGATGGCTCTCAACGCCTTCACCCGCTTCGGAGATCTCGGCGATGAAACCTTCCTGCTGCAGCACCTTGGCGATGCTGCGCGCCATGCGGGAGGCGGGAATCTTGGTGCTTTGGTGACGCTTCTCACTCGCATTGCGAATGCGGGTGAGCATGTCGGAAATCGGGTCGTGATTGGCCATGGTCGTGTCCGGAAGAGGGCTCAGTTGCTACGGAACGGCATCCCCATCTCGCGGAGGAGGGCCCGGCCCTCTTCGTCGTTACGGGCGGTAGTCACGATCGTGACGTCCATGCCCCGGATGGCGTCGATCTTGTCGTAGGAAATTTCGGGGAAGATGATCTGTTCCCGGATCCCCAGGGTGTAATTCCCCCGGCCGTCGAAACTCTTGGGGCTGACGCCGCGGAAGTCGCGAATCCGGGGAAGGGCCAGGTTCAACAGACGCTCAAGGAAGGCGTACATGCGCTCACCCCGGAGGGTGACGGCCACGCCGATCGGCATGCCCTGACGGATCTTGAAGCCGGCGATGGCCTTCTTGGCGCGAGTCACCACCACCTTCTGACCGGTGATCGTGGCCAGCTCGGCGATCGAGGCCTCCAGGGCCTTGGCGTTCTGGGCGGCTTCACCGAGGCCCCGGTTGACGGTGACTTTCACCACCTTGGGAACTTCGTGAATGTTGGACAGGTTCAGATCCTTGAGCAGCTTGGGCTGGATCGTCTCCCGGTAGCGCTGTTTGAGTGACATGACGGGGGGAGGGGAATGCACTTCTGGTCGGGGTCAGAAGGCGGAAGGGATCGGGAAGATGGAGTGGAGTGTGAAGCGTTAGCTGTAAAGGCTTCCAGCCAGAGGTGTGGCCTTGGCTGCAGGCGGCGCAGGTCAGTCGAGAACTTCGCCGGTCTTCTTGAGGCGGCGCTTTTTGGTGCCGTCGGGCTCCACCACGATTTCAACGCGGCTAGCCACCTTTTTGTCGGTGGAATAGAGCATCACGTTGGAGGCATGCAGCGAAGCTTCCTCGGTGATGATGCGGCCGGTTTCGCCCTCCTGGGTGGGCTTGACGTGGCGGGTGCGCAGGTTGATGCCTTGCACGATGACGCGGTTCTCGATCGGCAGGGTGCGCAGCACCTCGCCGGTCTTGCCCTTGTCCTTGCCGGAGATCACCTGCACGGTGTCGCCCTTCTTGATGCGCATCTTGATGCGCGTCTGGGGCTTGACTTTGGGGGTGGCAGTGGCCATCTCAGATCACCTCCGGAGCGAGGGACACGATCTTGGTGAAGTTCCGCTCCCGCAGTTCGCGGGCCACGGGGCCAAACACGCGGGTTCCCTTGGGATTGTTGTCAGTCCCCAGGATCACGGCTGCGTTGTCGTCGAAGCGGATGGCGTTGCCGGTTTCGCGGCGCAGGGTGGCGCGGGTGCGAACCACCACGGCCTTGACGACATCCGACTTCTTGACGCCCATGTTGGGCATGGCGTCCTTGACGGCGGCAACGATCACATCACCCACGTGGGCGTAGCGACGGTTGGTGCCCAGCACACGGATGCACTGGATGCGCTTGGCGCCGCTGTTATCAGCGACGTTGAGGAAAGTTTCCTGTTGAATCATCGGGATGTCCTGCTCAGTTGCTGCCGGGGGCCGGGGCGGCACCGGTGGTGGACAGGACCTCGGCCACCATCCAGCGCTTGGTGCGGCTGAGAGGGCGGGTTTCGGTGATGCGGACCCGATCGCCGACGCGGCAGGCGTTGCCTTCGTCGTGAGCTTTGTAGCGGGTGGTGCGGCTGACCGTCTTTTGATAGATGGGATGGGGGAAGCGGTTTTCCACCGCGACCACCACCGTTTTATCCATCTTGTCGCTGACGACGGTGCCGACCCGTTCCTTGAGTGCCATGGGAATGGGGGAGGAAATCAGGAGGCGCTGGAGCGCTGACGCTCGCTCTGCACCGTGAGCAGGTGAGCCAGCTTGATGCGGGCTTCCTTGAAGCGATGCGGATGTTCCAGGCGGCGGGTGGCCTGCTGGAAACGCAGATCAAACAGGGAACGCCGGGTGGCGTCGATCTGTTCGGTGATCTCGCCCTCGGTGAGCTTGCGCACCTCGGCGATGTCGGGAAGGGCCATGATCAGGACTCCACTGCGATGGCGGCCTGGTCTTGGTCTGCAGGTTCCTGATCGGCCAGGCTCAGAAACTTGGTTTTGACGGGCAGTTTGTACTGCGCCAGCCGCATGGCCTCCCGGGCAATGGTTTCGGTGATCTCAGGACCACCCATCTCAAAGAGGATGCGGCCGGGTTTGATCACCGCCACCCAGAATTCCGGGTTGCCTTTACCGGAACCCATCCGGGTTTCAGCGGGGCGCATGGTGACCGGTTTGTCGGGGAAGATCCGGATCCAGATCTTGCCGCCCCGCTTGACGTAGCGGGTCATCGCTCGGCGGCTGGCTTCGATCTGGCGGGAGGTGATCCAGCCACATTCCTGGGCCTGCAGGGCGAATTGCCCGAAAGCGATGGTGTTGCCGCGGGTGGCGGTGCCGCGCATGCGGCCCCGCTGCTGTTTGCGGAATTTGACGCGTCGTGGACTCAGCATGGTTCAGGCCTCCTGATCACTCTTGGTTCGAACGGTCTTCGAACTGTTGGGGCCGACGGCTGGCCCGGCGCTTCGGGGCTGCCCCCACGGGGAGCTTCTCCTGCTGGCCCGGAAGCACTTCGCCCTTGAACACCCACACCTTGATGCCAAGCACGCCGTAGGTGGTGGTGGCCACCTTGGTGGCGTAGTCGATGTCGGCACGCAGGGTGTGCAGGGGCACACGACCTTCACGGGTCCATTCCGTCCGGGCGATCTCGGCGCCGTTGAGGCGTCCGCTCACCTGGATCTTCAGGCCCAGCACGCCGGCGCGCTGGGCGCGCTGGACAGCCATGCGCATCACGCGGCGGAACGCGACACGCTTCTCCAGCTGCTGGGCGATGTATTCAGCCAGCAGAAAGGCGTCGGCATCGACCCGCTCGACTTCGACCACGTTGATGCGGACCTGACGGCTCGTATCTCCGAGGGTCTTCTGGATGCCGCTGCGCAGATCCTCGATACCGCTTCCCTGGCGGCCAACCAGCACGCCGGGGCGTGCGGTCTTGAGTTCCACTTCGAGCTGGTCGGCCTTGCGCGAGATCAGCACATCGCTGATGCCGGCAGAGCCGTATTTCTTGTGGATGAACTTGCGGATGCGGTCGTCCTCCTGCAGGAGGGTGGGATAGGTACGACTGGGGGCGTACCAGCGGGACCGGTGCTCCTGGGTGATCCCCAGGCGCAGTCCGGTTGGATGGATCTTGTGTCCCATCGTTCGGTGTCCTCGGGGGTCAGGTGGTGGGAGCAGCCACAGCAATGCTGATGTGGCAGGTCTGTTTCTTGATCGCGTAGGCGCGACCCTGGGCGCGGGGCCGGAAGCGCTTCATGGAGGGACCCATGTCGGCGCTGGCCTGGCAGACCACCAGGGTGGCCGGATCGAGACCGAGATTGTGCTCGGCATTCGCCACCGCGGAGCGCAGCACCTTGGTGATCGGGCCGGTGGAGCGGTAAGGCATGAACTCGAGCATGATCAGCGCCTCGCGGTAGGTGCGGCCGCGGATCTGATCGAGCACCCGGCGGACCTTGGAGACGGAACCGCGGATGTAGCGGCCGTGAGCCAGGGCTGGGCTGTTGGGGGTGATGTTGGCCATGGCGTCAGCGACCTCCTTTCTTGTCCTTGATGTGGCCCCGGAAGGTGCGGGTGGGGGCGAATTCCCCCAGCTTGTGACCGACCATCTGCTCGGTCACGTAGACCGGCACATGGCTCTTGCCGTTGTGAACGGCAATGGTGTGGCCGATCATCATCGGCAGGATGGTGGAAGCGCGTGACCAGGTCTTGATCACGGACTTGTCGTCGGCGGCGTTCTGCTTTTCGACCTTCCGCAGAAGGCTGTCTGCAATGAACGGACCTTTCTTGAGTGAACGTCCCATAGCGGTTTAAGCGGAGAGCAAAGCGGTGGGTTACATCAGGAATCGCGTCCGCCACGGCTCCGCTTGGAGGTGCGGCGACGTTTCCGGAGCACAAACCGATTGCTGGGTTTGTTCCGCTTACGGGTTTTGAGGCCCAGGGCCGGTTTGCCCCAGGGGGTGACAGGGCCGGAGCGGCCGATCGGGGCACGGCCCTCACCACCACCATGGGGGTGGTCGCAGGGGTTCATGACCGAGCCACGCACCTCAGGACGACGACCGAGCCAGCGCTTGCGGCCGGCCTTGCCGAGGCTGGTGTTGCGCATCTCGGAGTTGCCGACCTCGCCGAGGGTGGCGTAGCACTCGCGCCGCACCAGGCGCACCTCAGTGGACGGCAGCTTCAGGGCGACATAGTCGCCTTCCTTGGCCACCACCTGGGCGCTGGCACCGGCGGTGCGCACCATCTGGCCGCCACGACCGGCGTACAACTCGACGTTGTGGACGTTTGAGCCCAGCGGGATCGACGACAGGGGCAGGGCGTTGCCGGTCTCGATCGGGGACTCGGGTCCGGAGACCACCTGCTGACCGATCTGGATGCCGGCCGGCGCCAGGATGTAGCGCTTCTCACCATCGGTGTAGAAGAGCAGCGCCAGACGGGCGTTGCGGTGGGGGTCGTAGTGGATCGCCGCCACTTTCGCCACCACGCCGTGCTTGTCGCGACGGAAGTCGACGAGGCGATAGAGACGTTTGTGACCGCCGCCGCGGTGGCGGCAGGTGATCACACCGCGGTTGTTGCGGCCCTTGCGGCGGTGCTTGGCCACCACCAGACCCCGCTCACGGCCGCGACCGGTGACTTCAGCGAAGTCGGTCGCGACGCGGGTACGGGTGCCGGGAGAGGTGGGACGGTAATTACGGATTGCCATGGTGTTTCAGACCCCTCAGGACTCAGGGAACAGCTGGATGGCATTGCCTTCGGCCAGGCGCACCACCGCTTTCTTCACCTGGGCGCGCTTGCCGGCGAATCGGCCCACCCGCCGGGTGCGGCGTGGTGGATTCATCGTGCTCACACCCACCACCTTGACGTCGAACAGGGATTCGACCGCCGCCTTGATGTCGGGCTTGGCGGCGCGGTGATCCACCTCAAAGGTGTACTGATTCAGCTCGAGGGCCCGGGTGGCCTTCTCGGTGATCAGCGGCCGGCGGATCACATCCGCGAGCCGGCCTGCAAATCGTTCAGCCATCGCCGTAGACCTCCTGAATCTTCTCGAGTGCTTCCTCGCCAACCACCAATTTCTTGGCATTGAGCAGATCGAACACGTTGAGCTGATCAGCGGCGATCAGCTTCACTTTTTCGAGGTTGCGCACCGACAGGCGCACCGCCTCGTTGGCTCCATCCAGCACCAGCAGCACCTTCTGGCCAGCCTCGATGCCGAGACGGCCCAGGGCGGCGGTGACCTCACGGGTCTTGGGGGCCTCAAGCTCGGCACCGAAGCCCTTCACCACGATGAGGTCATCGAGACGGCTCATCAGGGCGGTACGCAGGGCCAGGCGACGTTCCTTGCGGTTCATCGCCAGGTTGTAGCTGCGCGGCTTGGGGCCGAAAATCACACCACCGCCGGGGCGGAGGGGTGTACGGATCGAACCCTGACGGGCGCGGCCGGTGCCCTTCTGCTTGTAGGGCTTGCGGCCACCACCGGCCACTTCGGCCCGGGTCAGGGTGCTGGCCGTGCCCTGCCGGGCATGGGCCAGTTGCCGCACGACGGCGCGATGCACCAGATCGGCGGCGGACGTTTCCTTGGCGACTTTGAGCTCAAGTGAAGCCTTGCCGGCTTCCTTGCCCTGCCAATCGCGAACAACACATTCAGCCATGGTTCTCCTCCTCAGGTCGCGGCCTTGGCGCCCACCCGTTTGGCCGGGCGGATGTTGAGCAGGGCGCCGGGCTTGCCGGGCACCGAACCCTTGACCACCAGCAGGTTGCGCTCGGCATCCACCTTGAGGATGGTGAGGCCACGGGTGGTGATCTGTTTGCCGCCGTAGCGGCCTGCCATGCGCTTGCCGGGGTAGACACGGCCCGGCGTGGTGCCGGCACCGGTGGAGCCGGGTTCGCGGTGGTTCTTGGAACCGTGGGTCATGGGGCCGCGGCTGAAGCCGTGGCGCTTCTGATAGCCGGAGAAGCCACGACCCATGGTGTCGCCACTCACATCGACCTTCTGGCCCGCCTCGAAATCGGAGACGGTGATGGGGTTGCCCAACTCAAGACCGTCGAGGTTGTCGACTCGGTATTCGCGCAGGTGGCGAACGGGTTGGTCACCGGATTTGATCTGGTGGCCCTTGGCGGGCTTGTTGACGAGCTTCTCGCGAATCTCGCCGAAACCGACCTGCACGGCGGTGTAACCGTCGGTGCCGTCGCTTTTGAGTTGGGTGATGCGGCAGGGACCAGCCTCGATCACGGTGACCGGGATGGATCTGCCCTCTTCGTCGAAGAACTGGGACATGCCCAGTTTCTTCCCAAGAATGCCGATGGACATAGGAAGGGGAACGACGCCAGCAGGACCACCGCAGCCCCCGTGCCGCAAGGCACCGGTGAAGCGGTGAAGCTGAATTCGGGATGTCGCAGAAACGGCCGGAGGCCGGGGCTAGCGAAGCGAATCAGCGGGCTGGGACTTGCGGCGGGAGTGGTCCGGCTCCGAACAGAGCCGCTCCTGTCAGCAGTTTCCCGGCGGATCGCACAGCGAGAATCGCTGCTAAAGCCGCACTGGCCGGGAAGCTCACCTCCACGGGCGAGCTTTGTGCAGAGTTCTGGAGGCCCGGCTAGCGGACGGGCACAGATCTGCAGCACAAGAAATCAATGTAGCATTTGGTTGAGATGACCCTGTTGAGCTCTGCCTGGATCTGGCACAGCGGCCTCCCGGATCCTCTGCCGCTTGCCTCCAGGGCTGTCAGACTGGTGCCTGCCACCGTTCCTCCCGCTCCGATGCCCCTGCTGCTCACCGGCCGCGGTTTCCGACAGGACCTGGAGAACGCCGGCGCCCTGGCCTTGTTCGTGCCCCTGGAAGGTGGTTCCGAAACCCGCTTGCTCCGGCGTCTGCGGGCGGCGGGATACCGGGCTCAGCTCACCACGGCCCGCGGCCTCGGAGATCCCGAGGCCTACCTCTTCCAACTGCATGGTGTGCGCCCGCCCCATCTCGGTCACCAGAGCGTTGGCCGCGGCGCGGCGGTTGGCGAGGTGCAGCGGGTGATGCCCCAGCTGGGAAGCCTGCTGGAAGGCGAGGCACCCATCCTGCTCTGGTTGCTGGAGGGGGCCGTGCTCTCCAAGGCCGAACTGGCTTCCCTGGTGGCGCTCAGCCGGCGCGAGCCGCGCTTCAAGGTCGTGGTGGAGATGGGCGGTGCCAGGTCGTTGCGCTGGCAGCCCCTGGCCGAGCTGGCGGATGGCTGAGCTCCAGCCATCTTCCCTGCGGGGCTGAGGGTGCGGCTGGACCCCCTGGCCCATCCTGATCGTGCCCTGGCCGGCGGGTACTGGGTCAAGTGGATCGGCGGTGCCAGCAATCAGGATCTCGGCGCCCTTGAGGATCTGGCAGGCATCTACACCCTCGCCGGGGTGCATTGCCTGGATCTGGCGGCGGATGCCGCCGTGGTGTCGGCCGCACGGCGGGGAATCGCCTGGGCCCGTGAGCGCGGTGCCGCGCAGCCCTGGCTGATGGTGAGTCTCAGTGATGGGAACGATCCCCATTTCCGCAAGGCCTGGTTCGATCCGGCGCGCTGTCCTGCGGACTGCCCGCGGCCCTGCGAACGCGTCTGTCCTGCCCTCGCCATCGGCTCCTCCGGCGGCGTCATCGCCAGCCGCTGTTATGGCTGTGGCCGTTGCCTGCCGGCCTGTCCGCTTGGGCTGATCGAGGAGAGGGCTCAATCGGTGGAGGGTGCCCTGGTGCCCGCCTTGCTCGCCCAGCTGCAACCCGATGCCGTGGAGATTCACACCCAGGCCGGCCGCGGAGAGGCGTTTCGGCAGCGTCTGGCCGAGGTGCAGCGCAGTGGTGTGCCCCTGCGGCGCCTGGCGGTGAGCTGTGGCCTGGAGCGGGGTGCAGGCGTGCTCAGCGGGGCAGCGGGCGCGGGGGACTCACCACCTCCTGCGCCGCCTGGGCCCGAGCCATTGGCGGCTGAGCTCTGGCAGCGCCATGCGGCGCTGCGGTCCTGCGGTTTTCGGCCTCTCTGGCAGCTGGATGGCCGTCCGATGAGCGGGGATGTGGGCGCTGGCACCGCCCATGTCGCCGTGCGCCTGCTCGAAGACCTGACCCCCCTCGCTCCTCCCGGGCCGTTGCAGCTGGCCGGCGGCACGAATGGCGGCACCCTGCCGCGACTGGAGGCCCTGGGTCGGCGCCTGGGCCGCCGCCGCGCTGGCGCCGCCGGTGTGGCCTTCGGCAGTGTGGCCCGCCGTCTGCTGCAACCGCTGCTGCAGGAGGCGGCCAGCCGGCAGCGACCGCTGCTGGGGGAGGGCGATCTCTGGCCACAGGCCCTGACACTTGCCGACGCGCTGGTGCGTCCCTGGTTGTTGCCAGCCCTCTGATCCGCAGATCCGCCGGCGGACGCCGGACCGGAACCGCTGGCTAGAACGGGCATCGAGGTCTGCCGTCCGTCCCTACCAGCCGGCCTCCCTGCCCAAGTGGCCGATCCGACCCTGCTCCGGCGCACCACCGACGATCTTGACCGGTTGCTGGAGGTGCTGCCGCCGGTGGTCCAGGAATCCCTGCTGGCGATCGAGGGCCATGAGCAGCTCCTGGAAGTGGTGCTCGATCTGGGTCGGGTGCCTGAGGCCCGCTATCCCGGCCGGGCGCTGGACCTGGGCAGCCGGGCGATCAGCCGCGGCGATCTGGCGGCCGTGCTGGACAAGCTCGGCCCCTTCGGTGGCGACAACCGGGCCGGCATCGAGCGCACCCTGCACCGCATCAGCGCTATCCGCAACCGCAGTGGCGATGTGGTGGGGCTCACCTGCCGGGTGGGCCGCGCCGTCTTCGGCACCGTGGCGATGGTGCGGGATCTGCTCGATTCTGGAGAGTCGTTGCTGTTGATGGGCCGGCCCGGCGTGGGCAAGACCACCGCCCTGCGGGAGATTGCCCGGGTGCTGGCCGATGAGCTGGCCAAGCGGGTGGTGGTGATCGACACCAGTAACGAGATCGCCGGTGACGGCGACATCCCCCATCCCGCCATCGGTCGGGCGCGGCGCATGCAGGTGGCCCGGCCGGAACTGCAGCACCAGGTGATGATCGAGGCGGTGGAAAACCACATGCCGGAGGTCATCGTGATCGATGAGATCGGCACCGAACTCGAGGCCCAGGCCGCCCGCACCATCGCCGAGCGGGGTGTGATGCTCGTGGCCACCGCCCACGGCAACGCCCTGGCCAACCTGATCAAGAACCCCACCCTTTCCGACCTGGTGGGGGGAATCCAGTCGGTGACACTCGGCGACGAGGAGGCCCGCCGCCGCCGCAGCCAGAAGACGGTGCTGGAGCGGGCGGCGGAGCCCACCTTCCCCCAGGCGGTGGAGATGCACAGCCGCAGCCGCTGGCTGATCCACCGGGATGTGGCCGGCACGGTGGATCTGATGCTGCGGGGCCAGAGCGCCCGCCCCCAGATCCGTGAGCTGGGCAGTGATGGACAGGTGCACTGGCAGGAGTCAGCCCCCGCGCCAGCCCGGGGACCCGTGGCGCCCCATCGTCCGAAGGCAGCGGCTCTTGCTCCGGTGCCGCTGCCCGATCCCCGCCAACCGGTTCTGCATCGTCGCTCTGCGGCCGTCTCGCCGAACCCCGACGAGTTTGCTGACCCGGAATCGGAGCTCGACCCGCAGTCGGTGGCGCGGGTACAGGCGCCGTTGCGGCTGCTGCCGATCGGCATCAGCCGCCACCTGCTGGAGCAATTGCAGCGCAGCCGCCGCTGGACGCTGCAGCTGGTGGAGGGCCCCGAGCAGGCCGATGTGGTGCTGAGCGTGCGTCAGCAGCTCGGCCGCGATCCGGAGGGACGCCGTGAGGCCCAGCGACTGGGGCTGCCGATCCTGGTGATCAAGTCCGACACCCTCGCCCAGGTGCAGCGTGGTGTCGAGCGCCTGCTGGAGCGCCACCGGCGCGGCCCGCTTCACGCGCCGGTCGGTGAGGTGCAAGGGCCACGATCGAGGCTGGGGCACGGCAGCGCCGCTCACGACGATGCCCTGGCGGCCCTGGAGGAATGCCGCCTGGCGGTGGAGCAGGTGGTGCTTCCCCATGGCCGCCCCGTGGAGCTGTTGCCCCGCAGCGAGACGGTGCGGCAGATGCAGGTCGAGCTGGTGGGTCGCTATCGCCTGCGCAGCGCTGTGTTCGGCCGCGGCCTGGAGCAGCGGTTGCGGGTGTTCCCGGCTTGATCGGAGTGCGGCCTGGCCGGGTGCTGCTGCCGGGAGATTGACGAAGGACCGGGCGCTGTGGGTAACTATCTGAGCACCGGCTCAAGGCCGGAGCCGACCGACGATTGCCGCTCCGGAGCCCCTGCTCCCGAACTGCCTCGCTCGAGCGCTTTGGGCCGTCGCCAAGTGGTAAGGCAGCGGGTTTTGGTCCCGCCATTCCTAGGTTCGAATCCTAGCGGCCCAGTTTTTTCAGCCTGTTGTGGCGATTTCGCCTTCCCCGACCCCGTTACTCGTCTTCGATTTCGACGGCGTGCTGGTGGATGGCATGGCCGAGTACTGGTGGTCATCCCGCCGGGCCGCCCTGCGGCTGGATCCTTCTCTCTGTCTTCCTGAGCAGGCCCCTGCCGGCTTTCTGCAGCTGCGGCCTCTGATCCACAAGGGCTGGGAGATGGTGCTGGTGGCCGCCGAGCTCGGCCGTCCGGACCTGGATCTGGCAGCCTTGCTTCAGGACTATGCCGCGTCTCTGGCGCCGACCCTTGAGCGGCGGGGCTGGAGGGCGCCGCAACTGCAGCAGGCGCTCGAACAGGTCCGCAGCGAGGCGATTGCCAACGATCGGCAGGCCTGGCTGGCTCTGCATCGTTTCTACCCCGGGGTGCCGGAGCGGTTGCGCCGGCTGGCATTGGAGGGGGCTGACTGGGCCGTGCTCACCACCAAGGGCGGGGCGTTCGCCGCCGAGCTGCTGGCCGCTGCCGCTCTCGAACCCCGCGCCGTCTACGGCCATGAACAGGGCAGCAAGCCGGATGTGCTGCTGCGCCTGAGGGCTGAGGTGGCCTCGATCGGATTTCTGGAGGATCGGCGTCCAACCCTGGAACAGGTGCGAGCCACGCCCGGTCTTGAGGCGGTGGTCTGCCTGTTGGTGAGCTGGGGCTATCTCGGCCCCGACGACGCCTGCGCACTGCCCCAGGGCATCGACCTGCTGACCCCGGAGTCCTTCGCCGCACCGCTGGCGCGCTGGCCCGGATTCGCTACAGTACGCCCGTACTAGACTGGAGGCTGGGCTTGGGCGTGTTGGCGCAGTGGTTGGAGTTGTGCAGTGGGTGCAGCGATCGCGGTGTCGCTGACGCATCGGCCGTGATACACCGGCCGTTTCAGGTGGCACTGATGGTGTGGAGCCGACTCTGTCGTTCTAGCTCTGCCACTGCCCTTGGTTCTGGCACTGCCCCTGGCGTTGCTTCTGCCACTGCCGCGGCGTCTGCCGCTGTCATCGTCTCTGGATCCGCGACTGTCTGTCTGGGTCACTGTGTGTACCCGCCACGCTCTCTGATGCTCGCCTTGCCCTGGCGCTGACCCTGCTCCTGGCGTTGCCGCCTTCTCTGTCGCACGTTGTGCGGCGCCCCGTCTCCGTTCCGATCGCACCGGCCTGTTCTCGCCGCTTTTTCCATGACCCCTGACTCCAAGGCCGTGTCCGCCGCCTCCCGCAGCCTCGAGGCCCGCTCCGCCAGCGAGCGTGACAAGGCGCTGGGCCTGGTGCTGAACCAGATCGAGCGCAACTTCGGCAAGGGCTCGATCATGCGACTGGGCGACGCCTCCCGCATGCGGGTGGAAACCGTCTCCACCGGCGCCCTGACCCTGGATCTGGCTCTGGGGGGCGGCTATCCCAAGGGCCGGGTGGTGGAGGTCTATGGCCCTGAAAGTTCCGGCAAGACCACCCTCACGCTCCATGCCATCGCCGAGGTGCAACGCCGCGGTGGCGTTGCGGCCTTCGTTGATGCCGAGCATGCGCTCGACCCGGTCTACGCCGCGGCCCTCGGAGTGGATATCGAGAACCTGCTGGTCTCCCAGCCGGATACCGGTGAGATGGCCCTGGAGATCGTCGACCAGCTGGTGCGCTCAGCCGCCGTCGACATCGTCGTGATCGATTCGGTGGCGGCGTTGACGCCCCGGGCCGAAATTGAGGGAGAGATGGGCGATCTGGCGGTGGGCAGCCAGGCCCGCCTGATGAGTCAGGCGATGCGCAAGATCACCGGCAACATCGGCAAGTCCGGCTGCACGGTGATCTTCCTCAACCAGCTGCGGCAAAAGATCGGTGTCACCTATGGCAATCCCGAAACCACCACCGGTGGGAATGCGCTGAAGTTCTACGCCTCGGTGCGGCTCGACATCCGCCGGATCCAGACGCTCAAGCGCGGCACCGAGGAATACGGCATTCGCGCCAAGGTGAAGGTGGCCAAGAACAAGGTGGCTCCACCCTTCCGCATCGCCGAGTTCGACATCCTGTTCGGCCGGGGCATCAGCACCCTCGGTTGCCTGCTGGATCTGGCCGAGGAAATCGGGGTGGTGACGCGTAAGGGATCCTGGTACAGCTACGAGGGCGACAACATCGGCCAGGGCCGTGATAACACCATCATCTGGCTGGAGCAGAACCCCGAGCAGAAGGAGCGGATCGAGGCGATCACCCGCCAGAAACTCACGGAAGGATCGGAGGTGACGGCCAACTCGTTGCGGCCCCTGGCGGCGGCAGCCAAGCTGAGCGCTGACCTGTCCGATGATCCGGCCCGCGCCCTGGTCGAGGATCTTGGCGCTGCACCGCTTGAGTTGAATGCTCCTGCGGCGGCCGGGTCCCCTGCAGGTGCCACGGCTGGAACCCGATCTTCCTCGCGCAGCACAGCTCCTGCGGCCACCGGCGGCTGACGCGCCGGGGCGCCAGGGGCCACCTGGCCAGCCTTACCTTCAGCCGTTGCGATTCAGGCGGCCGTTTCGATCGGCTCGCTGGCGGCCCGCGAGCCGCGATGACGAGGACCGCCGGACTTCAGAACGGAGTGAATCGGAGTGGGCTCAGGCTGCTGCAGGATCTGGGTGACGCGCTGCAGCTCCTGAATGGCTTCGGCACCTTCCAGCTTCACCAGTTCGTGCCCGTCGCGGGATTCGACCCAGGTGATGCCGAAGTCAGACACGAGAAAACGCACTGTGTGGTTGTCGCCCAGGTCGGCCACGAACGAGGCTCCATGACCATCCCTGCCATCGCCACACACGTAGCAGGTGGCGACACAGCCCCGGTCCTGGAGGCTGCGGGCTAGCGCCTGCAGGCTCATCACCAGGTCGTGGACGAGGGTCCGGTATTGCTCAGCCAGACGCGGGAACATGACGGGCCAGCGGGTCGGTGGCGCAATCCTAATGTTTTCTTCAGTTTTTCGCGGGCGCCGTCGGTTTTGATCAGCGTCCGCTGGCAATCGCTGCTGTCGCTCAGGTCGCTCCTGCCTGCTGGGCTCCGCTTCTGCCGCGCAGGAGTCAGCCGTCCGCCAGGGTCCACCAGCCTGCGGCGGGGCCGATGAAGCGCACCGTGACCCAGAACAACACCAGCGCGCCGATGCCGAACCAGGCCCCACGGGTGGTGATCTCCACGAAGCGGTTGGCCTGATCCTTGCTCAACGGCAGCCACGGCGCGATGCGCTCCGACTTCGTGCCGCTGCCTGCGGATGGCTTGGGCCCCCGCGGTGGCAGGCCCTGGGTGGAACGACGCTTGGCTTCCCCCATCCGCGCAGCAGTGGCAACTGCCGGCAACGCTAGTTGGGCAGCAGGCGGCTCAGGCTCGCCCATGGTTCCAGGGCCCGCAGCACCGTGGCCCCCCAGCTGCGGCTGCGCAAGCGTCCGTCCAACACGGCCAGGCGTCCGCCGCCGCGGCGCAGGCCTGCCACGGAGCGTTGCAGCCGGTTCACGGCCTCGGGCAGGAGCAGCTCCCGGAACCAGTCGAGCCCCTGCTGACGCAGGGCGGTGACCCGGGCGGCGGTGAGGGGATCCTCCAGGCTGGCGATCGGCAAGGTGGCCGCCAGGATCTGACCCGGTAGCGGCAGCCGCTCCTGCTGCTCCAGCCACCAGCTCCAGCGGGCGCAGAGAATCCCATTCGCATCGGGAGTGGTGGATTCGTGTTCCACCCGACGGCCGAATTCCGCCGCCATCGCACTGGCCAGGCTGAGCCGCAGGCCTTCGTCGTCGCAGAGGATCACGCTCAGCCGAGCCTGCCCCAGCACCAGCCGGCGACTCTGCTCCAGCAGGTGCTGGGCGAAGACGGGGCTATTGGGCAGCGGTTGGCGCAGGGGTGCGAACAGCGGCAGCGGATCGGCCAGGGGAGGATCCCCCAGGTCGACCACCACCTCGGGCGTCAGGCCGAGGACGGCCTCGGGGGCTGCGCCATGCGCCTGGGTGCTCCGGCGGACAGCAATCGGGCTGGCCAGCTGGCCCAGCAGCACGGCTCCACGCCCCCTGAGCAGGCCCGCCAGGGCATGCAGGGGCTCCAGGGGCTGGCGGTGCAGGGTCCACTGCAACAGCCGCATGTCCACCTCGGCCCAGCTGCTCCAGCCATCTCCCCCCTGCTCCAGCCACTGGTCCCAGGGGGGCGGCAGGGGGCCGAGCAGGGCGAGCAGCTGGCGCAGCGGTGCTTCCTCCTCTGGGGCGATGGCCACCAGGCCGCTGGGCTGACGCGGCGGTTCCAGAACCCGCCGGCTCAACCGGTCGTGCAGGGCCATCAGGCTGGTTTCGGCCGCCGGCTGGCTGCGCAGCAACCGGTTCCAGTCATCGGCAGTGATCCGCACCGCCAGCGAACGACGCAGCTTCGGCTCGAGGGTTTCGGCTTCCGGGATCACCAGCTGGTGCTCCCCCAGCTGGCCATTCCGCCAGGCCTCCATCAGCTCGGCGTGGTCCAGCAGCCAGATCCGATGGGGTGGGCAAGGGCCAGACCCTTCCCAGAGGGGGAGGGCAAGGTTCACGGCCCGCAGCCGCGGCAACTCCATCTGCAGGAGACGCTGGCGTAGATCCTGGCTCAGCACCAGAGCCAGGGGGGCGTCGCTGAGGGCCAGCGGCACCAGCAGGCTGATCCACCAGTCGGGGCCGGTGCCGGGGGTGAGCCGGATCAGGGTGTGATCGCTTCGCCGCAGGCTGCGGGCCACGAGCCGGCTGAGGCTGAGGTGATGCGGCCACTCGGCTGCTCCCTCCTGGCGCAGCAGGGCTTTCAGCTGTTGATGGGCCAGGGCTTCCAGCATGGGCGAATCGTAGGAAGCTGGTCCGACCCGGCTGCAGCGACGATGACCAACCCCGCCGAGCCCCGGCCTGCCTGGCGCCATGGCCCGGTGGGTGTGGTGGGTCTCGGGTTGATCGGCGGATCGCTCGGCCTCGACCTGCAGACGGCCGGAGCCGAGGTGCGGGCCCTGGTGCGCCGTGAGGCCACCGCCACCAGGGCCCGAGACCGGGGGTTGGCTTCGGTGGTGAGCACCGATCCCTCGGTCTTGGCAGGCTGCGATCTGGTGGTGCTGGCGCTGCCCCTGGATCAGCTGCTGGCGCCGCCGCCAGCCCTGCTGCAGGCTCTGCCCCCCGAGGCGGTGCTGACCGATGTGGGCTCGGTCAAGGGGCCGCTGCTGCCGGTGTGGTCGGCGGCGTTGCGGCGGCTGGGCGGGGAGCGGCAGGCCCGCCGCTTCGTGCCCAGCCATCCCATGGCCGGCACCGCCGAGGCCGGCGTGGAGGCCGGCGTGTGCGACCTGTTCGTCGCCCGTCCCTGGGTGGTCACCCCTGCTGACGACACCGACCCCGAGGCGCTCGCCCTGGTGGCTGACCTGGCTGCGACCCTCGGAGCCCGCTGGGTGTGCTGCGACGCCAGGGCCCACGACGCCGCGGTGGCCCTGATCTCCCATCTGCCGGTGCTGGTGAGTGCGGCACTCCTCCAGACCGCTGACCGGAGCAGTGCTGGCGAGGGCCAGCCAGCATCGAGCCCGTCATCCCAGAGCCAGTCTTCGTTCATGAGTTCGCTGCCGAGCCTGGTGCGGACCCTGGCTTCCAGCGGCTTCGCCGACACCACCCGGGTGGGGGGCGGCAACCCCGAGCTGGGCACTCTGATGGCCCGTGGCAACCGGGAGGCGGTTCTGCAGGCTCTGGCCGGTTACCGCCACAGCCTTGATCAGCTCGAGCAGCTGGTGCGCCGGGAAGACTGGGCGGAGCTGCAGCAGCTGCTGACCGCCTGCCGCGACTTGCGCCCCCAGTTCCTCTGACCCGTTCGGTTCAGATCCGCAGGGGCTCGCCGCGCTCCGCCAGCAGCTGGCGGCAGAGCATCAGCGAGGAGAGGGTCACGCCGGCGGTACCCTCGCCGGGATGGATGGAATCGCCGCCGAGCCAGAACCCTGGCACTGGTGTGCGGCTGGCCAGCCCGAAGGGCCCGAAGCGGCTGGGGTGCTGGCCCAGCCCCCCCACATAGCCCCAGGGCCGTCCGGTCCAGCCGGCGAAGCCGCGGGGTGTGGCCAGTTCCCGGTGCAGCCAGTCGGCCGATCCGATCCCGAGCAGCTGCTCCAGGCCGGCCGCCATGGCGGTGCCGGCCTGGGCTTTGCGCGCCTGGTACTCGGCATCGTTCAGGCCGAACCAGGGGCGGGCCGGCGTGAACACGCTGGCGATCACGGTGGCCTGCCCCTGGGGCGCCCGTCCATCGCCCTCCTGGCTCACCGACACGAACAGTGGGCCCGGGACTGGCCAGTCGAGCTGGAGGTGGCTGGGGGTGTGGGGCGGCAGCACCGAGCGCGGCACGGCTCCATAGAGCACCAGGGCGCCGGAGGGGTCGTGCAGGTGCTGCAGGCGCTGCCGGTAGCCCGCTGGTAGCGCCTCGCCCAGCAGCTCGCTCAGGCACTGGGGGGGCAGGGTGCAGACCACCGCCTCACAGGCCAGGGCAAAGGGGGTGTTGCCGCCTTTCTCTCCCCGCACGATCCAGCTGCCATCGCGGCGCTCCAGCTGACGCGCCCGGTGCCGCAGTCGCAGGCGGCCGCCCCAGCGGGCCAGGCTGTCCTCCAGCGCCCGGCTGAGCTCCTGCATCGAACCCTCGAGGTGCCAGAGCCCCTGTGGCTCCTGCGCCACGGCCAGCGCGGTGGCGCCGTAGAGGGCGGCGGTGCGATCGGCTGGTTCCTGGGAGTAGAGCTTCAGTTGCAGGTCGAGGTAGCGCCGCAGGCGCTGGTCGTGGCTGCAGCCGCAGAGGGCCAGCAGATCGGCCACCGTGGCGCCCGTGGCCAGTGCACTGATCAGGGTGGCTGGCCGCAGGGCGCCGCAGAGCTGGCCCAGATCCCAGAGCGAGCGCGGTGGCAGCACCGGATCCCGCAGCGCGAAGGCCCAGTTGGTGCGATGCAGCCAGGCGCAGAGTTGCCAGAACCGTTCGCTGCCGGGGAACTGGCTCTGCCGTTCCGCTTGCCAGCGCAGCGGATCGCGCCAGAGCTGCACCGGCGGCTGGCTGTCGTGGAGATCCACCACGCAGGCCGGATCCAGCGGTGTGGCCGCCGGCGGGGTCTGGTGCAGATGGGCGAACAGCCGCGCGTGAATGCCACCTGCCTCCAGGCCGGCCACCTGGGTGGCGCCCACATCAAACACGTAGGGGCCGCGCCTGAAGGTGCCGGCGCAGCCGCCGCTCTGGTGGTGGGCCTCGAGCAGATCCACCTTGAGGCCGGCGCGGGCCAGCAGGGCCGCCGCCGTGAGGCCGGCGATTCCGGCCCCCAGCACCGCCACTGGGCCGTGGGCCTCGGTGCCGTCAGATCCCGTGCCCTGCGACTGCGTGCCGTGCGCCTCCGTCATCCCGGCATGCTGGCAGCGTTCCCTTGGCCGGTGCGAGCCATGCTCCCGTCCCAGCTGGGTCTCTGGGCCCGGGATCACTGCGGTGAGGCGCCGGCCTCGGTGGAGCCGGTCGGCGGAGGCTGCACGGGCCGCGCCTGGCGCCTGCGGTTTTCCGCACACCACAGCCTGTTCGCCAAGAGCCTGAAGCCAGCCGATCTGCCGCTGCTGCAGGCCGAGGCCGATGGGTTAGGCGCCCTGGCTGCCGCGGCACCCCCTGAGCTGGCGGTGCCCCAGCCCGTGTTTGTGGGGCTGGTGGCAGAGGCTGCCCTGCTGGTGACCGACTGGCTGCCCTTTTGTCCTTCGGGCGGCAGCCAGGCGACCGCCAACAGCTCAGCCAGTCAGCGTGGCGATGCTGCAGCACGGCGCCAGCTGGGTTGGCAGCAGCTGGGCCGTTCCCTGGCTCTGTTGCACCGGCGCAGCCTGGATGGCGTCGATGCCCGCTACGGCTGGCCGCAGGACAACTGGATCGGGGCCGCCCCCCAGGTCAACGGCTGGTGCGACAGCTGGGTGGAGTTCTTCCGAGACCGTCGCCTGCTTCCCCAGCTGGAGTGGGTCGCACGCGGCGGCGCGCCGCTGCGCCAGGCGACCACTCTGCTGGAGCGTCTGCCCCAGTGGCTGGAAGGGCACCAGCCTGAGCCCGTGCTGGTGCACGGCGACCTCTGGGGCGGCAATGCCGCCCTGCTCGACGACGGTCGGGGCGCGATCTTTGATCCTGCCGTGTATCGCGGAGATCGGGAAGTGGATCTGGCAATGGCCCGCCTCTTCGGTGGTTTCCCACCGGCCTTCTTTGCCGGCTACGAGGCCGCGTGGCCCCTCTCCCCGGGGCATCGGGAGCGGGTGGAGCTCTACAACCTCTACCACCTGCTCAACCACGCCAATCTCTTTGGTGGCTCCTACCGGCAACAGGCCCAGGCGAGCCTGGATGGCCTGCTGCGGCTGGGCTGAATCCTGCTGTCAGGCCGCCCCACGAACCAACCACCCAGCCCATGATGGCCGCTCAGCCGAGGTATTCCTTGCGAAGGGCCTGGATCTGGGCGAGCACGGCGTTGCGCTTCTCGCTGGTGGTCAGGTTCTGCCAGCTCCACTGGCCCACCACGACAAGGCCAAGCAGCTCCAGAAGCCCGGGAACCACCGGCAGCAGATTGATGGTGTCCAGCACCCCCTTGATCAGGATCTGCGCCACGATCACGGCCAGGAACACACCGGTGCCCTTGGCGATCCGACCCATCAAGGACCAGTCCACCTGGTCGAGAGTGGTGTTCACCTTGGTCAGGATGTCGCCGTAGCGCTCGGCGAAATTCACGGTGGCGTCGCCCACACCGGAGCCGAACGGGCTGCTCGAGGTGCTGGTCTCGCCTGCGTCGCTGCCGGCTTCCTTCAGGTCGGGCTCATTCAAGGTGGTGGTATCGCTCATGAATGGAGCCGCACAATTTGAAACGATCGAGGGCCAAGGTATCGGTGTGAGCTCCATTTGGCCAGCGCGGATCGGCTTCCGTCGGCGGGGGCTGACCTGCCTGGATGCCCTGCTGGCCGCCGCCAGCCCTGCGGAAGGCTGTGCCCTGCTGCTGGGCTGCCGCCGGGAGACCCATTGGCAGGTGGAGCGGGTCTGGCCCTGTCTGAATGGGTGGCAGCCGATGGGGGAGCGGAGCCGCCGCTTCGCGATCGATCCGCGTGAGCAGCTGCTGGCCCAGAAGTGGGGACGGGCCCGTGCACTGACGGTTCTGGGGGCGGCCCACAGCCATCCCGCCAGTGCCCCCCTGCCCTCGGTCACCGACCGGCGCCTCGCCTTTCCCCCTGCCCTGCTGGTGATCGCGGGCCCGCCTGGCGGCGATGGCGACTCTCGCGGCAGCACCCGTGCAGACCTGCCCCGCACGGGCTGGGTGCTGCGCTGCTGGTGGCTGACCGAGGAGGACACCCAGCCGTTGCCGCTGGCGTGGAAAATGGTGGATTGACCGGTCGCGCTTCTCCGATGCTTCCTCCCGACACCACCGGGGTGCAGCTCAGCCCCGACGAGGTGGCCCGCTTCGCCCGCCACCTGATCCTGCCGGAGGTGGGCATGGAGGGGCAGAAGCGTCTCAAGGCCTCCTCGGTGCTGTGTGTGGGCACCGGCGGACTGGGTTCGCCGCTGCTGCTGTATCTGGCCGCCGCGGGCGTGGGCCGGATCGGCATCGTCGATTTCGACGTGGTGGATCACTCCAACCTCCAGCGGCAGGTGATCCACGGCACCAGCTGGGTGGGCAAGCCCAAGATCGAATCCGCCAAGGCCCGGATCCTGGAGATCAATCCCCACTGCCGGGTGGATCTCTACGAGACCGCCCTGACCAGTGAGAACGCTCTGGCGATCATCGAGCCCTACGACATCGTCTGCGACGGCACCGATAACTTCCCCACCCGCTATCTCGTCAACGACGCCTGCGTGCTGCTGGGCAAGCCCAACGTCTACGGCTCGATCTTCCGCTTCGAAGGCCAGGCCACGGTGTTCAACCTCGATGCCGAAAGCCCCAACTACCGCGATCTGTTCCCCGAGCCGCCGCCGCCGGGCATGGTGCCCTCCTGCGCCGAGGGCGGCGTGGTGGGCGTGCTGCCCGGCATCATCGGCGTGATCCAGGCCACCGAGGCGGTGAAGATCATCACCGGCATCGGCACTACCCTCAGCGGCCGCCTGCTGCTGTTCGATGCCCTGGGCATGAAGTTCCGCGAGCTGAAGCTGCGGCCCAACCCGGAGCGGCCGGTGATCAACGAACTGATTGATTACCAGGAGTTCTGCGGCGTGGGCGGCAGCGCCCCCGGCCAGGAGGAGGCGGGCAGTGTGCCCAGCATCACCGTCGCCGAGCTCAAGACGATCATCGACGGCGAGCTGGAGGACATCCTGCTGGTCGATGTGCGCAATCCCCCTGAGGCCGACATTGCCGTGATCCCTGGTGCCCTGCTGGTGCCGCTCGATCGGATTGAGAGTGGCGAGGCGATTGACGATGTGCGCCGGCTGGCTCAGGGCAAGAAGCTCTACGTGCACTGCAAACTCGGCGGCCGCAGTGCCAAGGCCCTGATTGCCCTGGGCCGTCATGGGATTGAGGGCACCAACGTGGCCGGCGGCATCGACGCCTGGAGCCAGGAGGTGGATCCATCGGTGCCCCGTTACTGAGGCGGTGGCTGCGGGTCCGCTTCGCGGGCCCGACCGATCATGGTCCCGCCGTGTCTCAGCGTCGGCTGATTGCTCTGGAGGGCCAGTTTCCGGCCTTTCTTGCGGCTTCGATCATGCCGGTGCTGCTGATGCCCCTGGCGAATGAGGTGGGGCCCTTCCCGCAGCCTCTGGTTGCGCCTGTTGTCTTCGATCTGCTGATTCTGCAGTCGGTGCGGACACTGCCGGTGCTGCAGCCCACGTTCAGAGGACGTTGCATCGGTGCGCTCTACCAGTGGCTCGGGTTCGTCACCGGGCTGCCCATCTGGGTTCCTCCCCTGTTCCGGGGCTGGCCATCGGGCCACCTGCAGGTGGCCACTCTGCTGCTGGTGGCGATTTTCTTCATCACCACCTCCGTGCGGCTGGTGAGGCTCCTGGCACGGGTGCCGCGGGTGAACCTGTCCGTGCTGGCCGGCGCTGCTGGCGGTTATGTGCATCTTGGCCTCACCGGCGGCATGGTGGCCACCGCCATTGAGGTGGTGCACCCGGGTTCCTTTCTGCTGGGGGCCGTGGGCAGCCATGAGGCCCTCAGAGACAGGCTCCTCTACTACAGCTTCGTGACAGTGGCCGGTCTGGGTTATGGCGATGTGCTTCCCGGTAACCCGGTGGGTGAGCGCTTCGCCATCCTGCTGAGTGTGAGCAGTACCCTCTATGTGTCGCTGTTGGTGGGCCTGCTGCTCGGCCGCTTCATCGCCCACGAAGCTGCGGAGCTGGAGGAGCATTGGCAGGAGCACAAGACCCTGGCGTCGTCTCCGCCGGATCGGCTGCCGATGGACGATCAGTAATCCACGCCGCGCTTGAGGTCGACACCGCGTTCGGCGTAGTGCTTGTGGCACACCATCTCGGAGTGGACGCTGGCCAGGTCGAAGTAGGCCGGCAGGTTCTTGCAGCGACCCGTGAGGATCACCTCGGTTTCGGCGGGCTTGCGCAGCAGGGTCTGCACGATCGGCTCCACCGGCAGCAACTCCAGATCGACCGTGGGGTTGATCTCGTCGAGAATCACGGTTTTGTAGAGCCCACTGGCGATGGCGGCGCGGGCGATCTCCCAGGCCCGCTCGGCCTCCACGTAGTCGATCGGCTGCTGCTGGCCCCGCCAGACAATTGCGTCACGGCCGGAGCGGAGGTGATCCACCAGGTGGGGATAGCTCTCGCGCAGCGCCGCGATCGCGGAATCTTCGGTGTAGCCGCTGCCCCCCTTGAGCCACTGCAGGATCAGCACCCGGTGGCTCTTGTCCTGGCTGATGCCCCGGCCGATCGCCTGCAGGGCTTTGCCCAGGGCACTGGTGGATTTGCCCTTGCCCTCCCCGGTGTAGATCTCGATGCCTTCGAGGCCCTGGGCCTGACCCGGCTCCCCATCGGCGTCATCGGGGCGGCGATGGGCGCGCATCTCGGAATGGAGGTCAGCCAGCTGCACCAAGGCGCCGGGTGCTCCCCGCCCGGTGGCGATCACCTCCATGCCAGCCGGTTTGGCCGACAGGGTCCGCACCACCTCGTCGGTGTCGAGCAGGCCCAGGTCCAGGACCGGATTGAGTTCGTCCAGCACCACCACCGAATAAAGGTTGCTGGCAATCGCACCTCTGGCGATGTCCCAGCCCCGCTGGGCTTCCTGGCGATCGAAGCGGGTCGCTTCCTCTGCAGTGAAGAATTCGCCGCGGCCGGTGCGCACCTGGTCGATCAGATGGGGAAAGCCCTGCTGGAGCGCCTCGATGGCGGAATCCTCGTCGTAGGCCCGACCCGGACCCTTGAGAAAACGGAGCAGCAACACCCGGGTGCGCTTCTGCTCACAGATGCCCAGCCCGATCGTGCGCAGCACCACGCCCAGGGCCGCCTGGCTCTTGCCTTTGCCATCGCCGTCGTAGACGTGCAGCTGGCCATGGGCGCGTTCGTCACTGCCGGCCGCCGTACGGATGCCGATGCCGCGGCCGGTGCCCCGTTGCGGCGTCTGGGTGCTGCTGGCGGGGGGAGACATCGCAGGAGCGGCGGCAGATCAATGCTAACGACGGACCGCCCCAGCGCTTGCCAGGATTGCCGCCATGGCCCATCCCCGGATCGAGCATCTGCCGGAGCCTCTGGAGCGAGGCCTGGAACGGCTGCGGCAGCACCTGGCCGGATTCGAGTCGGTGGTGGTGGCGTATTCCGGTGGTGTGGACAGCACCCTGGTGGCGGCGATCGCGGCAGAGCAACTGGGCGAGGGCGCCCTGGCAATCACCGGTGTCTCGCCGGCCCTGGCGCCCCATCTGCGCGAGGAGGCCCAGCTGCAGGCGGCCTGGCTGGGCCTGCGGCACCGGGAGATTCCCACCGCCGAGCTGAACGATCCTGCCTACAGCAGCAATCCGGAACGGCGCTGCTACGCCTGCAAACGCGAGCTGCACAGCCTGCTGGCGCCGTTGGCCGCCGCTGCCGGCGGGGCGCCCGTGCTCGATGGCGTGAACCTCGACGATCTCGGTGACCACCGCCCCGGCATCGACGCGGCCCGTGAGCACGGGGTGGGTTCTCCCCTGGCCGATCTCGGCCTCGACAAGCAGGCGGTGCGTCGCATCTCCCGCGCGCTTGGGTTCCCGTGGTGGGACAAGCCGGCCCAGCCCTGTCTGGCGTCGCGGTTTCCCTATGGCGAGCCGATCACGACCACACGGTTGCAGCGGGTGGCCGCGGCCGAGGACTGGTTACGCCAGCGGGGGCTGCGGGATCTGCGGGTACGCAGCCAGGGCGAAACGGCGCGGATCGAGCTGCCCGCCGCCCAACTGCCGGAGCTGCTGGCGCGGCTGGCCGATGGTGGTAGTTCCGCTGGTTTCCGACAGGAGCTGGTGGAGGCTCTGCTGGGCCTGGGCTTCACGGCGGTGAGCCTGGACCTGGAAGGCTTGGTGAGCGGCAAGCTCAACCGAGGACTCGATCACGACGTCAACAGCCGCCCCTGACGGCCGGGCTGGCGATTGGCGATCACCCCTGAGCATGTGGCGATGGCTGCGTTGGTCCTGAGGGCTCAATGAGCAAGGACTGTCTTGATTAGGTAGCAAGCGCCGCAGCCAGCCCGGACGGGCCTAGAGTGGTACCTACGTACCAGGGGCGACGCCATGGCCGTGAACCGAATCCAATTCCAGCCTGGAATGTCCGTGCCCCAGTTCATGGATCTCTACGGCACCGAGGAGAAATGCGAGGCTGCTCTAGAGGCAGCTCGCTGGCCGGAGGGATTCCGCTGTCCTCGATGCGGACAGAAGGAGCATGGCCTTGTCTATGGACGCCGCCACAAGCGGTATCAGTGTCGACAGTGCCGCCATCAGACAACGCTCACTGCTGGAACAGTCATGGAGGCCACGAAGTTGCCTCTCACGATCTGGTTCCTCGCCTTTTACCTAATTGGCCAGGCAAAGAGCAGTACGTCCTCCCTGGCTCTGATGCGGCAACTCGGGGTGAATTACCGCACGGCGTGGTTGATGCACAATAAAATCATCCAAGCGATGAGCGAGCAAGAGGAAGCATGCGTCCTACATGGAAAAGTGCAGCTGGATGATGCTTACTTTGGTGGTGAATGCAATGGTGGCAAGGCAGGTCGAGGATCGGAAAACAAGGTCCCAATCGTGGCAGCTGTCTCACTGGACGAGGACGGCCACCCCATTCATGTGAAGGTCTCGAAGGTCAAAGCCTTCTCCTTCGTGGCAATCGCAGACTGGGCCCAGAGCTCCTTGGCTCAAGGATGCGAGGTGATCTCCGATGGGCTGGCCTGCTTCCGTGCCGTGGCAGAGGTGGGCTGTATTCATCACCCCACGACAGTGAAGGGGCGGCATCCGAAGGATCTGCCTGAGTTCCGGTGGATCAACACCGTGATTAGTAACTTGAAAACCAGTTTCAGCGGAACGTTTCATGCCCTGCGCTTTGACAAGTACGCTGATCGCTACCTGGGCGCTTTCAGCTTCCGCTTCAATCACCGCTTCAAGCTGGAAGAGATGACCGATCAAGTGCTCCAGGCGGTCTGTCTCTGCACCGCACGACCCGAGCACCTCCTGAGGAGCGCGGAGCTTGCTACCTAATCAAGAGGACTGTTGCGTTTTGGGGAGCATAAAAAAGCACCCAGCAGGGTGCTTCAAGCGCTCGCGGCGCGCTAACTGGGCTGGCGCCTGGAGATCCAAACGCTGATCCAGATGCAACCGCTGAGTCAGCGGTGGTGTGCAGGGGTCAGGCGGCCGCCAGGATCGGATCCCGATCTGCCCCGGCGATGCACTCCGGTGTTTCGCGTCGAAAGCTGGTGAGCTTGTGCGTTCGGGCCTCCAGTTCTTCACAGAGCACCGCACAGGCCAGCTCGGGCATGGTGTGGTCACCGCAGGTGAACACATCCACAGCCGCGTACCCGGATTCGGGCCAGGTGTGAATCGAGATGTGCGATTCGGCCAGCAGGGCAAGCCCGGTGACCCCCTGGGGATCGAAATGATGGGTGATCAGATTGAGCAGGGTGGCGCCAGCACGTTTCGCTGCTGTGGTGATGGCGGTCCTGAGAAAGGCTTCGTCGTTGAGCTTGGCAGACGTGCAGTCGTAGAGCTCAAGGATGCAGTGTTTACCCACCGTATCGGTGGTACTGGTCCCACTCACGCTCTGCAGGGTGGTGGGGGTGGTGGAGTGAGCACCAGTCCATCCCGGGTTGGGGTGGAGGCAGGGCAGGCTCTGGTTCATTGAATCCAGACAAACAGGGCCCACCATACGCCCCAAAGTCGTTGGCTGGTGCAGGAAGTGGCGCAATCCAGCCTCTGACGCGCCGATCAGGGCCTGGATTCCGCCCCCAGCGAGTCCGCGTCCCGCTTGTCCGCCGTCAACGCCTTCGGTTCAGGCCCGAGGCTGCCGCCGCGCAGGCGCACCAGCTGGGCGGCCTGCCGCCAGCCCTCGCCAAAGCCGTCGACATGGGTGGCGCTGACGAGGCACTGGTGGCCCTCCCCCACCGCCTCCAGCAGCAGGCGCTGGCGCTGCGGATCGAGCTCGGCCAGCACATCGTCGAGCAGCAGCAGGGGGGGGGCGCCCACCACCTCTTCCACCAGGGCCAGTTCCGCCAGTTTCAGGGCCAGCACCAGGGTGCGTTGCTGGCCGGCTGAGCCGTAGCGCCGCGCCGGTTGCTCCCCCAGCAGCAGGGCGATTTCATCCCGCTGCGGACCCACCAGGCATTGGCCCAGCCGCAGCTCTTCGCTGCGCTGCAGCAGCAGCTGGGCCACCATCGCCTCCCGCCAGGGTGCCTCGGCGTCCTCCCCCTCCAGCACCGTGCCGCTTCGGTACGCGAGCCGCAGCTGGTCCCGGCCGCCGCTGAGGCGCTCCTGCCAGGCCGCCGCCAGGGGTTCGAGCCGCCGCAGGGCCCGCCAGCGCCGCCGGTGCAGCCGAGTGCCGATCGCCGCCATCTGCAGATCGAAGGCATCCAGCAGGTCCTCCCGCTGGCTTACGGGGCCGCCGCGGCGCAACAGCTGGCTGCGCTGCCGCAGCAGGCGGCCGTAACGGCTGAGCAGGTCGCCGTAGACGGGCTCAAGCTGAAGTACCACCCGATCGAGCCACTGGCGCCGCAGGGCGGGCTCCCCCCGCACCAGGTCGAGGTCGAGGGCGCTGAAGGTGACGCAGCGCAGCCGCCCTGGCAGGTCCAGCTGCCGCTCGAGCACCTTGCCGTTGCGACTGGCGATCCGTCCCCCCCGCTGCCTCAGCTCCAGCTGCAACTGGTCGCCGTCGGAGCACATCGCCTGCAGCTGGCTGAGGCTGTGACCGTGGCGGATCAGGTCGCGGTCGCTGCCGGTGCGGTGGGAGCGAAGGCTGCAGAGCAGCTCCACCGCCTCCAGCAGGTTCGACTTGCCTTCGCCGTTGGGCCCCACCACCAGCAGGCGCGGCTCGTGTAGCTCCAGCCGGAGGTGCTCGATGTTGCGGAACTGGCGCAGCTCCAGGCGATGCAGCCGGATGGCTCAGGTGCGGCGTGCGGTTAAGGTAGCCCTGCCGGCAGCGGGGCTTTGACACCTCGAGGTCTGCCTTGAGCAGCACATCCGCAGGACCCCTTCTCCGGACATCGCTGTTTCAGGGTCGGTTCGGGTCCGGCCGTCAGCTTCGGCTCGACGCAGGCGCCTCACCGCAGGGGCATGTAGCTCAGTTGGATAGAGCATCAGATTCCGGTTCTGAGGGTCGGGGGTTCGAGTCCCTCCATGCTCGTGGTCAGCCTTGACGATCTCAGCCCTGCCGATCTGAACGGCAGGGCTTTTTCATGGCATGCCCGCCCCGTTGGTCCGATTCCGCCCTGCAGCGAATACGGCCTGTCGCGCCTCTGGCCTTCAACTCAGCGGTTTCCCCCGGGAGAGCCCAGCGACAGGCCCATGGCGCGGATCCCGCCGGGATCGACCAGAAACCCCAGCGCTTCCAGCGGCAGGATCGCCTCAGGAGGGGCGGACAGGGACACGCTGCAGCCGCCCAGTTCCCGCCGCAGGCGCGTGAGGGCCCCATGCAGCAGCGCCGCCAGGATCTCGGTCGGGTCGGGGTCCTGGGGATCGGCCAGCAGATCCCAGAGATTGGCATTGAGGGCCTGATCACTGGTGGAGCGCACGAATCCCACCAACCGTCCATCGGGTCCGCGCACAGCCAGGTGCCAGGCGCTGCGTTCGATCGCCTGCAGCCAGCGTTGGCTGGCCCGGGGCTGCTCGCCGCAGGCGCCCATCAACCGGTTCAGTTCTTCCGGCGAGGGGATCGGATCCTGCAGCAGGCGGTAGCCCTCCCGAAGCCGGGGTGCGGCGGGTTGACTGCGGAACGGAATCAACAGGGAGTCCAGCACGGTCAACCGGTGTTGCGCATGCCGGCGGCAATGCCGTTGATCGTGAGCAGGGCGCCGCGCAGCAGCTCGCTGCGGCTGTAGGTCCGCCCGTCCTGGCCGGCGGCCGTGGCTTCGCTCATCGGTGGTTGACGATTCTGATCCCGCAGGCGCCGCAGCAGGGCCACCTGCAGGTATCCGAGCGGCACGATCGTGCGATTGCGCAGATCCACCGACAGCTGAAGGGCCGGATCACTGTCGAGCAGGCGCTCCTGCCCGGCGATGCGCAGCACCAGGTCACGGGTGCGCTGAAACTCGGCGGCGATCGTCTGGAAGATGCGCTCGAAGGCGTCGCGGTTTTCCTCCCGCCCCAAGGCCTGCACGTAGTGGTGGGCGAGATCGATGTCCACCTTGGAGAGGGTCATCTCCACCTTGGAGATCAGCATGCGGAAGAACGGCCAGCGCTGGTGCAGCAGCCGCAGCAGTTCCAGTTGGCCGGGATCCCGGTGCAACTCCTCCTCCAGGGCTGCACCCACGCCGAACCAGCTGGGCAGCAGGAAGCGGCTCTGGGTCCAGCCGAACACCCAGGGAATGGCCCGCAGGCTGGAGAGGTCCTTGGCGCCGCTCTTGCGCCGGGCCGGCCGGCTGGAGATCTGCAGCTTGCTGATTTCCTCGATCGGGGTGACCTGCTGGAAGAAGGCCACCAGATCGGGGTTGTCGTGAACCAGGGCGCGGTAGTGATCGCGGGAGCGGGCGGCGAGCCGCGCCATCAGCTCATTCCAGCTGGGGGTGTCATCCACCGGTGCACTGACCAGGCTGTTCTGCAGCACAGCCGTGGTCATGGTTTCGAGGTTGTAGAGGGCCAGCTCCGGCAGCGAGTACTTGGAGGCGAGCACTTCCCCCTGTTCGGTGATCTTGATCCGGCCCTTCAAGGTGCCACTGGGCTGGGCCAGGATCGCCTGATAGGCCGGTCCGCCACCGCGACCCACCGATCCACCGCGGCCGTGGAACAGGCGCAGCGCCACCCCGTGCTGGCTGGCCAGCTCTTCCAGGGCGATCTGGGCCTTGTGGATTTCCCAGTTGCTGGACAGGAAACCGGAATCCTTGTTGCTGTCGGAATAGCCCAGCATCACTTCCTGAAGCGGTGGGCCGCCCTCTTCCCCCGAGGCGATCAGGGCCCGGTAGAAGGGTTCGCAGAACAGGCGCTCCATCACCGCCGGAGCCCGCTGCAGGTCTTCCACCGTTTCGAACAGGGGCACCACCAGCAGCGAAGAGTGGGGCGCCAGCGGATCCACCAGGCCCGCTTCCTTGGCCAGCAGCAGCACCTCCAGCAGATCCGACACCGTGTGGCTCATCGAGATCACGTAGGTGCGACAGATGCGGGCGCCGAATTCCTGCTGCAGGCGCTGCAGCATCCGGAAGACCGCCAGAGTCTCGTGGGTGGCATCGCTCCAGCGCACCGCCGGAGACACCAGCGGCCGACGGGTCTTGAGTTCGGTCAGCAGCCAGCTCACCCGCTGCTCCTCATCCATCTCGCCGTAGGGCACGGGCAGCTGCAGATAGCGGCTGACCTCGTCGAGCGCATCGCTGTGACGGGTGCTCTCCTGGCGGATGTCCAGGCTGGCCAGGCAGAAGGCGAAGATGTGCACCTGGCTGAGCAGGCTCTCCAGGGCTTCGCAACCCAGTCCGGTGCTCTCGAGGCTGTCGCGCACCAGTTCAAGGTCAGCCCGGAATTCGTCGACCGAGCCGTAGTGCAGTTCCGGTGGCGGCGGGGAGGCGAGGTTGCCGACCCCGCTGCCATCACCGATAATGGCCGACGGCAGGCCCGAGTGGCCGTCACAGGGGGATTCCCAGCCGGCATCCACCAGCTGCTGGTTGCGCTGACGGGTGAGCTGGAGCCGCTCCAGCGTGTAGCTCAGCTTCAGTCGGTAGGGCTCCAGCCGGTAGCGTGCCGCCCGCTCCTCATAGATCTCCGGGAAACGCAGCCGATCCATTTCCAGGGATTCCAGCAGGGCTGGGCTCACCTGACTCCACTGCATCGAAATGCTCAGCTGATCGCGCAGCTTGCCCACGGAGTGGATATAGCGCTCCAGCATCAGCTGACGCTGATAACAGGCTGTGCGCCAGGTGATCTCCGGTGTCACCGAAGGATTGCCGTCCCGATCGGAGCCCACCCAGGAGCCGAAGCTGCAGAAGGCATCGCGGGGCGAAAGCACGTCGGGGTAACTGCCGCTCAGGGCCGTCCGCAGGCGCTGGCGCAGCTGGGGCATGGCATCGAACAGCACCTGCTGGAAGTAATGCAGGGCGTAATCCACCTCATCGAGAACCGAGGGTTTGAACTGGTGCAGTTCGTCGGTACGCCACCACAGCCGGATCTCTTCTTCCAGCTGCAGGCGGATGCGCTGGTCATCTTCGATGTTGGCCAGGCTGCTGCGCTGCAGTTGCTGGATCAAGGCCGCGACCTTCCGCTGCTTATGGCGCACGGTGTGGCGCACGATCTCGGTGGGGTGGGCCGTGAACACCAGGCGAATATCCAGCTCCCGCAGCAGGTTCTCGATCTGGGCCGGCGGAACGTTGAGGTTGCGCAGGCGTTGGAACAGCTCCCGGAAGGTGGCCGGTTCGGTCTGGCTGGCCAGAGGCGGCAGAAACGGATCGGTGCTGGGCGGTTCGGGCTGAAGCTTGAGGCTCTCGAGATAACTGTCTTCCTCGATGTGCTGCTCGAGGATGTTCACCAGCTGGAAGTACAGCGAGAAGGCTCTCGCGGCCGCGATCGCCTCGGAGAGATCCATGCTGCGGATCAGCTGCACGATCGCGTCGGTCGAGGTGGCGTTCGGCAGGATTGTGGCGCCGCCTTCGAGAGGATCGGTGGCACTGAGCTGTTTCAGCTGCACCAGCCGATCTGCCTGCTCCGGTGGACATTCGCTGCGGAGCACCGTTTCCCACAGGTCCTCCACCAGCTCCAGTCGTTCGCCGAGCAGCTGGCTCACCAGAGGCTTGGGCTCGGTGCTGGTGGCAAGCGACTCCCGCATCGGGATGAACGGCATGGCGGAACGGGTCATGATCATCCCAAAGGGGGGGTGCTGTCTGTCTCGTTGGGCTCCGCGCCCCGGACCTCCTGCTGTTCCATCACCTGGGCCTCGCTGGCGATGATCTCTGCGATGGTGCTGCCCGATCGCTGCCGCTCCACCCAGCGCATCGCCTGATTGCCCTGGTCGATCACCCGCTGCACCGGGGCCAGCACGCTGGTGAGCCCGAGGTCGTTCGCCAACGGGGCCATCGTCTCCAGGCTCTCGCGGATCCAGTCGGCCGCCATGATCGTGCGGCCCGTGCGCCAGTGGGTCAGGGGGGCCAGCAGGCTGGAGCGGGCTGCGGACTGATCATTGGCATCGGCCAGCTGGGCCAGGGCCTGGGCGTCCAGAGGGCTGGCCCGCAGGGGATCGTGGGCTGCCGGGTCTGCCAGCAGCTGGTGCAGGCGCAGTTCGGCGAAGGCGGTCACCGCCAGCAGCAGCAGCGGATCGGTGATCAGATCGCAGATGCGGATCTCGATCCGGTTGAGCTGGTGGGGCCTGGCGTCCCCGTTGGGCCGCACCGAGGTCCAGAGGTGGCGCACGTTCTGCATCGATCCAGCTGCCAGCTGCTCCGCCATCCACTCCACATAGTGGGCGTGATCGCGAAACAGCGGCACCTGCGCAGGAGTGAGCGGGAATTGCAGCCAGCGTTGCGAGTGGGCGCCCATCACCGCGCCATCGAGAAACGGGGAGCTGGCGCTCAGGGCCAGCAGCAGGGCTGCCTCACAGCGCAGCAGCCGCAGCCCGGCGAACAGGGCCGGCATGTCGCTGAGGCCCAGGTTGATGTGCACGCTGGCGGTGACCACCAAGGTGCCGTACGTGGACTCGATGTACCCGTGATAGGGGTTGTCCGGATCCGACCGCTCGAAATGACGGCTGTCCCCCAGGCTCAGGGTGCTGCCCGGCAGCAGGGTGAGCTGCCGCTCCGTCAGCCAGGGCCGCAGCCGTTGCCGCGGTTCCAGCAACAGCTCCAGCTGGCGCTGGTAACTGGCCTCCGGCGGGGTGGTGTACTCAAGGTTGCGACGATCCGGCTCGGTCACGAAATCGGGGAACCGGCGAGCCACTTCGGCGGAGCAGCCCACCACCGTGCCGTCGGCCCGGCCGGTGAACAGTTCCACTTCAAATCCCTTCGGCAGCAGAGGGCGGCTCATGCCCGGACCCCATCACCGAACGGGTGCCGCGCTGGAGTCTGCACACAGGCCAGGGCCTTGAGCATGCCGCGCGCCTTGTTGAGGGTTTCCTGGTATTCGGCGGTGGGCTGGGAATCGGCGACCAGTCCGGCGCCGGCCTGCACCTGTACCCGCCAGCCGCCGTCGGCGGCGGGGAGCACCACCATCGTTCGGATTGTGATGGCCGTGTTCAGGGCCCCTGCCAGATCCACCGCGCCATATACCCCCGAGTAGGGCCCGCGGGCGTTGGGTTCCAGCGCATGGATCAGCTGCATGGCCCGGATCTTGGGGGCACCGCTGACGGTGCCAGCCGGAAAGGAGGCCATCAGCAGATCCCAGACGTCCCGATCCGCCGCCAGCAGACCCTCCACCTGGCTGACGATGTGCATCACGTGGGAATAGCGCTCGATCACCATCAGATCGGTGACCTTGACCGTGCCTGGCCTGCAGACCCGGCCCAGATCATTGCGGCCCAGGTCCACCAGCATCACGTGCTCGGCCCGCTCCTTCGGATCGGCCAGCAGCTCAGCCTCCAGGGCCCTGTCCTCGGTGTCATTGTCACCGCGGTGACGGGTGCCGGCGATCGGCCGCAGGGAGGCCTTGATGGCGCCACTGCCATCGCTGGCAGGCTCCGCCTTCACCATCACTTCTGGACTGGAACCGATCAGGTACCAGCCGCCGAAGTTGAAGAAGGCCATGTACGGCGAGGGGTTGACCATCCGCAGGCTGCGGTAGAGGTCAAACGGGTCCCGCATCACGTGGCTTTCGAGGCGTTGGCTCAGCACCAGCTGAAAGACGTCGCCGGCGGCGATGTGGGCGCGGGCCTGACGCACGGCATCCTCGAAGTCGGCCTGGCTGCGGTTGCTGCTGGGTGGCTCGGCCAGTTCGGCGCGATCGTTCCAGGCCAGGGTCGTCAGGCCGGAGGGCAGGGGAGCCTGCATGCGGGCCTCCAGGGCTTCGATCCGTGCGAACGCCTCCTGCCAGGCCTGGGCCGGATCGGCGCCACCGCTGAGATCGGCGTAGGACACCGCCGTGATCTGGCGTTTCACCTGGTCGAACACCAGCAGGCTGTCAGCCAGCATCCAGCAGCCATCCGGTGGCCCCAGGGGGTCGGTGGGATGGATCGGGACGGTGGGCTCGATCCAATGGATCAGCTCATAGCCCCAGAAGCCGAACAGTTGCCCCACCGGCGGCAGGCCCGGCACCGGTGCCGGGCAGACCGGCTCCAGGGCCTGGCGCAGCTGCGTGAAGGGATTGCCGTGCAGGCTTTCGCGCCGACCGTCGCGCCAGCAGCGCTCCCCCTCCTCGCCGCGCACCGTCAGCGTCCAGAGCGGATCGCTCACCACAAAGCTCCAGCGCCCCAGGCGTTCGCCCCCTTCGACCGACTCCAGCAGCACCCCATGGTGGCTGGCCTGGCCCACCTTCAGCCAGGTGGTGAGGGGCGTCTCCAGGTCGGCGGGCCAGCGTTTCCACAGCGGCAGGAAGCTGAGGCCTGCCGCCGCCTGGGCGTGGAAGGCCTCATCGAACCACCCTCCGTCCAGGACATCCCCGTCGAGACCGGTGGTGCGCTGGCTGGGGCGCTCGGAAGGGACCATTGCAGCGGCAGGCGGGCAAAAAAAACGGGGCGCCTAGCCCCGCTGTTATAGGTCTTGGCCAGTACGGCTCAGGCGTCGAAGGTGTTCTTACCGCTGAACTTGAGAGCCGAGGGATTGGGGTTGTCGCCGATGCGACGGGGGGTGTGACCCACCATCGAGCGCCCCTCATTCACCTTCTCGGGGAAGACACCATCTTTGGGGTGCAGATATTCGGTGTCACCGCCTGGAAAGATGCGGTAGATCTTGTAATCCTCGATTCTAGGCTTGAACTTGGTGCGAAGTTGGGTGCCCAGGGCCAGGCACTGCTCCTTGCGGGCGAAATACATCACGTTTTCGCCTTCGTTCATCTCAGCTGCACCACCGGTGGGCAGCTCAAAGGCCTGGGCCTTGCTGCTGGTCCAGGTGATCGCGTATTTCTCTTCGGTCTCGGCGGAGTTCAGGAGGCCGCCGGTGCTGCCGATGTACTTCGGGAGTTGACCGCTCAGCGCCGTTGCTGTCATAGCTGTTCCTGGATGGGGAGTCGGCAGACCGTTTCAGGCGGAAGCTAGCACCGTGATTTTCGAGGTTCCGCCACCCTCTCGGCAGTCTTCACACCCGTCAACAAACCGTCCGATCGCCAGGGCGCCCGAGACCCGCCCGTTCAGCAGACGGGGAAGAAGACCGTGATATCGCTGCCGGAGCGCTCCGCCAGCCGTCCGCCCAGCCGATGGAACAGCCGCTGGGTGGCCTGCCGGCTGAGCTGCAGGCTGCCGGTTTCGGGGTCCCAGCTCAGCACGGGTCCCACCCGTCGATGGTCTTCGGGACGCTGGGGGCGGGTTCCTTCGCTGCAGATCTGCAACTTGAGCCGATTGCCGGCAGGTTGGAGGCTGAGGCGCACGCGGCTGCCGCCGCTGAGGCCGCGGCTGAAGCGGTCCACCAGGCCGCCCAGCATCGTTTCCAGCCGGCTCGGATCGCTCAGCACCGGTGGCAGCTCGTCGGGCACCTGCAGCTCGAACTGCAGGCCGCGCCGTTCCAGCTGGCGCTGCCACAGAGGTTCCAGCTGGCGCAGCAGCGCACTCAGATCGGTGCGGGCCAGCCGTTCCCGTTCGCCATGGCCGCTCTCGTCGCTCTCGGGCTGGCTCTGCAGCTCAGCGGCATGAAAGATCAGGCCGAAGCGATCGATCTGCTCGTTGCATTCGCCGTCGATCTGTTCGAGGCGCTCGCGCACCACGGCGGAGAGATCGCTGCGGCGCAGCAGCGAGCGGATCAGGGTCCGGATCGTGGCCAGGGGGGTCCGCACCTCATGGGTGAGCGCCTCCAGCAGGGCCAGTTCGCTGCTCACCGCCCGTGGGGTCTCGGCCCGGTTGCCGCCATGCACCAGCGGCTGCAGGGTGAGGCTGGGGGCGATCGTTCCAAGCCGCTCCGCCATCCTCGGCCAGAACTGCAGGGCGACATCTTCGGCATTGGCCAGGGGGCCCAGTTCCCGCAGGGCGCGGCGCAGCTCTGCGGCGGCGCTGGGGCGCTGCTGCTGCAGGCGCCGATCCAGCAGCGACAGGGCGGCCGAAAGGCCGGCTGGATCGAAGCGGGCCACCAGTCGCCGCTCCCGGGGCGGACCATCCAGGCAGAGGGCCACCTGCAGGCGTGGCGTGATCAGCAACAGCAGGGGATCGCTGCCGTCGTCGTCGCTGAGCTGCAGCCGCTCGAACCCGGGAAGTTGTCCAGGCGCTGGCGTGCCCCTTGACCCGGCGGCGCCGGGCAGCAGGGGAGCGACGGAGCCCCGCAGTCGCTCGAGGCTGTCCGGTGCCCACACCCAGCCCTTGAGGTGGAGCAGCAGCTCCGGCTCGTAGAGGGCGGGCAGGGGTGCCGCCAGCCAGAGGCCCCGCAACGGGAGCTGCGGCAGCAGGAAATCCTCCTGAAGGGTGGCCAGGGCCGCCCACCACTGGCGGCGCACACCGTCTTCGTCGCTGTGGCCCGCCGGTACGGCGGCGGACAGGCTCTGGCGTAATGCCGACAATGTCGTGGAGCCGTGCTCCATCACCAGCGCCCGCGGCTGGCACGGGACTGGCGGTTCACCGAGGCGCACAGGCCGAGGGCCATGAAGTTCACCAACATGGCGAATCGCCCGTAACTCAGCCACGGCAGGGGAATGCCGGTGATCGGTCCGAGGCCGATGGTCATGTTGATGTTCACCACCACCTGGAACATCAGCATCGCCCCGACTCCCACCACCACAAGGGATTCGAAATCACTGGTGGCTTTGCCGGCGATCTGCAGCAACCGCCACATGAGCAGGGCAAAGCCCGCCACTACAAGCATGGATCCCAGAAATCCGGTCTCCTCGCCCAGGGCGCTGAAGATGAAATCGGTGTGCTGTTCAGGGATGAAGCGCAGCTTGGTGAGGTTGCCCTGCATCAATCCGGTGCCCCAGAGTCCACCGGAGCCAATGCCCACCTTGCTCTGAAGCAGGTGATAGCCGCCGCCGAGAGGATCCTTGGACGGGTCGAGGAACATCACCAACCGATCCTGTTGGTGGGGCTTGAGGCCGTGGCTCCACAGCCATGGGGTGGCAACGGCAAACAGGCCCTGCACAGCCAGCACCACCGTGAGGGCCAGCCGCTTCCAGGGCAGGGAGCGCCAGGCGATCACCCCCATCAGCGGGATCCAGCCGGTCAGGGCCCAGGGCAGGGTGCCCGACAGGATGGCTGTGAACAGAGGGGAGAGCAGCAGCAGCACCCAGGCCAGGGGCATGCCGGCCCAGAACAGCATGGTGAGCAGCACGGCACCGAACACCAGCGAGGTGCCCAGGTCCGGCTGGATGAACACCAGGATCCAGGGCAGGCCGATCACCATCGTCGGGCGCAGCAGATCGACCGGCCGCTCCACCGGGTAGCGCGACAGCACGCCGGCCAGCAGCAGGATCGCCGCCAGCTTGGCGAATTCAGAGGGTTGAACGTAGAAGCCACCGATGTTGATCCAGCTCTGGGCCCCCAGGGCGGAGGTGCCGATCACGCGAACGGCGATCAGGCTGGCCACGGTGAGGCCGTAGATCGGCCACTGCAGGCTTTGCAGGCGCCTCAGCGGAACCCGGGCGAGCAGGAGGGCCAGACCCATTCCCACCGCTGCTGTGATCCAGTGCTGATACCACTCGGCGTAGGCGGCCTGGCGCTGGGTGCTGGCGATCAGAATTCCCGACACCAGGGTCATCGCCAGGGGAATACCCCAGAGGATCAGGTCCACGTCCTGCAGGGGGCGACGGCGCCAGGCCCGCCGCTTCGAGAACAGGCCGCGGCGGCCCGCCGCGCTGGAGCGGGCCAGGGCGCTGACCATGGATCAGGCCGCCGCCGGAGTGAGCGCCATCATCCGATCGGCCAGGGCCATGAAGGCCTGGGCCGTCGCCGATTCAGGGGCGCTGATCACAACAGGCAGGCCGCTGTCACCGCCCTCGCGCACGCTCATTTCCAGGGGCAGTTCCGCCAGCAGGGGCACACCGGCTTCATCGGCGAGGCGCTGGCCGCCACCGCTGCCGAACAGGGCGTAGTGCTTGTCCGGCGCATCGGGGGGGATGAAGGCACTCATGTTCTCCACCACGCCGAGCACGGTCACGCCCATCTGCAGGAACATCGCCAGGCCGCGGCGGGCATCCTGCAGCGACACCTGCTGGGGCGTGGTGACAATCACCACCCCGGCCATCGGCACGGCCTGGGCCAGGCTCAACTGGGCATCTCCGGTGCCGGGGGGCAGGTCCACCACCAGAACGTCGCGTTCGCCCCAGTCGGCCTGATAGAGGAACTGGCGGATGATGCCGTTGAGCATCGGCCCCCGCCAGATCACCGGCTGATTCTCCTGAATCAGCAGGCCCATCGACACCATGCCGATGCCACAGCTCTCGATCGGCACCAGAATCTGGCTGTCGCCGCTGCCGCGCACCTCGGGGGTGCGGTCGGCCACGCCGAGCATGGTGGGGGCGTTGGGGCCGTAGATGTCCGCATCCAGCAGGCCCACCCGTAGGCCTCGGCGGGCCAGGGCGCAGGCCAGGTTCACGGCCACGGTGCTCTTGCCCACGCCCCCCTTGCCGCTGCTGACGGCGATCACCTGGCGCACGCCGGGGATGGACTGCCGCTCAGGCAGCTGGCCCGGCCCATGGCCGGCGCCGCCGATCGGGGCGCCCTGCTGCACCGGCTGGGCCAGTTCGATCTGCACGTCGTCGATCCCGTCGAGGGCCAGCAGGGCGGCACGGGCTTCGGCGACGATCCGCTCCCGCTGACCGTTGGCATACCCCGGCAGCGCCAGCCTGAACACGGCGCGCCGTTCCTGCAGCCGCACCTGCTGGATCCACTCCAGCTCGATCAGGCCGCGGCCGCTGCCGGCATCCTGAAGGGCTTGGAGGGCGGCGTGCGCCTGGTCCGGGGTGGCCATGCCGGCGGGTCACTGGTGGCTGGATCCTAAGGAGGGCGATGGCGGCTGCTGTCCGGCCGGGTCCGTCACCCCTGGTGAACCAGCACACGAACCCGTGACAGACGCTCTCGAAGCCTTGTCTGGGGACCCGGCGGGCTGGAATGGTGAAGCCACCTTCCCAGCCCCAGCGGTTCCCGCCTTCATGGAGATGCCCCCCGCCGACTCCCGTGCCCGTGCCAAGGCCCTGCTGATGGGGCTGCAGGATTCGATCTGCGCCGGCCTGGAGCAGCTCGATGGCGAGGGCCGCTTTCAGGAAGAGAGCTGGGAGCGGCCCGAAGGCGGCGGTGGCCGCTCGCGGGTGATGAAGAACGGTCGGGTGTTCGAGCAGGGGGGCGTCAACTTCTCCGAGGTGGAGGGTGACCAGCTGCCGCCTTCGATCCTCAGCCAGCGCCCCGAGGCAGCGGGCCAGCGTTGGTTCGCGACCGGCACCTCGATGGTGCTGCATCCGCGCAATCCGTACATCCCCACGGTTCACCTCAACTACCGCTACTTCGAGGCGGGGCCGGTGTGGTGGTTCGGCGGCGGTGCCGACCTCACCCCGTATTACCCCTTCCTGGAGGATGCCCAGCACTTCCATCAGACACTCAAGACCGCCTGCGATTCGGTGAATCCGGCCTACTACACGGTGTTCAAGCCCTGGTGCGACGAGTATTTCTTCCTGCGCCACCGGGCTGAGACCCGCGGCGTCGGCGGCATCTTCTACGACTATCAGGATCCCGGTGGCCTGCTCTATAAGGGCCAGGATCCAGGCGGCCTGGCGGCGGGGGCCGCAACGGCGATCGGTCCGCTCCCCCAGACCTGGGAGCAGTTGTTTTCCCTGGCGAGTGCCTGTGGCAACGCCTTCCTGCCCAGTTACGTGCCGATCGCCGAGAAACGCCACGACACCCCCTACGGCGAGAGGGAGCGCGACTTCCAGCTCTATCGCCGCGGCCGCTACGTGGAATTCAATCTGGTCTTCGACCGGGGCACGATCTTCGGGCTTCAGACCAATGGCCGTACCGAATCGATCCTGATGTCCCTGCCGCCGCTGGTGCGCTGGGAATATGGCTACACGCCTGAGGCGGGCAGCCGCGAGGCGCTGCTCACCGAGGTGTTCACCAGGCCGCAGAACTGGCTCGAGGACTCGACCCTGGTGGAGCGCTGCCAAGCCCATCAGGCGGTGGGCTGAACGGGCTCGCCACTCCGGCTCGGAGGGCCTCCACCACCCGGCCGGCGATCGCCTCGATCGTGGCCTGGCGGCGCTGGGGATCCCGGAGGCTGTCCTCCAGCGGACCTTCCAGCTTGCCGATTTCAAGGATGGCGATGCCGCGCCGTGGTGCTCCCAGGCCGCCCCGGTAGCCGAGGGGATAGGGGCCGAAGGCCGCGGCCAGGCTTTCATCCAGTCGCGAGCGGCTCCAGGGTCTCAGCGGTGGGATCAGCCCGGACCCCACACCATCGGGCCCGTAGGCGTCGTAGTGGATCTCGAGGGCATAGCCGCCCTGGGCCACATGGTTCCGCCCCACGCTCCAGTTGGTGCGGGGATCATCCGCCTCGGCGATCGTGCGGGCCGGTGGCTCATAGAAGGCGATGTTGAGGCCGCTCTGGCGGCCCAGCTCCACCACCGCCCTGGCGGTGAGCAGGTTCCAGTAGAGCTCGTCCCGCATGCTGGGATCCATCGGTGCGGCACCGCCCAGATCCACGGCAGCGCCGCTGGTGCCGGATCCGTCCATCGCCTGAGAATCGGCATGGCCTGCCATCACCAGGATCGGGATGGAGGGTGTCACGGGGCGGATCCCCTGCCAGTCCTTGGCCAGACTGGAGCGCGGGCCCGTCAGGGGATCGCTGCCTGGCAGAAGGGGGGTGCGGGCTCCGGCCGCGCTCAGCAGCGGCGCCAGCAGCAGGGCCGTGAGCAGGGAGAGGCGCAGAACCCGCATGGGGGGCAAAGGGGGAGAGGGGAAACCGTGATGGTTCGAGGGGGATGGAGTCTTTGAACGCAGGCTTGAGATCGGCGACCAGATCAGATGGGGGACCAGATCAGATCGGTGAACTGAGCAGGGCGCCGTCGCTGGCCAGCTCCAATTGCGCACCCAGCTCCACTTCCAGGGCGATCAGCTCGTCGCGGTGGGCGCGCAGGCGCAAGGTGCTGCCGCTGGCCGATTCCTCATTGATCAGGCGCAACTCGACGCTCTCGGCCCGCTCGGCTCGGCGCCGGTAGACCAACCCCGCCGCCGGGCCAAGCAGGGCCAGCAACAGTGGCCACCAGCCCAGGACGGGCAGCAACTGGCGCAGCACCAGGCCGAGGCAGGCGGCGCCGATGCCGCCCAGCAGCGACAGCAGCAGCGCCAGGGCGGTGCTGGAGCCCACCTGTCCCTGGAAGCGCAGCAGCCGGAGATCCGGATCGCCGCCAGCCGATTGCCAGCCCCGCGCCGTGAGCCAGTCACTCAGGCCTTGCAACACTTCCACCGGAGGCCGCGGCGAATGCACCTCCACCACGGTGGTGCGGTCTTTGCTGGCGGCCCGCAGGAAGAACACCAGCCCGATGGCCAGCAGCAGGGTGAGCAGAAAGGTGGAACCCAGGGTGGGCATGGCGGGGCAAGGGAGCGTGCCGCCAGGCGGACGCGGTGTGAAGGCTCTCCATTGTGGACGGTGTGGCCAGCCCGTGGATTCCGCCGGGCAGGGCCCTCCATCACCATGGGGGAAGTCGTCTGTCGCTGCCATGGCCCCGGCCCCCGGTTCCGCCCCCGCCCGTTTCGCCGTGTTCGACGGGGATCTTGATGCCGAGTGGCAGGCGCTCTACGCCGGAGCCCGGGCCCTGGCGGTGGATACGGAGGCGATGGGACTGATTCACGGCCGCGACCGGCTCTGCCTGGTGCAGATCTGCGACGACCACGACAACGTCTGCTGCATTCGCCTGGCCCGAGGCCAGGACGCGGCGCCGCGACTCCAGGCCCTGATGGAGAACCCGGCGATCGAAAAGGTGTTCCACTTCGCCCGCTTCGATGTGGCGGCCCTGGCTGAGAACCTCGCCATCGCGGTGGATCCGATCTTCTGCACCAAGGTGGCCAGCCGCCTGGGCCGCACCTATAGCCCCAAGCACGGTCTCAAGGATGTGGTGCAGGAGCTCGTGGGGGTGGAGCTCGACAAGCAGGCCCAGAGTTCTGACTGGGGCCGGGTCGAAGATCTCAGCGAGGCCCAGCTGGCCTATGCCGCCGGTGATGTGCGCTACCTGCTGCCTGCCCGCGATCAGCTTGAGACCATGCTGAAGCGGGAAGACCGCTGGGATCTGGCGCTGCGTTGCTTTGCTTGCCTGCCGGTGTTCGCCGAGCTGGATCGAAATCGCTTTCCGCTCCTGTTCGAGCACTCCAGCGGCGGCAACCGATGATCCGCCGGTTCTGCAGCCAGCGTCCGCCTGATCTCAGACGGTTGTCCTGGAAGGCCGTCCACTTCCCGGTTCAGTCTTCATCGAGGAAGTACTCCTCACTGCTCACCGCCCCCAGCAGCGAGGAGAGCAGAGCCTCGTTGTCGACTCCACTGGCGATCACCTCCTCCAGCATCCGTTCGGCCAGCGCCACTTTGGAGGCCACGTCCCGCAGGCCTTCCTGGCTGGCCCGCACATCCACCTTGCGCCGGGCTGAAGCGAGGCTCACTCCCAGCCGGCTGGCCAGCCGGCCGCAGGCGGCGTTGTAGGTACGGTCGGGGATGGCAACCATGGGCAGAGTCTGAGGCTCCGCTCATCATCCGCCGCAGCGGCGGGGTGTCAGGGCCGGTGCTCACGCCAGCAGGTGCTGCGTGATCAGCTTCGCCAGTCGCTGGCTGCCCCCGGCGGGGCCCATACGGCGGCGGCCCATGGTTCCCAGCCGCTGCCTCAGCTCCGCGTCGTCCAGCCAGCGCGTCGCTGTGCGGGCCAGTTCGGCGGCGGTATGGCAGGGCAGCACGGCCCCACCCAGCAGGCGGGACTGGCGGCGGGCGAACCCCGGCTTGAACTGTGGCCCGGGGCCCGGCAGGGAGAGGGCCGGCACCCCCAGCCCCACCAGCTGCTCGGTGGCGGTGCCGGCGGTGGCGAGCCCCAGCTCGCACCAGGCTGCCCAGCGGCCGAAGCAGCCTGGACCCACGTGCAGTTCGATGGTGCCGGCCCGCCAGCTGTCCCGCGCTCCGATCGCGCCCTGCTCCGCGCTCAGGCAGGTGCTGCTGAAGCCAGCCCGGCTCAGTAGCGGAGCCAGCTCCGCGCTGGTGGGCTGGTTGCCGCAGGCCAGCAGCAGGTGGAGGGGCCCGTTGACCCGCACCTGCAGCGCGGCCTCGAGCAGACGCTCCAGATTGCCGAGTGCTTCCGGCAGGCGGCTGCCGGGCAGCAGCAAGAGCCGCCGACCGTGGCGCAGGCCGATGGGCACGGCCTCGGTCTGGAATCCGTCCATCATCGGGTTGCCCGGGGCGAGGGCGGCAACGCCGTGGCGCTGCAGGCCACGGGCTGTGAGTCGGTCCCGCACGGCCACCAGACGGCAGGGATCGGCGCGCATCAGCGCCCATTCCCACGGATCCCATTCACTGCCCTTGCAGCGGTGATAGCGGTCATCAAGGCCGGGCCGACCCCAGCCCGGTGGCGGTGGTGTGGCCCAGGTGGCGTCGCTCTTGGGGGTGCCCACGAAGCCGTAGGGGCCGCCACCGCTCCAGGCCAGCAGCAGGGGCAGCAGATCCCCCACCGCCAGTACCGGATGGCCAGCACGGCCCCAGTGCCGCACCCAGCGCCACTGCCGTAGGGAGAGCAGGGGCAGGCCGGCCCGCAGGTCGCGCAGCAGGCCCCGCAGGCTCTGGTTACTGAAGCCACCGCTGGGCAGGCAGCGGCGGGGGCCCACCACCTGCAGCCAGCCGGCGGCCTCGGCCGCCGCGTAGGTCTGGCCGAGGCCCACCAGGGCCATCACCGTCAGCTGGCAGTCCGGTTGCTGCTCCCGCAGGGCCTCAAGGATGCGCAGGGCGATCAGATCCTCGCCGTGGCCGTTGCTCAGGACCAGCAGACGGGAGGGCATGCCATGGCTGATACGATCCGCTGCAGGGAGTTTGCTCCCCGGCCGGCGGCATGGCCAAGTGGTAAGGCAGAGGATTGCAAATCCTTTACCCCCAGTTCGAATCTGGGTGCCGCCTTGATGATCCGAACTCCAGCTTTAGTTCATGGTGGCTGAGCTGAATCTCTGGCTTCCGAGCCGAGTGGCAGCGCGCCTGCGCTCAGGTGAAGATGCCGAACATCACCGAGAGCAGGGCGAATCCGACGGCGCCCACCAGGGCCAGCAGCGATGTGGTGTGCAGCATGACGTCCTCCGATGGGTCAATCCTAAAGGAAATCTGTAGGCCCGCCAGTGGTTGTTGCAACCCTTTGCGGGGCCTCGGTCGTCGCCCTCAGTCGTCGCCCTCAGTGGTCGCCCTCAACGCGCCACAGTCCACCGTCTCCGTCATGGGCTTCGCAGCGGAAGTGGTGTCGATCGAGGCGGCACTCCCCCCGGGCCAGGCGGCTGCTGGGCAGCCTTGTCACCAACCCCTGGTCGTCGTAGCTGCGGCTGGCGACCGTGCTCACCTTCACCAGCAGGGGCCATTGGGGGCTGCATCGACCCGCCTGGCACTGCAGGGAGGCACTGCCTGGCTCCAGCAGTCCCACGAAGACCAGTTGCTCACTCGAGAAGCGGGAGCCACCCCCGCGGCCGATGATCTGGATGCTGAGCAGTCCCTCCATCAGTTGATCGAGGCGCAGGCTCTGGCAGCCCCGGCTTTCCTGCGTGGCGTCGGGCTCATCGCCCACCGGCAGGTCATGCCTCCCGTTGAGGTTGCTCTTCGGTAGGACCGCTGCCTTCATCGGGGCCGCCGCAGCATGCGCGGGTGACTCGGCAGGCACTGCAGGGGGCTCCCTGGTCTCTCCCGAGAGCGTGTTGCCATCTCCAGGCTCGTTTGCGGCGCTCTCCTCAAGGCTCGGCAGAGGTGGCGGAGGGTGCGTAGGCCGCGGCCGCTCCAGGGGCTGCTGGCTGTCAGAGTTTTGCGTCCGGCTGGCAGGACGGGCCGCCCCAACGCGCTGGATTGCCCGGGCCGCGCGCTGTGGCGCTGGTCCTTGAGGCGGCGCCGGCCCAGCCTCAAGGACCAGCGCTTGCCACCGGCAGTGGCTCACTGAGGTTTCCCAGCGGCCGAAATCTTCCGGGGGATTGCCAGCTGCCCCTGGGGACACCAGGGCTTCGACTGCGCCGAAGCACATGCAGAGCGCCATGGCTGTAGCCGCTCTCACCAGATTCGGCATGCTGCGCATCGGCATCGTGGCACCGCTGCCCGTGTTGGCGGCATTGCCGAGGCTCAGTAGCCCGAATCGGCCACGCAGATGCCCTGGCAGCTGATGTCGTTGCTGGCGGTGCGGCCACAGTGCTGGCAGAGCACACGATCAGGCTGTGGCTGCACGGCTGGCTCTGCTGGCTTGGTCGCCACAGCAGCGCCGGCTGTGGCTCTGGCCTGAACAGCGCTTGGTTCTGCGGGCAGGGAGGACATCGGGCTGGGGGCAGTGGGGAGCGGCAGCACGATCATGGCGTTTCCGTTCATGGGGTTCGGGGAATGGCGCTGCAGACCACCCAGCCGGGGATCGGCGTCGGCACCTGGGCCTGGGGAAACCGGCTCCTCTGGGGCTACGAGCCCTCCCAGGATCCCCAGCTGGAGGCCACCTTCCGGCAAGCTCTGGACCGGGGGCTCCATTTCTTTGATACGGCGGATTCCTACGGCACGGGCCGTTTCGATGGCCGCAGCGAGGACCTGCTGGGCCGTTGCTGTGGGGTCCTTTCGCCACTGGAACGGCAACGGCTCACTGTGGCCACCAAGCTGGCACCCTTCCCCTGGCGCTGGGGGCGGGGGGGATTCCGGCGGGCATTCGCCGCTTCGCGCCGGCGTCTCCAGGGGAAACTGGACCGGGTCCAGCTGCACTGGAGCACGGCCCGGTATGCGCCCTGGCAGGAAGCGCCGCTGCTCGATGGCCTCGCCGACCTGGTGATCGCAGGGGAGGTGGCCGGTCTGGGGTTGTCGAACATGGGGCCGCGGCGCCTGCGGCAGGTGCAGGCCCGCCTGGCTGAACGCGGCATCCCGATCCTCAGCCTGCAGGTGCAGCTCTCCCTGCTGGCCCCTGAGCCGATCGCTCCCGATGGTGTGGCGGCGGTCTGCCGGGAGCTGGGCATCGCCTTGATCGCCTACAGCCCCCTGGCCCTTGGGGTGCTCGGCCAGCCGCCTGGAGAGTTGGCCCACACGTTGTCGGGTCCCCGGGGCGCCCTGCAGCGGCGGCTGTTGCCGGCAGCCCAACCGTTGCTGCAGGCCCTCCAGGAGATCGCTGGCTCCCGTGGGGCCACGCCAGCGGCGGTGGCGCTCAATTGGTGCCGGGCCCATGGCGCCATGCCGATCCCGGGGCTGCGGCGACCGGAGCAGGTCGACGCCGCAGCGGCGGCCCTCTCCTGGACGCTGAGCGAGGCGGAGCGTCAGGGGCTGGATGACCTGGCCCTTGCCAATCGGGTCCGCATGCCTGCCAACCCCTTCCAGAGCGCCTGAATCGATCCTGCTCAGCCGATGGCTTCGGCCGGCTCGGGGGCTGGGGTAAGGACCACCGGCAGGGCGCGCGGGCGTTCCTCGGCTGCCGCCACCACGACCGGACCGTCCAGCCGTCGCAGCAGTGGCGCTGGCGAACCCACGGATACAGGCGCTTCGCTCTGCGTGCTCTCCTCGGAACCGTCTGGCCCACAGGCCGCCAAGGCTTCCTGCAGCAGGGAGTCGAAGGTGGCACCAGGTAACCGGTGGCGTGCCACTTCCAGGAAGGCACGGGCCAGGGATTCGCCGGCGGCAGCCCGCAACGCCGGGTTGCTGCGCCGCAGTTCCTGCTCCTCCTGAATGGCGCCGATGAACCGTTCGGTCACGTCCCGCTTGGTGGATGCCCGGATGCGGGTGTCCTGCTCCGCTTCGCTGAGGGACACCTGACCCTCGAGTTCCTCCAGACGCCGCCGCAGGCTTTCCAGCACCTCCTGCGCCTCCTTGGCCACGTGGGCCAGCTGGCCGTCTGACAGACGCGGCAGATCGGCCACGTAGACCTTGCCGTGATCACGCAGGGCCAGGAAGGTGGGCCGCAGGCCGCCGCTGCGAGGTCCGGTGAATCCTTCGCGGGGGCGTTGTGGACGGACCGGAGGCCTGGGGCCGGCGGAGCTACGTCGCCGGGTGATGCGTTTGGAGGTATCGAACATGGGCTCAGAAAACGAATGACATGCGACGCGCAGCGTCCGCAGGCCTCGGTGCCGTGTTGCCGGCAGGCGGTGGAGCGGGCGCTGGGGAAGGTTAAGCAGGGCGGATGACCCCACCGGCGCCCTGGCGCCTGGCTTCAGTACGGCAAACCGGCCAGTGGTGCCTCCGCCGGCACCTCGCCCTGTCGCACCTCACCGAGCAGCCAGGCCTGGTGACCCAGCTCGCGGCAGGCCTCAAGCACTGCATCGCTGGCGGCCTGCGGCACCACAAGGCAGAAACCCACCCCAAGATTGAACGTGTTCCAGAGGTCGGCTTCGGGCACCTCGCCGCTCTGCTGCAGCCAGCGGAACAGGGGCGGTCGCTCCCAGCTGCCGGCCTCGATGGCGGCATGGAGCCCGTCCGGCAGGCTGCGGGGCAGATTCTCAGGCAGGCCTCCGCCAGTGATGTGAGCCATGCCATGCAGCGGCAGACGCCGCTGCCGCAGCCCCTTTACCAGGGCCCCATAGAGACGGGTGGGCTCTAGCAGGGTGTCGATCAGGGGCTCTCCGGTCTGTGGCAGCCGTGTGTCCTGGGTGACATGGTTCATCTCCAGGATGCGGCGCACCAGGCTGAAGCCATTGCTGTGCACACCACTGCTGGCCACCGCCAGGATCCGGTCGCCCGCCTGCACCGCCCTCCCGTCGATCAGCTCGTCTTCCTCCACCACGGCCACGCAGAAGCCGGCCAGGTCGTAGCGGCCGGGGCCGTAGAAGCCGGGCATCTCCGCCGTTTCGCCACCCAGCAAGGCGCAGCCGCTCTGGCGGCAACCGTCGGCGATGCCTTCCACCACGGCCGCCATGGCCTCGGGGCTGAGCTTGCCGGTGGCGATGTAGTCAAGGAAGAAGAGAGGTTCGGCGCCGCTGGTGATCACGTCGTTGACGCACATGGCCACCAGGTCGATGCCGACGGCGTGATGGCGACCGTGGGCCTGGGCCAGCTCCAGCTTGGTGCCTACCCCATCGGTTCCTGATACGAGCAGGGGGCGCTTGAGGCCTTCGGGCAGGCGGCAGAGCCCGCCGAAGCCGCCCAGACCACCCACCACCTCCGGGCGGCGGGTGGATTCAACGCTGCTGCGGATGCGATCAACGAAGGCTCGCCCCGCCACCACATCCACTCCTGCCGTGCGGTAATCCATTCAGGGTGTCTCCAGGCGTCGCTCGTCTTCCACCGATCCTGCCGCTTCTCGCTCCCCGACCCTCGACTTGCCGCCGTCCAGCGATCCGTTACGCACGAATTCGGTGGTCGATTCTCGAATCGGCACAAGTTTTAATCAGCGCAGCTTATGTAAGTGATTGACCTTGCTGATGGGCCGAGGCTGGCGTGGGGCGGGCGAAGCCTGTAGGTGTCAAGAATCTGGGGAATGATGACAGTTCCTGATCGCCAATCGGTTGTCCACGGATAACCAATTGGCTGGTCCAGTGCGGTTAAGTTCTGCTCGTCGTCATTTCCCGATAGGAACTCCGCCGACGGCTTCTGCCTCTACCTCTTCCGCAATTGAGGCTTGAAGTCATCGTCAACTGGTCATCTGATCCTTGGATGTCAGTTGCTTTGGGCGGCGAGTTTCGCCTGTCATGCGAGCAACATTTTCTCTCGGTGTTCTCACCGCCCTAATTTTTGGTGCCGGTTCTGTCTTCCCTGCCATAGCGGAAGTCGGCCGAACAACTCCACTGACCTTGAGCGGCGCCCTGGATGGCCTTTCCATCGACGTGGCTCCAGCCAAGGGGACTTCGGATCTGGCGTTGGCTGCTTCCTCTGCTCCGAGTTCAGCCGTTGCCATTCGTCAGGTTGAAGATTCCTCGGCTCCCGCCAAGCCGTCGCTGATGCAGCAGGCGCCGATCGCCCCACTGGCATCGGCTTCGGTTCGTCTTCCCGAAGTGGCACAGGTGATCACCGGTCAGGCCAGCTGGTATGGGCCCGGTTTCTTCGGCAACCGCACCGCCAATGGTGAGGTGTTCCGGCCCGGTACCCGTACAGCAGCTCACCGCACTCTCCCCTTTGGCACCAAGGTGCGGGTCACCAATCTCCGTAATGGGAGGTCGTCGGTGGTCCGCATCAACGACCGGGGTCCGTTCCACGGAAACCGTGTGATCGATCTGGCCCATGGTGCCGCTCAGGATCTCGGTCTGGTCTCCAGCGGTGTTGCTCAGGTGAAGCTCGAAGTCCTGCGCTGAGCCCGACCCGGCCTCAGCCCTTGGCCCATCCGTCAACCTGGCGGATGGGCTTTTGCTGTCAATCCTGTGTCTCGCCTGCCCTTTCCCCTGCTCACGTCGCGCACGGAGCTGAGCCGCTGGTGCACCGAGATCCGCGCCTCCGGCCGCCCACTCCATGTGGTGCCCACCATGGGCGCGCTGCATCGGGGCCATCAGGAACTGATCCGTCGGGCGGCTCGGGGGGGGGGCTCCGGTTCACCGGCCGTGCTGGTGAGTGTGTTCGTCAACCCGCTGCAGTTCGGAGCCGGTGAGGATTTCGAACGCTATCCGCGGGATCTGACAGCCGATGCAGGCCTGGCGGCGGCGGCGGGCGCTGACGCCCTGTTCGCTCCGAATGCGGAGGAGATCTATCCGGGCGGTGCAGCCGCCCTCACCCGCATCCAGCCACCGGCCCAGCTGCAGGCCTCGCTCTGTGGTCGCCAGCGCCCCGGTCACTTCGAGGGTGTGGCCACCGTGGTGGCCCGGTTGCTGGCGCTGGTGCGTCCTGATCGTCTCCTGCTGGGGGAGAAGGACTGGCAGCAGCTGGTGATTCTGCGGCGTGTGGTGGCGGATCTGGCCCTGCCGGTGACCGTGCAGGGCTGCGGCACTGTTCGGGAACCTGATGGGCTGGCCTGCAGCTCCCGCAATCGCTACCTCAGCCCGGTGGAGCGGCAGCGGGCGGCGATGCTGCCTGTTGCCCTGGCCCGGGCGGGGGAGCTTTATCGCTCTGGAGAGCGGCAGGCCGCTCCATTGCTGGAGGCTGTTCGCGCGCCGTTGGAGGCGGTGGGTTTGACAGTGGAGTATGGGGAGCTGGTGGAGCCCCATGGTCTCCAGCCCCTGCGGCAGGCGAGCTCGTTCTGCCTGTTGGCGGTGGCTGCCCGCTGCGGCTCCAGTCGCCTGATCGATCACACCTTTCTGATGAGCCGTCCCCCGATCGTTGCCATCGATGGCCCCGCCGGTGCCGGAAAGAGCACCGTGACCCGTGCCTTCGCTCAGCGGCTGGGCCTGCTCTATCTCGATACGGGGGCGATGTACCGGGCTCTCACCTGGTGGGTGCAGCGCCAGGGCCTCGATCTGTCCTCTCTCCCTGACCTGGCCCCGCAGTTGCAGCTCCTCGATCTGCAGCTGAGCCTGGCGGAGGACGGCAGCCAGCGGGTCAAGCTCGATGGGCAGGATGTCACCGAGGCGATCCGCTCCCCCGAGGTGACGGCCCTCGTGTCGCAGGTGGCGGCCCAGCCCTGCGTGCGCAACGTGCTCACACGCCAGCAGCAGGCACTGGGCCGCAGGGGAGGTCTGGTGGCGGAAGGCCGCGACATCGGCACCGCCGTGTTTCCCGACGCCGAGCTGAAGGTGTTCCTGACGGCCACCCCTGCGGAACGGGCCCGCCGGCGCGCCCTCGATCTTGAGCAGAGGGGGTTCGCAGTGCCGCCCCTGGCGGAGCTGGAAGCGCAGATCGCCGAACGGGATCATCTCGACTCGACCCGTGCCGTGGCGCCGCTGCTGCAGGCCGAAGATGCTGTCGCCCTGGTCACCGATGGCCTGACGATCGAGGCCGTGATCCAGCGGCTCGTCGATCTGTTCCGCGAGCGGGTGCCGGAGGATGCCTGGCCGGCTCCCGCTGAGCCCCTGCAGGACTGACCAGCGCCTGCAGGGGCTCAGCGGGGCTGCCCGATGCGATGGGCAGTCCGGGCGGGCTGCCTGTTTCAATCCAGACTGGCGCGCAAGTCCTCCAGCAGTCCGCTGCAGGCGTCTTCCAGCAGATCCAGGACCTGCTCGAAGCCTTCCTCGCCCCCGTAGTAGGGATCCGGCACCTCCCGTGCCCTGAAGCGGCGGCAATGGTTGGTGATCGGTTCGACCAGGGCGCCAGGGTGGGCTGCCCCATTCCCGTCCGTTGCCTCTGCGTCTGTCCTTTCTGATTTTTGCCGTCCTGCGCGGGCCAGGCTCTGCACCGCCCTGAGGTTGTCCTCGTCCATCGTCAGGATGCGATCGAAGCGGTCCAGGTCGGCGCGCTCGATCTGGCGGGCCCGGCTCGGCAGCGCAATGCCGCGCCGGGCCGCGGCGGCCCGCATCCTGGGGTCGGCCTGCCGGCCCACGTGCCAGCCGCCGGTGCCGGCCGAATCCACCACAACGGCCTGCTCCAGACCCTCGCGGGCCAGCAGATGCAGAAACACCCCCTCCGCAGCGGGGGAACGGCAGATGTTGCCGAGGCAGACGAACAGCAGACGCGGTTCAGCCATGCCGCGCCTCCAGACGTTGCAGGGCCTGCTCCGCCCGCAGTCGCACCACGGCCGTGGCCTCGGGAGGGCTCTGCCGGAGGCCCTCCAGCGCCTGGCGCAGCCGTGGCCGAAGCTCCGACGTGGCGTGCAGCCGGGCGGCCAGGGATTCCAGTCCCACCACCACCGCGTAGCGCACCACCCATTCGCCATCGCCGCAGCTCGCCTCCAGGGCCCGCAGGCAACGCTCCGCGAGGGCGGTTCGGGGAGCTTCTTCCAGCCCCTGCATCTGCAACTGACCGAGTCCCCGGGCCGCAGCACGGCGCACGCTCGGTCCGATGTCCTGAGCCAGGGCCTCTTCGAGCACCTCCAGGCCCCGCACATCGCCGATGCCGGCCAGGGCCCGCACGGCCCAGGCGCGAGCGCCGTAGTTGTAGCCATCCAGGTTGTCGAGGATTGGTTCGACGGCCTGGGGTCCCAGGGCGATCAGGCCATCCACCGCGGCCACGGCGGCGCCTGGATTGTTGAAGCCGAGCACATCCACCAGGCAGGGGGCGGCGGCCGGGTGGGCGGCGGCGGCGAGGGCCTGGGTGGCCTGCAGCAACTCCAGAGCAGTGCTGGCCTGTTGCACCCGCTCGATCAGCTCGTGCGGGAGCTGGAGATCGGTGGTTTCGCCCGTTGTTGAAGGGGAGATCGTCATCGGTTCAGGCTCTCAGAGCAGGGCATCCATCGCCTCCAGCACCGCCGCAATCTCAGAATCCACCTGGGTAGCGGGATCGCCGCCCTGCTCCACCAGGCCCCGCAAGGCAATCAGCTTGAGGCTGTTCTCCGCCAGGGTGGTGGCAATGGGCTGCAGGGCAGGCCGCCAGCCTGCCGCGCCGAGATCCATCAGGGCGGCGCGGCGCACCTGCAGCTGGGGATGCTGCAGCAGGACGACCAGCCGCTCCCCCCAGTGGGCCTCGCCGGTGAGCTGCAGCAGGGCTCGGCAGGCCGCGCTGCGAATCAGCGGACGTTCGTGCTCCACGAAGGGACGGATCACCGCCACCACGTCGTCGCTGGCTACACCGATGTCGCCCAGGGCCTCCAGCAGGGCCTCGCAGGGTTCCACCAGGCGGGGGCTGTTGCTCTGCTGGGCGCCGGCCCCCGCCGGTCCACTGGCCAGGCGTCGCCGCAGGGGCTCGACGGCAACGGTGGCCCTGAGATCACCAAGGGCTCGTGCCGCCGCCTCCCGCAGACCGTCATCGGGGTCGTCCAGGGTCTCCAGCAGGTCGCCGATGGCCGGTGTGGCGGCTGAGCCGAGCTTGCCCAGGGCCCGGGCGGCGTTCCGTGCCACCGCGTTCTCCTCCACACCGGCTCCCGGGTCACGGGGGCGCCGCTGTTGCAGGGCGTATTGCAACAGCGGCACGGTGTCGGGATGGCTGCTGCGCGCCCGCCCCAGCCACCAGGCGGCGTAGTACTGGGCCGAGGGATCGTCGCTGCACCGGAGGCGCCGCAGCGCTTCCGCCTCGTCGATCGGATCGCCCTCCACCGGGATGGCCTGGGAATCGCCGCTGCCGCTCATGGCCCGCAGACTGCTGGTCAGATGCTGCCGATGCTGACAGCCGCAGCCTCCTGGCGAAGGGCCTGCGCAACAAAAAAGCCCCCCGCGAGGGGGGCGTTGGATCCTGGAGCGAACGAACCGCAGGGAACGAAGGCTCGGATCGGGATCAGACGAGGGCCGAGATGGCGTAGTCGATGTAGTTGTTGGCGATGACGCCGGCGTCGCCGGAGACGCCGTGGTTGGCCTTGATGTAGTTCAGGGCTTCGACGTACCAGGAGGGGGACAGTTCGAAGGTGCGGTTGATCTCATCGAGACCGGCGATCAGGTACTCGTCCATGGGGCCGGTGCCACCAGCCACGAGGCAGTAGGTGACCATGCGGAGGTAGTACCCGATGTCACGGGCGCACTTGGCCTTGCCACGGGCGTCAGACGCATAGTTGGTTCCCTGCATCTGGGTGGTGTAGGGGAACTTGCTGTAGACGGCCTGGGCAGCACCGTTCACCAGCTCATCGGCTTTGGCGGTGAGGGCCTTGGCAGCCTCAAGGGCATTCTTGGCGCGCTCGAAACGACCGAAAGCGGCGTTGAGCTCGGTGTTGGAGAGGAAGCGGCCCTGGGAATCAGCGGCGGCGACGGCTTCGGTAAGGGGGGTCTTCATTGAAGGGATTGAAGAAGAAGGGTGGACCTAAATCAGGAGGCTGCTGCCGAGGGCAACAGCCAGGGATCAGCGGAGCTGGTCGCCTCAGGCGACAGCAGCAGCGGCGCGATCGAAGTAGGTGCCGATCTCGCTCATCAGAGCGGAGCAGTCGCCGGGGGTGATGCCGTTGCGATCGTTGGCGATGCTGATGGCGGCGTCCTTCATCTTGCGGATGCCTTCAGCCACGGAAGCGCCAGGGACGCCCAGGGCGAGGTAGGTCTCACGCAGGCCGTTGAGGCAGCGATCTTCCAGCACGGAAGCGTCGCCGGTGAACACGGCGTAGGTGATGTAGCGGAGAACGATCTCCATGTCGCGCAGGCAGGCAGCCATGCGACGGTGGGTGTAAGCGTTACCGCCGGGGGCGATCAGGGCAGGCTGTTGATCGAAGAGATCGCGAGCTGCGTTGGTGACGATCTTGGAAGCGTTGGAGGTGATCCGGTTGACGGAATCCATGCGCTTGAAGCTGTCAGCAACGACCGACGACAGAGCGTCGATCTGACCAGCGTTCAGGAATTCGCCGCGGGCATCAGCCTGCGCAACAACCTTGGTGAAGGCGTCGAACATTAGTTAAAGCTCCTGTGCTCGACCTGTGAAGTCGGGACTGGGTGGGAAGGGGAAAAAGAGAGATGCGATGACCACATCCTCGATGAAATGAAATCCTGGCTTCGCTGACTGAAGCTCGGATCCATTTCCGGAAGTGCCACTGCGCCGCTGGAGGTGAACTCCTGTTCTGCGAGTGGATTCCTGAAGCTCGCGGGACAACCGCCCCTTGAACCTCCGCCATTTTGATCAGAATCCCCGGAGATTCCGGGATGCTTTACAAAGGGTCACCGCATGCGCCGCAGGGGGTCCACTCTTCGCCTTGCCTGGATCTGTGCTGTGGCCAGCAAAAAGGCCCGGAGCGTAAAGCTCCGGGCCGATCAGGATCGCGGGGTCTGGGTTGGACCGGAAACTCCAGGCGCTCAGTTCACAGGGGTGATGCTGGCGACGCGGCCGCCCTGGCGATGGATCATCTGCTGGGCTTCCAGCATCTTGTCGAAGGTCACAAATCGCACGGTGCTGCTGCGCTTGTGCAGGCGGTAGTTGGTCAGTCCAGTGACTTCAATCCGATACACCCTGGCTTTCTGGCCGATCCCCTGGGCCATCTGGGTGATCGATTCATTGGCGACCTGGGTGGGCTGGTAGGCGCTGCCCCTGGCGTTGGGGCTCACCACCGGCAGGGCCCGATCCTGATGCAGGGCTTTGCCGAGGCGGAAGTTGGTGCCGGCGGTATCACCCTTCACGGAGGCGGCGGCACCACGGGCCAACTGCATCAGCCAGGAGAACTGCCGACCTTCCTGGCCGGCTGAGTAATCCCAGCCGTGGAGGTAAGGCACCACTTCTTCGCCAAAGCGTGCTTGATATTCGGAGCTGTCGATGTAGGAATCGATTTCGGCGTCATACCCGTGCTCCTGCAGGATCGTGAAATGAGCCAGCATCTCGGCTTTGTTCTGGGGTGCGCGACCCAGAAGATGCTTGAAGTTCAGCTCAATGAAGTGATAGGGATTGCAGTTCTCAAAGAAACGCTTCCGGTAGAGGCCGCTCTTGGCGATCGTGCGCACTAGCTCCCGCACGCTGAGGTAGCCATTGCGAAACAGCGACTCTGCTCCGGCAAGGCGCTCGGATTCCATGACGTACTGGTGGCCCAGCACCTGCTGATAGACGGCCCGGATCAGGGTCGTCTTGTCGGCATCGGAGGCGTTGGACCAGTTTTCCTTGTTGCGGTCGTTGGCAAACCGATCGATGCCGAGATACGGAGCATTGACAAGCGTCATGGGGGAGGTGGCAATCCGAAGGGAGAGTGCAGCACACGCTGGGCGCACATTAGAAATCCTATGGTGATTCTTAGCGGTTCTAAGGAGTCAGCTCGAATCTTTACAGCCCTGTTGTGGCCTTGTTCGGATCGTGGCATCGCCGGTGGAAGCGGCATCCTGGAAGGCCTCTCCGTTTTCGGCTTCATTCCAAATCGGTTGCATCATTGCCTACGCAGTTGCCTACGCAGTTGCCTACGCAGTTGCCTATGCAAATGGCCTGTGTCATTGGTTGCGCAACAAAAAAGCCCCCCGTGAGGGGGGGCTTTGGATCCTGGAGCGAACGAACCGCAGGGAACGAAGGCTCGGATCGGGATCAGACGAGGGCCGAGATGGCGTAGTCGATGTAGTTGTTGGCGATGACGCCGGCGTCGCCGGAGACGCCGTGGTTGGCCTTGATGTAGTTCAGGGCTTCGACGTACCAGGAGGGGGACAGTTCGAAGGTGCGGTTGATCTCATCGAGACCGGCGATCAGGTACTCGTCCATGGGGCCGGTGCCACCAGCCACGAGGCAGTAGGTGACCATGCGGAGGTAGTACCCGATGTCACGGGCGCACTTGGCCTTGCCACGGGCGTCAGACGCATAGTTGGTTCCCTGCATCTGGGTGGTGTAGGGGAACTTGCTGTAGACGGCCTGGGCAGCACCGTTCACCAGCTCATCGGCTTTGGCGGTGAGGGCCTTGGCAGCCTCAAGGGCATTCTTGGCGCGCTCGAAACGACCGAAAGCGGCGTTGAGCTCGGTGTTGGAGAGGAAGCGGCCCTGGGAATCAGCGGCGGCGACGGCTTCGGTAAGGGGGGTCTTCATTGAAGGGATTGAAGAAGAAGGGTGGACCTAAATCAGGAGGCTGCTGCCGAGGGCAACAGCCAGGGATCAGCGGAGCTGGTCGCCTCAGGCGACAGCAGCAGCGGCGCGATCGAAGTAGGTGCCGATCTCGCTCATCAGAGCGGAGCAGTCGCCGGGGGTGATGCCGTTGCGATCGTTGGCGATGCTGATGGCGGCGTCCTTCATCTTGCGGATGCCTTCAGCCACGGAAGCGCCAGGGACGCCCAGGGCAAGGTAGGTTTCACGCAGGCCGTTGAGGCAGCGATCTTCCAGCACGGAAGCGTCGCCGGTGAACACGGCGTAGGTGATGTAGCGGAGAACGATCTCCATGTCGCGCAGGCAGGCAGCCATGCGACGGTGGGTGTAAGCGTTACCGCCGGGGGCGATCAGGGCAGGCTGTTGATCGAAGAGATCGCGAGCTGCGTTGGTGACGATCTTGGAAGCGTTGGAGGTGATCCGGTTGACGGAATCCATGCGCTTGAAGCTGTCAGCAACGACCGACGACAGAGCGTCGATCTGACCAGCGTTCAGGAATTCGCCGCGGGCATCAGCCTGCGCAACAACCTTGGTGAAGGCGTCGAACATTTAGTTAAAGCTCCTGTTCTCGACGTTCAGTGTCGGGATGGTGAATGGTCGAGGCGTGATTCCACGCACTCTGGTCAGCTGATCGGAGCCGCTCTTGGCGAACCCCTGTCAACAAGACCTGACCATTGTTGGACCCTGACCCCACCTGAATGAGGAGTGATTCACAAACGGTCACCACTGGCCAGATCGGCTGCGGTGCAGTGGCTCTGCTCCAGGGGGCGGGTTGGTCGGTTCGTGGTGGACAGCCGGACCTGACTGTCTTTGTATCGCAATGAACGTTGTGTCTCGCCATGGGATGGGTGCTCCGATGGGGATGGCCAGATCCGCGCAGCAAAAAGGCCCCCGTCAGGGGGCCTTGGGGCCGGGCAGTGCAGGGCACCGTTCGGATTGCAGCACTGCGGAGGATTCAGCCTTTGGCTTTCTTGCGGGGCGCAGCTCCGCCGGCGCCGGGCAGGTCGCCGCCATTCACTGACACACTCGTCACCTTTCCGCCCATGCGGTTAACCATCTGAAGGGTCTCATTCATGCGGGTGTAAGGCACCTGCATGACGCAATCAGCGCTGCGTACGAAATCATTCTGAGCGAGCCCGGTCACCTGGATGGTGACCTGACGGCCGCTACTGAAGCTCGTGCCCCGGGAACCGGCAGAAACTTTCATGGTGGTTCAAACAGCGAGGGAATGGAAGTAAGCGATCAGTTCACCGGGGTGATGCTGGCGATGCGACCGCCTTCCCGGTGGATCTGCTGCTGGTACGCCAGCAGTTTTGCGAAGGGAATGAAACGCACGCGATTGCTGCGCTTGTGCAGACGGTAGTTGCTGAAGCCGGTGATCTCCACCCGGAAGGTGCGTCCTTCCTCGGACGCGCCTACACCCATGCGGGTCACGCCATCGGCCTGCACCTTCCGGAACACGGAGCCTTTGGCGTTGGGGCTCACCACCGGAACGGCAGCTTCGGAGTGGACGGCGGGGTTGAGGCGGGACTGATTCTTGAGGATGTCACCCTTGACCGAGGCCGCAGCGCCGCGGCTGAGCTGCAGCATGTAGGAAAACTGCAGGCCCTGCTGGCCAATGGAGTAGTCCCAGCCATGCAGGTAAGGAACCATCTCCTCACCGAAGCGGTTCTGGTATTCGGCGCTGTCGATGTACGAGTCAATCTCGGCGTCGAAACCCTGCTCCTGGAGAATGGTGAAGTGCTCCAGCATCTCTGCTTTGTTCTGGGGAGCGCGACCGAGCAGGTGTTTGAAATTCAGCTCGATGAAGCGATAGGCGTTGCAGTTCTCGAAGAACTTCTGGCGGTACAGGCCACTTTTGGCCACCTGACGCACGAACTCACGCACGCTCAGGTAGCCGCGCCGGAACAGGGATTCGGGACCCTCAAGGCGCTCGCTTTCCATGATGTACTGGTTGCCGAGCACCTGCTGGTAGACGGCCCGGATCAGGGTGGACTTATCCACCTCCGTTCCGTTCGTCCAGTTCTCCTTGTTCCGTGCATTGGAGAAGCGCTCGATGCCCAGGTAGGCAGCGTTGGCGAGAGTCATGGGCGTGAGGGGCCGGGGGGCGGAAGCGGACAGGCAGAAGACGGTGCCGAGGACGTCATCGGCAGACGTCCGGTGGCGTGGGAAGCCGCTGGCGGTTCTGACCAAGAGGCTTCAGCCGGATCCTATGGGGGCGGTTTCTCTCTCCGGGCTGGCTTTCAGAATCGTTACAAATGTTTCGCCCGCTCTGTCTGGCTCTCTGCCTGCGGCCTATCCCCTCTGGCCAGCCTGGGCAGGGCCGATACCATCCGCCCACATCTGCGAACCCCTCGTGATGGCAAAGGCTCCCGAGGCTGCCGATCCCGCCCTGCGACTTGCCGAGCAGCTTCAATCCCTGTCGCAGGTCGCTGAGACGCTCACCTATCGCCTTCTCGATCTGGAAGAGCGGCTGAATGCCCAGGAAGCCCGCAGCCTGGAGCGGCTGCAGGCTGAGAGCGCGGCGGCGGTCCATCAGGCCGAGGAAACTGAACTGCGCCTGCTGGAGACCGAAGATCGGCTGGAGCGACTGGAAATCCTGCTGGGTGGGGAAGAGGCGCGATCCAAGGCCGCACCCCCCGCCAGGCTGCAAGTGGTTCCTGCCGCAGTGGCCAGCCCGTCAGCCGCCAAGCCAGACACGGTCAGGCCAGAACCTCCCAGTGCTGATCAGGTGGTGATGCTCACGCCTGATCCCTGCCCGCCTGATCCGTTCCCGGAGGAGGAGGAACAGGCCTTCATGGATGACGAGGTTCCTCTGGCGCAACAAACGGCCTGATCCGTTCAGGGACCGGTGCTCAGCATGGCTCCGGCGGTGGTCAGCAGCACCCGGCCCACTTCCAGAGCACCCACGGCGGCCAGTCCCAGCCAGAGTCGCTGGGCCCATTCCGGAGGCTTGCCGCCCTTCCAGGACGGCGAGGTGATTTCGCCGGAAAAACGTGCTCCTGAGCCCAGTCCGCCGGCTGGGGCCCGGCGGTTCGTGGCTTCGCGCCAGTACTGGTCGTAACGCGGTGCCTGCTGGTTGAAGGGAATCGCGCCGATGGCGCGTCCTGGCAGCACCCGGTTGCGCTGATAGGGAACTTCGTCAAGACCAAAGGCCTCGAGATATTCCTGGGAGTCGAGCAGGGTGTCGATCAGGCCTGGAAGACCCTGTTCAGCGATCAGAATCGAGAGGGCAATCTGTTCCTGCTGGCCATGCACCGGCCGTCCCAGAACGCGGCCCACCATCTGCTCAACCACGCGGTAGTTGCTGTTGCAGCGGTAGAAGCCATCTCGGAAGGTCTGCGACAACAACAAGCCGCGAATGAAGTCGCGCGTGTTGATCAGGCCGTTGCGCAGCCGCGATTCCAGCGCCGCATCGCGGTCGACCCGGAAGGCATGAAAGAAGATCTGCTGATAGGCCCGCTCAATCAGAGCATCGACCTCTTCCCGGCTACGAGCGGCGGTTTCACTGGGCAGTCGCTGTGCCAGTCGCCCGGCATCCTGCTCACTTCCTGTGGTGAATCCCTGGACTCTCGCGTTGATCGCGGTGGGGTTGGTGCTGAGAAGGGGCAGTGCCATGCCTGGTGAGAATAACGTGCTGAACGGTATGGGGCTTCTGGCGGAAATGGGTCCGTTCGGCGCGGCTTATTACATCGCTTCACGATTTCAAGATTGATGTCGCTCTTCTATGTTTCGTGAACCTTGTCCAGGGCTGACAGGACAGGCCCCCACAGTATTCAGGTCCGGAAGGTGTCGCCCCAGGAGGAAGGAATCTCGGCGCTGTAGTCGTGGGTGCGGCTGAATTCAAACGGGCCTGCCAGCGACCCCCACAGCTGTTCGTGGGTGCTGGGGTCATGGCCACGGTCAATGGTGCGCATGCCGCGGCTATCGATGTCAAAGCTGCTGACCAGGTAGGCGGTGCTGCCCTTGCGTTCCACCAGGCAGCGGCAACCCGGCTCCACCTCGCCCACGAATCCTTCGCCCTGTTCGCGCACCACGTAATTGCAACCTTCCAGGGGAAGCAGATCGTCGGCGACGATCTGGTCGCGTCGCTCGGCGTCGTCGATGGCACCCCAGAAGCGACGTTCATCGCGCAGGGCCTGGTTGCGGATGATCAGGCTTCCCTGCCGCTCCTCAGCCTGCAGCACCCGGATCCGGTACGGGACTGCCGGCGCAATGGCGTACGACTGCTCCAGCAGCAACGATCCCGGGGCCAGCTGCGGCAAGGGCCGGAAGTGGACCAGGATGTGGGCGTAGAGGGGGGGGTTATCGAATGCCTGGGCCTGATTGCTGAAGCCGGCGCTCAGCATGGCCACCAGCCGACCGAGAGAGCTGCTCATGACGTCAGACCTTACAAACCCAGGAGGCGAATCCGAAAGTCAGCCACCTGGCGGGCCATGGCCGGGCGGCTGATCATGAAGGGGTGGTCGCGGAGCTGGTCGAGCACCAGGTCAATCCTGTGGTTGGCGTCCTCTGGGCTGTTCCCCAGGGCCTTCCAGGCGGCATCGAAGCTCTGGGCGAAACTGTCGGCGTTGTCATACAACCGATCGGAGGCCAGTGGCGGTACGGGCATCGGCCTCGGCAGCAACCATCCCATTCTGCCCGTGCACCTCGTGGCTGTTCCGGTGTCGGTGAAGCCTGCTTCAGCCGCCGGCTTGCGGGACCTGGCGGGAGGCTTTGGGCTGGTCCAGGGCCTGGGGGCGATCGGCGGGGTCGCGGCGCAGCTCCCGCTCCAGCATCTGAATGCGGCTGTCGCGCAGGCAGAACTTGCAGCCCCCGGTGGTCTGCAGGTGCTTTTCCGGCGTGATCGTGATCAGCTTCACCGGGTGCAGGCTGCAGCGGATCTTGATCGGTGTCTTGTAGCTCTTGTACACGATGTCGCGATAGTCGTAGCGCTGGCCGAAGCGGGTTCGTGCCCGTGCCAGGAAGGTCTCCTTATCGATCGGACTTCCCATGGTTCAGGCCTGGCTCTGTGGCATCAGGTGAAGGCGGGCCGGTGCTGCTGGCCGGCAGGCCTCCAGGCTGCGAAGACCCCGAGGTGGCGTCATGGGCAAGTCTGTTGTGCTGTGAGAGGTGAGCTGGAGGTGCGTTCCAGAGGCCTCTCTGGAGCAGGAGAGACTGTGTGGGTGTCGCGTTCCACTAGGTCAATTGGTCGGATCAGGCTAAAGCCGTGGCGCTGAGGCCGAATGGCTCGCTGCCCAGGGAAAATCCGCGGCGATGGGGGACTCCTGTCCCTGGCTGGAGATTATTAAGCCTTCCGATCACAAGGGATCAGAATCGATTCAAACTGTGATGCCAGGACCCAGATTTGAACTGGGGACACGGCGATTTTCAGTCGCCTGCTCTACCAACTGAGCTATCCCGGCCCGTCGCCTCAGCGACCCGCAGATCTTAGATCACCACCCAACGCCGGCGTTCGGGCCAGGCAGAGCAGGCCGGCGACGCGCCAGCCACTCTCCTCCAGGGCGGCGGCGGCGGCGCAGGCGGTTGCTCCTGTGGTGAGGATGTCGTCGATCAACAGCACCGGCTGGCGCGGCCCCGACTGCACCGGTCTGACCTGGCTGCAGCGGAAGGCACCCGCCTGGTTGGCCAGCCGCAGGGCGCGGCCCAGGTGGTGTTGCCCCAGGGTGGGGCGGCTGCGCTCCAGGAGTGCTTGGCTGCGGCAGGCGAGCAACCGCTGCAGTTCGTCGCAGATCAGCGCCGGCAGGGGATTGCTGCGCCGTTTCCAGCTGGGAATGGCGACCAGCAGTGGCGGCTGCTTCCAGAGCGGCAGGCCCAGGCTCATCTGCTGCAACAGGCCGGCGATGGCGTCGCGGCTGGTGGCGCCATCGGCGTGCTTGCGCAGGTTCAGCAGCAGCTGGCGCAGCGGGCCGTCGTAGCTGCCCACTGCCCACCAGGGCAGTGGAGCACTCTCGTGCAGGCAGGGAAACCGCAGGTCCAGGCGCTCCTGGCAGGGGGCGCAGGGCCAGTGGTGCTGATCGCCGCAGCTCTCATCGGTGCTGGCCCGGGCACGGCGGCAGAGGGGGCAACAGGGACGGCTGATCAGGTTGAGCGCCCGCTGGATCGGATCGGGCGGTGACAGCTGGGGGGAGGCACGATGGGAGGTGACCAGAACGGCAGCTGCCGGCGGCAGGCGAACTGGCGAAAGGATTCCCCAAGGCGGACCCAGCGGGTTCAGGCGTTGGTGTCCTGCTTCGGCAGCGCCCGCAGCATCGCCACCAGGGTGCGATGGGCATCCTCGCTGTCGCTGAGCTGGTGATCAAAGGCCACCTCCACCCTGGCTCCGTCCACCTCCAGCCGCATCGCATCGGGGTTCACCGCCAGCAGGCGGGCCTCGGTCGCTCCGCTGATACCGGCGTAGTGCCGGGCATAGGACAGCACCGCTTCGGCATGGTCTTCGTTCATGTGCTTGCAGATCCGATCGCTCACGGCGGTGGTGAGGGGGTCGGCGGCCATGGGACAACAGGTGGGTGGGATCGGCCTGATTCTGGCGCTCGCGCCGGGCACCTTCCCGGCCGGTTTCACGTCAGGCGGCACCGAAGCGCTGCCAGAGCAGCAGGCCCAGGCGGATGGCGCTGAAGCCCACGTATCCCGCCAGCACCGCAAACAGGGCCATCGAGATCACGGTGCGCAGTCGTTCGTTCATGGGGCATCAGTGGGGGACGGGCCCAGTCTCAGACCCTGCCGGGCCAGGCGCGCCATGCCGAGGGCGGCCGACAGCGCTGGCCGGTTCAGCACGGTTCGGCCCAGCCGTTGCTGGCGCAGGGCACGCCACTGAGGATTGCGGGCCCCTCCCCCCAGCGTGATCACCCGCCGCACCGGAGGCAGGCCGAGGGTTTCCAGCCGTTGCCAGCCGGCCTGCTCAATCGCCGTGAGCCCCTCCAGCAGGGCCTGCAGGTAGAGCGCATCGCTCACAGGGCGGGGATCGAGCCGAGGCCTGAGCTCCGGATCGTCCACGGGAAACCGTTCGCCCGTCCCGGGCAGGGGCAGCAGGTTGAGGCCGCTGGGCCGCCCTGGATCGATCTGCCGGCTGAGGGCCGCGATCGTGGCGTCGTCGAAGAAGCGGCGCAGGATGCCCGCGCCCGCATTGGAGGCTCCCCCCACCAGCCAACGCCCCCCCAGCCGGTGGCAGCTCACCCCAGGCGCCCGGACCGGCACGGCACTGAACTGTTTCAACACCAAGGTGGTGCCCAGCACCGTGATGCCGTCGTCCGGGGCTGGGTCGGCGGCGAGCACCCCGGCGTTGCTGTCGGTGCTGCCGGCGATCACGAGGCAGCTGGCGGGCAGATCGAGGGCTGCCGCTGCGGCCGGCGCCAACGGGCCCAGGCGGGTGCCACTGGGCCGGATCTGAGGCAGGGCAGGGGTCCAGGCCTGCTGGTGGATCGCTCCGGCCCAGTGCCCGTCTCCTGTCGCCGAGTCTGGCAAGTGCCAGCCGAGGCGGAGGTTGTTGCCTTCCTCGCCCCAGCGCCAGTCGTTCAGCAGCCAGCCCATCAGCCAGTCGGCCTGATGACGCAGCCAAAGATCCGCAGGCCCGTAGCCCGCTGCTGCCGCTTGATCCAGCAGGCGCAGGGCCCGGGCCAGGCTGCCGCTGGGACTCGCTGCGGCGGTGCAGTCTGCGGCCAGGGTGGCTGATTCGACAGCTTTGTCTGGACAGGCCTGGTGGTACGGCAGCGCCTGGCCCAGCTGGCCTGCTGGCGGCTCACCATCGGGATGGCAGAGCAGCAGCGTGCCGGAGGTGCCGTCCACGGCAATCGCGCCGATCCGCTGGCGCCATGGCCGTGGCAGCCGATCCACCAGCGCGATCAGTCCGCTGCGCCAGCCGCCGGGATCCGGGAACGGAGCGGGGTAGGCGCAGGATTCGTCGGCCTGTCGCTGGCCGGTCCCATCGATCAGGGCAATCCGTAGGCCGCTGCTGCCCAGGTCCACGCCAAGCGACCAGTCCTGTGGGACTGGATCGTTGCCAGGCTCTGGCCTGTCGATGGGAGGATTCCGCGTTGACGACCGCTGAAGCCTGGATCAGGCGGCCGCCGCCACCAGATCCCGGGTGGCCTGCTGGATCGTGGTGGCAATCGCGGCCACGTCTTCCCAGGGAAGGTTGAGATCCGTGCGGCCGAAGTGGCCGTAGGCGGCCACATCCTGGTAGAAGCGGCCACCCCGCTGAGCGGGCAGCTCCCGCAATCGGAAGGTTTCGATGATGGCGCCGGGGCGCAGATCAAAGTGTTCCTGCACCAGCGCCGTGAGGTTCTCGTCGCTGATGCGGCCGGTCCCGAAGCTCTCCACCAGGATGCTCACGGGGCGGGCCACGCCGATGGCGTAGCTGAGCTGCACTTCCACCTTCTTCGCCAGACCGGCGGCCACCAGGGCTTTGGCCACGTAGCGGGCCGCATAGGCGGCGGATCGGTCCACCTTGGTGGGGTCCTTGCCGGAGAAGGCACCACCGCCGTGGCGGGCATAACCGCCGTAGGTGTCCACGATGATCTTGCGGCCGGTGAGGCCCGCATCACCCTGGGGGCCGCCCACCACGAACTTGCCGGTGGGATTGACCAGGAAGCGGGTGGCTGGACCGTCGTCGGTCGCTTCCTTGCGGGGCTGGAGTGTCAGGCCGGCGGTGGCGGGAAGCACCACGTGATCCCAGAGATCAGCGGCAATACGCTCGCGCAGGGTGTTCTCCTCGCTGATGCCGTCGATCTCGGCGGTGTGCTGGGTGGAGATCAGCACGGTGTCGATGGCCACCGGCTGATTGTTTTCATACACCACGCTGACCTGGGTTTTGCCGTCGGGCAGCAGGTAGCCGATGGTGCCATCGTGGCGCACCTCCGCCAGGCGCCGCGCCAGCCGGTGGGCCAGGCTGATCGGCAGCGGCATCAGCTCCGGGGTTTCGTCACAGGCGTAGCCGAACATGATGCCCTGATCGCCGGCACCCACCAGATCCAGCGGATCACCGTCGTGGTCATCGGCTTCGTTCACTCCCTGGGCAATATCGGGCGACTGCTGATCAAGGGCCACCAGCACGGCGCAGCTGTTGGCATCGAAGCCGCCGGCGCGGGCGCCCTCGTAGCCGATCTCCTGGATCACACCGCGGACCAGGGTGTTGAAGTCCACCCGGGCGGTGGTGGTCACTTCACCGGTGATCAGGCAGAGGCCGGTGTTCACCACCGTTTCGCAGGCCACCCGTGAGGCGGGGTCCTGGGCCAGTAACGCGTCGAGTACCGCATCGCTCACCTGATCGCAGATCTTGTCGGGATGCCCCTCGGTGACCGATTCAGAGGTAAAGACGTAACGGCTCATCCCACGCTGGCTGATGGATCAGTCGAGCAGCTTATTCGGCAGTGCTGCAGCCTGAAATCGCGCTGCTCACAACGCTCGCCCCGTCCGTCCCCATGACGGCCAGTTCAGACCAGTGCTGCAGCTGGGGAAACAGGGGGTCCAGTGGTGGTCGTCGTTGCCAGCCGGCGGTGTACCCAAGGGCGGTGGGGAGCCCTGCCGCCAGAGCCATGCGCAGATCACTGTTGGCGTCTCCGATCAGCAGGCACTCGGCAGGCTTCACCCGCAACAGGTCGCACAGCCCATGCACCGCACCAGGATCCGGTTTGCAGGGCTGGTGATCGGCGCTCCAGCTGGCCGAAAAGAAGCCGCTCAGCCCGTTGTGATGCAGGAAATGGTGGATACCGGCGGTTCCGTCATTGCTGATCACACCGCAACGCAGGCCGGCGCCAGAGAGCGCCGTCAGCAGCTCCATCAGTCCGTCGGTGGGGAGCGCAGCGGCGGCACCCTCCCCATGCAGCCCATCGGTGTCGCTGAACACGGCATGCGCCAGCGCCAACGCCTCGGGCCAGCCGACCCCCACCTGGGCCAGGGCGGTGGCGGTGGAGATCAGATTGTGTTCGCGCGAAGCCACGGCCGTGGTGCCGGCCGGATGCACACCGTGTTGATCGAGTCCGTAGGCCCGGCGCAGCAGGGTCTCCAGTTCGGTGCTGCTGCCATCGTGGACCCGCTCCGGATGGACGGCGTTCAGGCGCTGCACCGCATGAAAAACCCTGGCCTCGGCCAGGGTGATCAACAGCGGTTCACTGTGGCTGAGGGTGCCGTCCTTGTCGAACAGCACCGCCGCGAAGCGGCCGAGGGGCTGGCCGCGCAGCGTCAGGTGGGCCATGGGCAAGGGGACGGATGCTGCGCGGTCAAGCAGAACGGAAACGGGGTGGCTCAGTCGAGGGTGACGCCCATGGGCTCGTTGTCTTCAGCCTGCTCGAGGAGCATCTGCTTGTAGCGGGCCGCCATTTCCTCGGCCTTGTCGAACACCTTCTGGGGGTCGGTGAGCATGTCGCCGGGTTCGGGCTCGAGGGCTTTGGTGGACAGGGAGATCCGCCCACGCTCGGCGTCGAGGTCGATGATCATCACCTTCATCTGGTCGTTCACATTCAGCACCGTGTGAGGCGTCTCAATGTGCTCGTGGCTGATCTCGGAGATGTGCAGCAGGCCGCTGACGCCACCGATGTCGATGAAAGCGCCGTAGGGCTTGATGCCACGCACGGTGCCGATCACCACTTCGCCAACCTCGAGGCGATTCATCTTGCGCTCCACCAGGGCGCGGCGATGGCTGAGCACCAGGCGGTTGCGCTCCTCGTCCACCTCCAGGAACTTGAGGGGGAGGAAGTCGGCCACCAGCTCTTCTTTGGCCTTGCGGGTGCTGATGTGGCTGCCGGGGATGAAGCCGCGCAGACCTTCGACCCGTACCAGGGCACCACCGCGGTTGGTGGCGAACACCTCGGAGTGAATCGTGGCGTCTTCCTTCTGCAGCTGCCGCACCCGCTCCCAGGCACGCTGGTACTCGATGCGACGGATCGAGAGGGTGAGCTGGCCGTCTTCGTTCTCCTCGCTGAGGATGAAGAATTCGCGCACCTCCCCGGGTTCGAGCACATCGCTGAGCGCCTCGACCCGGTTGATCGACACCTCCTGCAGGGGCATGAAGGCAGCGGTCTTGGCGCCGATGTCGATCATGGCGCCCTTGGGCTCCATGGCGAACACGGTGCCGTTCACCACGTCACCGGGCTTGAAGTTGTAGTCGTATTTGCTGAGCAGTGCTGCGAATTCATCCAGGGTGAAGCCCACGCCATCCAGGTCGCGGCTCACGGCACGGCTGCTGGGGTCATCGGCACTGGGCACCTCTTCCGGAATGCCCAGATCGAGTTCGGTGTCGGCGGCGAAGGCCTGATCCACGTCTGCAGCGATCTCGGCCGTGCTCTCCAGAGCGCTGGCTTCGGAAGGGGTTACGGTCATGTTGAAACGGCGGTCTGCCGGCGGCAGATGGGAAGGGAGCGTTGCGTCCGCCCGCCAGCGAAACCAACGCAATCTCCCAACCTACAGGCAGGTCGCCCCGTTCTGCCTTTCAGGGTCAGTTCACGGCCGCCAGGGAGACCGGCTGCCTCGCTTCGGTGCTGCTCGTATCCCGTCGGCTGAGCCCATCGAGGGCCGCTACAAAATCGCTGATGCCCTGGAACTGTCGGTACACGGAGGCGAAGCGCACATAGGCGACCTCGCTCAGATCCCCCAGGCGTTGCAGGGCCAGTTCCCCGATCTCGGCACTGGGAACCTCGCGTCCACCCCGCTGCTGCAGGTGCACTTCGATCTCCTCCACCACACTCTCGAGGCAGGCCGGTTCGATACCGGTCTTCTCGCAGGCGCGGATCAGGCCATGCAAAACCTTGTGGCGGCTGAAGATCTCACGACCGCCGCTGCGCTTCACCACGGTGATCGGTACGGTTTCGACCCGCTCATAGGTGGTAAAGCGAAAGCTGCACTCCAGGCATTCGCGGCGGCGTCTGACGCTCCGCCCGACATCGGCCGCACGGGATTCGAGCACCCGACTGTCCGTGTGTTGGCAGGAGGGACATTGCATCCCTGAAGGTGCGACGCGTATTTCTTTAGCTTAGACAGCGATCCTCTGATTCGGCAATAGCCAGCGGGGCGACAGATGCTGCCCGGTGTTGCAACAGTCACGGAACATTGCTCCAGATCGCATGGCTTTGCCAGGTGCTGCCAAGAAAAAACCCCCGCCGTGGCGGGGGTTGGAAAGCGACCCTGGAGCCGCAAGTGGACTCTCACTTACCGATCTTCGGGGGATCGCGGAAGGCGATGGCGAAGAACAGGGTGGCGATGGCCAGCGTGAGGATCAGGATGTAAGCGAAGCTCTCCATGGGTTACCTCGAAGGAACTGGCGGTCAGCTGAGCGGGGAGCCGGCAGGAGGTGCATAGCCCTCCGGCAGACGACGGGTGGAGCGGTCTCCCAGTTTCTGGAAGAGACCGAATTCCACCTGCTCGCCGAGATCGGGGTCGATGCCGGCGAACACATCGCGGTAGAGGGTGCGGGCACCGTGCCAGATGTGACCGAAGAAGAAGAGCAGTGCAAAGGTGGCATGGCCGAAGGTGAACCAGCCACGCGGGGAGCTGTGGAAGGTGCCATCCGAGTGGTAGCGCTCGAGGTCGAATTCGAAGGCTTCACCCAGCTGGGCCTTGCGGGCCAACCGCTTGACGTCTGCAGGATCGGTGTAGGTCTGGCCGTTGAGTGCGCCTCCATAGACCGTGGCGGTGACTCCGGTCTGTTCGAAGGAGTACTTGGCTTCAGCCCGGCGGAAGGGGATGTCAGCGCGGACGATGCCGTCCTTGTCCTGGAGAACCACAGGGAAGTTCTCGAAGAAGTTGGGCAGGCGGCGCACTTCGAGATCACGGCCCTCCTTGTCGGTGAAGGAGATATGGCCCAGCCAGCTGGTGGGCAGGCCATCGCCATTCACCATGGGACCGACGCGGAACAGACCACCCTTGGCAGGGCTGTTGCCGACGTAGTCGTAGAAGGCGAGTTTCTCAGGAATCGCGGCATAGGCTTCGGCCTTGCTGGCGCCGTTGTCGAGTGCGGTCTGAACCCGACGGTTGATCTCGGTCTTGAAGTAGCTCTGATCCCACTGATAACGCGTGGGGCCGAACAGTTCGACAGGGGTGGCAGCGGAGCCGTACCACATGGTCCCTGCCACCACGAAGGCTGCAAAGAACACGGCGGCAATGGCACTGGCCAGCACCGTTTCAATGTTGCCCATCCGCAGAGCCTTGTAGAGGCGTTCCGGGGGTCGGGTGGTGATGTGGAAGATGCCGGCGATGATCCCCACAATGCCGGCGGCGATGTGGTGAGCAACGATGCCACCCGGGTTGAAGGGGTTGAAGCCCTCTGGGCCCCAGGCGGGTTGAACAGCCTCCAGGTGGCCAGTGACGCCATAGGGGTCTGAGATCCACATGCCTGGACCGAAGACGCCGGTCAGGTGGAAGGCACCGAAGCCGAAGCAGCCGAGGCCGGCCAGCAGCAGGTGGATCCCGAAGATCTTGGGCAGATCCAGGGCCGGTTCACCGGTGCGTGGGTCCTGCCAGATCTCGAGATCCCAGAAGGTCCAGTGCCAGATAGCGGCGAGGAAGAGCAGTCCACTGAAAATGATGTGTGCCGCAGCCACACCCTCGAAGCTCCAGAAGCCTGGATCCACACCGGTTTCACCGGTGATGCTCCAGCCACCCCAGCTGCCGGTCACGCCCAGACGCGCCATGAAGGGCATCACGAACATGCCCTGGCGCCACATGGGGTTGAGCACCGGGTCAGAGGGATCGAAAATGGCGAGCTCATAAAGCGCCATGGAGCCGGCCCAGCCGGCAACCAGAGCGGTGTGCATGAGGTGCACGGCGAGCAAACGGCCCGGGTCGTTGATCACGACCGTGTGCACCCGATACCAGGGCAATCCCATGGGGGTTAGGTCCGGGGAAACAGGGAGCTGGCCGTCGCCCATCCGTCGATGGGGTTGGCCAGCAACGATTGACCCATTGGCTGAAAAGCCATTGAGACGATCAGTGCTGGTGATCGTAAGGGTTGTTCCCGGTCAGGCGGGAGCCTGAGTTACGGAGCGCAACTGCCGGTTTCAGAATGGGGGCTGAGCTGGATAGAAGCCCCCATGCCCGTGATCCGATTCGTGCGTGAAGGTCAGGATGTGGAGTGTTACCCGGGTGAGAACCTGCGCGAGGTGGCCTTGCGCCAGGGGCTGGAGCTCTATGGCCTCAAGGGCAAGCTGGGCAACTGCGGCGGATGCGGCCAGTGCATCACCTGCTTTGTGGAGATCGTGGAGGATCCGGAGAAGCCGTCGGCCCTGAGCCCGCTCACGGCGGTGGAAGAGCAGAAGTTGCGCCGCCGGCCCCAGGGCTGGCGACTCGCCTGTCAGACCCTCGTGAACCGCTCGGTGCTGGTGCTGACCCGCCCCCAGGTGGGTCTTCCCGATCGCGACGCTGTGCTGGCGAAGGTCAGCCAGGAACCACTGCCCGAGGGGCCCACCGCCTGGCCCGCTCCACCCGAGCCGATCGAATCCCCTGAGGAGATCACAACGGAAGGCGCCGAGGCTGACGGCAACTTGGCTGACCTTCCCAGCGATCCGCTTGAGGGCTGAGAGGGCTGCATCACAACGAGCGATGAAGGGGCCGAAAAGAGTGCCGAATGGCGGTGATACCCTCCCAGGATCTCCAACACTGCCATGGAAACCAACGATCTCGGTTTCGTCGCCAGCCTGCTGTTTGTTCTGGTGCCCGCGGTGTTTTTGATCATTCTTTACATCCAGACCAGCAGTCGTCAGGGCGGCTGATCGGTCTTTGGGGTGATCTGAGCTCCTGATCTGAGCCTTAGTTCAAGCTGTCTTCAGGCGTCAGCAGGCCTGGCTGGCTCTCTGCCAGCCAGGCCTCTGGCTTGCTTGGAGCCTTGATGCCCGTTTTGCCACTGGCATAGCTCTGGCGGTGGCCGAGGTTGCACGCCCTGGGTGGCCATGCTTGTTCTGGCCCCCGATTGGCGCTGGTTCCCTTGTCTGGTCTCTATCTGCTCGGGTCTGAGGAAGCACCGCTCCTGGTTTGCCGGCTGTCTTTCCGGACTCCTGCTGTGGCCCCGCTCACTGCATAACTGCTCACGAAGAGGCGAGCGCTCAGCAGCAGAGGCCACGGCTGATCAATCCGACGGGCTCTGGTCTCAGCGGCGCCCTTCCGGTTCGCGAACCAGCAGCACCGGGGCTGGTGCGTGCACGCGGATGTAATCGCTCACCGAACTGCCCAGCAGTCTGTCGAGGTCGACAAGGGCTTGCGCCACCAGGGGTCTGCGGTCCTGGGAGGCGATCACCAGCAGATCTGCCTTGGCTTCCTCGGCGGCCGCGCAGACGGTGCGGCCGATGTCACCGGTGCGGTGCAGGGTCTGCATCGCGACGCCAAAGCCCCGGGCACGCAGCACGGCCTTTTCCAGCACCTCGTCCACCGGGCTCTTGCCGCCCCGCGATGGCGTGATGTCGTGCCGGGTCACGTGGACGCCGATCAGGCTGCCACCGGGGATGTCGCGCACCAGTTCACAGGCCATGCGCAGGGCGTCATCGCCGACGCCGGTTCCGTCCACGGTCACCAGAACGCGGTTGACGTGGCGCACATAGAGGTCGTCCCGCACCAGCAGCATCGGGCGGGTGGAGAGCTGAAAGACGTACTGGCTGGCGCTGTTGCTCAGGATCGACTGCAGACGTCCCAGGCCGCGGGAGCCCATCACGATCAGATCGGCATTGAGCTCATCGGCCACCTTCAGCACGGTCTGCTTGGTGTCCCCCTGGCGGATGATCGTGTTCACATCGCCGGGGTTGAGTCCAAGCCGCTGCACCGCTTCGGCCACGATCCCCGCAGCTTTCTGCCAGTGCTCCTGGAAGTCTTCGCCGGCCTGCTCGGGCACCACATGCAGCAGGTTGATCCGGGCTTGTCGGCAGGGGGGGATGTCGCGCAGCATGCGCACCATCTCCTCCACATGACCCTTGCCGGAATCGGCGATCAGAAGATTGCGGAACACAGGACAGGTCCAGCTCTGCGGCAGCCTATGGCCGATGGATGGGCAGACAGGGCCCCCTGGTGCAGACCGTGATGCAGAGACAAATCCCCGCCTCCGGGATCGAGACCGGCACCGCCCCCCATCGCGGATGGTGTCTGCGCCGTCGGGTTCTGCCCCAGCACACCGATCACGCTGGCGTGATGTGGCATGGCGCCTATCTGGCCTGGCTTGAGGAGGCGAGGGTGGAGGCGCTGGCGGCGGCAGGCCTGGCGTACCGGGATCTGGCGGCGCGGGGGCTGGAGCTGCCGGTGGTCTCGTTGACGATCGACTACCGCCAGGCCCTGTTGCATGGCGACACGGTGGAGCTCTGGAGTGAGGTGTTGCCCCGCAGTGGCGTGAGACTTCCCTGGCACAGCCGTTTTCTGGGTCCGGCGGGAGGACTTGCCGCCGAGGCGCGGGTCGAGCTTGTGCTGGTCGATCTCTCGGCAGGCCCGGAACGTCGCCGGCTGCTGCGTCGCCTCCCGGATGACCTGCACAAGGCGATCGAGCGACTGGAGATGGGCCCGAACCAGGTCGGCCGGTAGTACGTTTGCTCTCAGCGGCGAGCGGTTCGTTGGGGAAGTTGGTGACCGTTGTGTTTGGTGGCCCTGGCAAGCCGCCCCGAGCGTCAGGGGTGGCGGAGGTGACTCAAGCGGAGGTCCCGGCCGTTGTACGTCCTCGGCCTCTGCCTTCTGAGCAGCCTTCCTCAGAGCCTCTTTCTCCCGCAGAGCAGGCCTCGCCCCAGTCGTTCGCCTCGGGCGAGCGACTGATGGGTTGGCCGGCGCGCCGGCGGCTCTGGTGGCGGCTCTGGTGCCGCTGCCCAGGCCTGGGCTGGCAGCGATTGCAGGCTCTCGAGCAGGGCTGCGGGTCCCTTGAGGAGGCCTGGCGGGCGCCCCGCCGCCAGTTGGAGGCTCTACCCGGCTGGGGTGCTCGACTCGCCGAGCAGGTGGTGGCCTTTCGGCTCTCCTGGGGAGACGATCCCCTTCTGCATCCGGCTTTGCACCGCCGCGAGGATCGCCGCCTGCTGCTGCCCGGCGATCGATCCCTGCCGCCGGCCGTGCGTTGGCTGGAGCGTCCGCCCCTGGCCCTGCACTGGCGCGGGAGGGGCAGTCTCTGGGCGCCGCTGCGGCGTCGACAGGCGGTGGCGGTGGTGGGCACCCGGCGGCCGTCCCTGCATGGCCTCAGCATGGCGCGGCAGCTGGGGGAGGCCCTCGCGGGAGCGGGCTGGCCAGTGGTGAGCGGCCTGGCTGAAGGCATCGATGGAGCGGTGCATGACGGTTGCCTGCGCGGCTCAGGAGCGCCGGTGGCGGTGCTGGGAACACCGCTGGACCGGGTCTATCCGCGCCATCACGACCGGCTCCAGCATCAGGTGGGCGAGCGGGGCCTGCTGGTCACCGAACAGCTTCCCGGTGCGGCGGTGCGTCCGGGCCATTTCGCCGAACGCAACCGCCTGCAGGTTGCCCTGGCCGCCGCTGTGGTGGTGGTGGAGTGCCCCGAGCGCAGTGGTGCCCTGCATTCGGCCGAACGGGCCTGGCGGGAGGGACTGCCGCTCTGGGTGGTGCCGGCCGATACGGGCAAGGCGTCTGCCGCCGGCAGTAACCGGTTGCTGGCCCGCGGCGCGACGCCGCTGCTGGAGCCCGGCGATCTGATTCGCCAGCTGGGGCCCGGCCCCCTGGCCCGCAAAGGCGCCGGGCTCCCCACAGCGATCGGCAGCGGGGCTTCGGCAGTCATCTGCTCGGAACCGGCCAAGGCCCTGCTGGACGCGGTGGGGGCCGGTGCCTCGCTGGAGCAGCTTTGCCAGCGCCTCGACCGCCCGGCTGATCAGCTGGTCACCGCCCTGCTGCAGCTCGAACTGGCGGGGGTGCTGCAGGCTGAACCGGGCCTCTGCTGGCGACCCGGCTGAGGGGCGCAGCATCCTGGAACCAGTCGAGGCCGGCCGCGTCGCCGCTTGCCGTTGCGTGGCTCCGTCCAACCCCTTGCGCGTCAGTGCCACGGCCTTGCTGGAGTGGCGCCGCCGCTGCCTGGGGCAGGGAGGCCATGCGGCCGACCTCGACTGGTTGCTCGATCTGGCCGGAGGGGTGGCCTGGTCTGAACTGCAGGCCCTGCGGCTTCACCCAGACCGGCAGCTGACCCTGCGCCTTTCGCTTGAGGATCTCGCCGGGCTCTGGAACCAGCACCTCGCCACGGCCGAGCCCCTGCAATACCTGGTGGGCCTTTGCCCCTGGCGCGATCTGCAGCTCCAGGTCGCGCCAGGGGTGCTGATCCCCCGCCAGGAGACCGAGTTGCTGGTGGAGCTGGCCCTGGCGCTGAGCCCGCCAACTGACTCCTCCTTGCTCTGGGCTGATCTCGGCACCGGCTCGGGCTGCCTGGCCCTGGCCCTGGCGCGTGCCTGGCCCGCCAGCCTTGGTCTGGCGGTGGACCTGAGCGCTGAGGCCCTGGCGATCGCTCGCAGCAACTGGCAGCTTGGTGGCGTCCAAGAGCAGATCACCCCCCTGCAGGGCCACTGGTGGGAGCCGCTGCGGCCCTGGTGGGGTCGCCTCGATCTGGTGGTGGCCAATCCCCCCTACATCCCGAGCGCGGTTGTCGACACGCTCGATCCGGTGGTGCGCGATCACGAGCCCCGCCTGGCTCTTGATGGCGGTGTTGATGGTCTGGCGGCCCTGCGCTGCATTGCCGCCAACGCTGCTGAGGCCTTGGCACCCGGTGGCCTGCTGCTGCTGGAACATCACCATGATCAGAGTGCCGCCGTGCTGGCCCTGCTCGTCGCAGCCGCTCTGCAGGATGTGGAGGCAGCGGCGGATCTGGAGGGGAATCTCCGTTTCGCGCTGGCCCGGCGTGCCCCACAGCCGCCAGCTGCCCGCTAGACCCTTGGCCGTCGCGGTTTCCGTCCACCATCCCGCCATGCCCCTGTTCGATGCCCCTGCCCTGGCGGCGCGATTGCAGCAGGGGGGCGCGGCCCTCCTCCCTACCGATACCCTGCCTGCCCTGGCGGCACGACCTGAGCACGCCGGCCAGATCTGGCGTCTCAAGCACCGGCCCCCGGACAAGCCGCTGATCCTGATGGCGGCGGATCTGGATCAGTTCCGCCGCAGCCTGCCTCTGGTCTGGCAGGATGAGTGGCTCGCCCTGGCCAAGCAGGGCTGGCCGGGGGCTCTCACCCTGGTGCTGCCCTGCCGCGGCGCCCTGGTGGAGGCGCTCCATCCCGGCGGCCACAGCCTCGGGCTGCGGGTGCCCGACTGTGCGGCCACCCGCTCCCTGCTGCGCTTGAGCGGCCCGCTGGCCACCACCAGCGCCAATCGCTCAGGGGAACCGGCGGCCACCACAGCAGACGAGGCGGCTGATCAGTTTCCGGATTTGCCCCTGCTGGCTCCCCTGCCTTGGCCGGCGGCATCGGGGCAGGCCAGCACCGTGGTGGCCTGGAGCGAACCAGGAGGCTGGAAGGTTCTGCGGCAAGGTGCTCTACTGCCCTCAGCGCTGCGGCACCCCTGACACGATGGCGATTCTGGCCTTGGTGGTGGTGCTGACCATGGCCGTGGTGCACTGGTTTCTGACCCCGCTGATGGGAATTGGCACCGAGCTGTTCAACCTGGCCCCCCTGGGTTGGTTGGTGCTGGCAGCCGCTGTCTGGCTGTTTGCAGGCGAACGCTGACCAGCCATCAGGAATCAGCTCGCGCCTTCTGCCGTTTCCCAACATCTATTCCTGAGCTGCCATCCCCGAACAGAGGTGGCTGGTCCTTCGCTTGGGACACCACTCCGAGGCTGTCTGCAGGCCAGTCTGTACGTAGCGGATGCAGTTGCGACCGGCTTCCTTGGCGGCATAGAGGGCTTCATCCGCTTCCCGCAACAGGGTGTCGAAGTTGCCGGAATCGTCATGACACGATGCGATCCCAATCGAGGTGGTGATGCGCAGCGTCGCGGCGGATCGCGATGGGGCTTCCGCTGGGTCGGCAGTCTCCAGCACAGGGATCGACAGGGCTGCAACGGCCTGGCGGAGTCGTTCCGCCAGGGTTTCGGCCTGGCAATGGTCGGTGTTGGGGAGAAGGGCCAGGAATTCCTCGCCACCCCAGCGGGCGAGGGTGTCGGTGTTGTGCAGTTCAGCCTGACAGGTGCGGCTGAAGGCCACCAGCACGGCATCACCCACCGCGTGCCCGTTCTGGTCATTGACAGTCTTGAAGTGATCCAGATCGAGCATCAACACGGCCAGAGGGATTTGATGGCGCTGCCACCGCGCCAGTTCGTAATTGACCAGCTCTTCGAGGCTGCGGCGGTTGGGCAGGCCGGTGAGGCTGTCTGTGCGGGCAAGCAGCTCGAGCTCGGCGCTGTGACGGAGTAGATCCTCCTGACTGAGCCTCCTCAGCAAACGGGCATAGGCCAGGCTCAGGGCCACAAGCGCTGCGCTCAGGTACAGAGCAACGAGCAGCGTCCATCCCTTGCTTGTCCCCAGGTACTCGTGGGTCTGGAGGGTCTTGTTCGGGATCTGGATGAGCAAGACCCAGGGCCAGTCTTTGGCCTCCATGGCCAGAATCTGCCGGCTCGGCCGGGTCGTGCCATCCTCCAGTTGCTGGCCAGGGACTCGCCTGGTATTGAGTGGGTTCACCTGGGAAAAGATGAACAAGCCTTGCCTGTCCGTCCGCAGGGAGGCTGGGAAAATGTTCTGTTCGAACAAGATGCGCCGGATCGCGAGCCAAGCTTCAGGATCCGGTCTTGCAGTCCAGGCCTCGGAGCCTCCGATGTGACCGGATGCTGTGGTGTTGCTGTTGATGGCGTGGCCCTGGGGATCCAGAATGGCCGACAACACCGAGATGTTGTGCAGCTGCAGGATCCGGTGCTGCTCCTGCAGCAAAGGGTTGAGCAGAATGTGAACCAACAGGACAAACTCAACCTTCCCAGGTGAGCCACCCATTGGCACCGCCAGCTCCATCAGTGGCTGGCAGGCTGGCTTGGTCGCCTGGTCCTGGTACCAGTGCACGGGGCTGACGACAAACTGGCCCGGATCCAAGGCCCAGGCCTTGGCCAGCAAGGCCTCGTGGCCCTGAGTCAGGTTGGCGCACGTCGTGGACTCTTCAAGACCTGGCGTTAGGTCTGCTGGCCCCTCATGCACCAACGATCTGCCCTGCCGGTTGACCAGGGTGAAGGAGCTGTAGCGCCCATAGGACTCCATAAACGTTCGGAAGATCCCGTTTAGGGGACGGAGCTGTTCTGGCGTAGGGCTGTTCACGGCCTCCCGTACCCGGGGCAGCTGGCTGATCACGCGAATGTCGGCCAGTGTTTCGAAGAAACGCCACTCGATATCGCTCCTGGATTCCTGCAACGCCCCCCTGGCTTCTGCTGTCAAGGTGGCAACCTCTCCTTGTTCGATCGAACGCACTAATGGCCAGATCGCCAGGCTGACAAGCCCGCTCAGCAGGGCTGCGATCGGCAGGAATTCCCGCAGAAGCCGCAGGGGTGGCGCAGAACGCAAAACATTCGGCTTCGAGGATATTGGCCAGCCCAGCTTCACAATCTCTCTGTGCAAGCCTTCTCGCACCCCTCCCTGCCAACGGAGCTTAAGGTCATCGGCCTGGCGCGGGTACTTGACGATCCCCACGACCATCTGATGCGGTCGCGGCGCCGATCAGAGGCAGGACAGCACCAGACAGCCACTCGGGCTCCCACTGTTCGGGCGGCAAGGGTTTGCCGATCAGATAGCCCTGAATCACCTGACAGCCGGCATCACGCAGCCACTGTAACTCCTCAGGATATTCCACGCCCTCGGCAACGGTTTTAAACCCCATCTTTTCTGCCATGTCGAGCACGGAATGCACAATCACCTGGGCCTTCGGGTTGCTTTGAATACCGCGCACGAAACTCTGATCCACCTTCAACGTATCGAAGCTGAAGTGCTGTAAATAGGAGAGTGAAGCGTAGCCGGTGCCGAAGTCGTCGATCGCGATCTGGATGCCTTGCTTCTGGAGTTCCTGGAAGCAGTGGGCCGTTGCCATGGTGTTCTCCACCAGCACGCTTTCGGTGAGTTCCAGCTTCAACAGGGCCGGGGGGATGCCAGCACGCTCCACGATGCCCAGCAGCTTGGCCACGAACTGAGGTTCCAGAAGTTGGTGGGCCGTCACGTTCACGGCGATCTGGATCGGCTGTCCGCCTTCCATCAGCCACTGGTGGATCTGTTGACAGGCGGTTTCGAGAATCCAGTCGCCCAGCTCCACGATGAAGCCCGAATGCTCCGCCAGGGGGATGAAATCGCAGGGGGGAACTGTGCCGTGCTGGGGTGATGTCCAGCGGATCAGGGCCTCGGCTGATTGGATCTTTCCCTGGCTCAGATTCAGCAGCGGCTGATACACCAGCTTGAACTCTCTGTTGGCCAGCGCACGGGAGAGGTCAAAGCGTTGTCGACTCAGCAGCTGGAACTGCCCCTCACGGAGGATGTTCACCTGCCGCTGCAGAATCTCGTAGACGCCATAGAGATCCACGGGATCGATGCTCTGCATCAGATTGCTCTCGGTGATCAGTCCCACCAGTTCGCCGGCATCATTGGCCACCACCATTCGCCTGATACGAAGTTTCTGCATCCGATCCCGCACGGCGGCCAGGTCGTCGGCGGGGTGAATACAGGACAGAGGCGTGCTCATCACCTCCTCCACCCGCGTCGTGCCGAGGGCGAGGTCAAGCCGGCGCATCTGGAGGATGTCGCGTTCGGTGAGAATGCCGATCGGACGTTCACGGCTGGGGCCACGTCGACCAGTGATCGGTTCCGTCACTACAACGCAGCTGATGCCCCGCAGCGCCATCGTCTGAATGGCATGGCGCAGCGTGTCTTGGGCACGCACCGTCACAACGGCGGTGCTCATCACCTCAACAGCCTGTCGAAAACGCAGGAAAAAGGTTTCCTTCAGAACACGATTCAGGCTACTGATGGTGACGATGCCTGCCGGTTGGTTCCGCTCGTCGACGATCGGCAGGTGGCGGATCCGGTGCCGGCGCAGCAGGCTCATGGTCGCCAGGATGTCGAGGCATTCATGCCGCTGCCTGCTGATCACCGGATGGGTCATCACCGCCCCCAACAGAATCTGGTGGGGGGGGCAGGTCGCTCAACGCCCACCGCACCGCATCCCGTTCGGTGAGGATCCCGACCAGTTGCTCCCCTTCCAGCACCAGTACGCAGTTGCCGGTGAGTTGTTCCTCTTCTGTTGAGGGGTTGCTGGCCTCTCGAAGGCTGGAACGCATCGCTTCCAGGGCCGCCTCCAGACTCGCCGTGGTGGGCAGGGTGGGGGGAACCGGCAGAATCGCGCCCTCATGCTCAGGCAGCACCGGAGGAGGCAGCTCTTGGTCGTTGGCCATCGAACCGGTGGGTACCAGGACAGTGGGTCCAGAAAGGTCTGTGATCATCCTGGCTTTTCATTGGGCCCAGGGGTGTGAGCTGAGGCCGGCTGCGACGATGGTGGCGCCACTGGCTGTTCTTCTGGCATGCCGCTCCCCAGGTGCTGGCGGCCCCTGGTCCTTGACTGTCCGCACCGGGCGCCGAAGACCCATGGCTGAACTGCACATCCTTCGGCCGAAGGGCTTCATCAACGCCGATACCGGCGCCGATCTACGCGACCGTATTCACAGCCTCACAGTGGGCGATCCCCGCTCTGTGCTGATCGACTGCGGCGCCATCACCTTCATGGACAGCAGCGGCTTCTCCTGCCTGATCACCGCACTCAAGAGGCTGCGCCGGCAGGGGCGGGAGCTGTTCCTCTGCAGCCTCAACAGCCAGTTGCGGGTGATTCTGGAGACCACCGGCACCATCCAGGTGTTCCGGATCTTTCCCAGCAGTGCTGACTGCCTGCTTTATCTCGAGCAGCAGAACCAGGTGGATGGCGAGCGGTCGTCGCCTGCCAGTTGAGGGCCCGGACCCGAGCGATTGGGTCAGATCGTTCCTCGGGCCGCCACAGTCGGTGCTTGAACAGTGACTCCTGCACCGGATCTGTTCTGGGAGTGAGGAAGCCGGCTAACGGATTTGAACCGATGGCCTTCGCTTTACAAAAGCGCTGCTCTACCGCTGAGCTAAGCCGGCAAGGGCCGGGCCATCTGGCCCGGGCAGACTTTATCGCTCCCCCAGCGCCCACAGGAGCAGTTGGGTGCGGTTGCGGCAACCGGTCTTGGCCAGCAGGTTCGAGATGTGGCTCTCGACAGTGCGCGGACTCACCACCAGTACAGCGGCGATGCCCTTGTTGCTGCAGCCACTGCGCAGCTGTTGCAGCACCCGCTGTTCCGCTGGAGTGAGCGGAAACAGGGGGAATGGAGCGGTGTTGGTGCAGAGAGCCATCGAGCCTGGTCGAGCTGTCTGCAGGATTCCCCAGCGCGGACAGGTTCAGCGTTGTGGCGGCTCAGCAATGCGCCGGGTCAGCCTTCCGCCGGCTCAGCAACGGCGGCCAGGGGGATGGAACGGGCCCGCTTGATCGGCAGGTTGGCCACCAGGGCTGTGACGCGGTCCTCCGTTTCAAGGCTGACATCGCCCCCTTCCACGTCGATCTCCACGTAGCGGGACACCACTTCAAGAATTTCGCTCCGCATCTTCTCGAGCAGCTCCGGGTTGAGGTCGCTGCGGTCATGGGCGAGCACCAGCTGCAGCCGCTGCTTGGCCATGGTGGCGCTGGCGGGCTGACGACCCAGCAGTCGGTTGATGAAATCGCGCAGGGTCATCGGTTCAGAAAATCCGGGTCTGCATGAGTCGGCCGAGCTTGGCCCGCAGGCCTTGTCCCTCCTTGGCCGGATCGATCAGGGGGACGGTCTCGCCCCGCAGCCGCCGGGCGATGTTGTGGTAAGCCTTGGCGGCCGGTGAGCCGTTGCCGTTCAGGGTGAGCGGCTCGCCCCGGTTGGTGGAGACGATCACCTGCTCGTCCTCCAGAACCAGCCCCAGCAGCGGCAGGGCCAGGATGTCGGTGACATCGCTCACCGCCAGCATCTCCTGGTTGAGCATCATCTTGGGCCGCACCCGGTTGAGCACCAGCTGGATCGGCTCAATCCCCTGGGTGTTGAGCAGCCCGATCACCCGGTCGGCATCCCGCACGGCGGACACCTCCGGGGTGGTCACCACAATCGCCTCGCGGGCCGCGGCGGCGGCATTGCGGAAGCCATCTTCGATGCCGGCGGGGCAGTCGATCAGCACGATGTCGAAGCGCTCGGCCAGCAGGGCGACGATCCGCTGCATGTCCTCCGGGGTGAGCCACTCCAGCATCCGCGGGTTGCCCGCCGGCAGAAGAGCCAGGTTGGGTTCCTGCTTGTGCTTCACCAGCGCCTGCTCCAGGCGGCAGGTCTCGGCGAGCACCTCCTGGGCTGTGTAGACGATCCGGTTCTCAAGCCCCAGCAGGAGATCGAGGTTGCGCAGGCCGAAATCGGCGTCGAGCACAGCGGTGCGGGAGCCCTGGCGGGCCAGGGCGATGCCCAGGTTGGCGGTGAGGGTCGTCTTGCCCACTCCGCCTTTTCCAGAGCAGATCAGGATGATGCGCGTCGGGGCGGCGGTCACGGCACTGGCTGGCGTTGGATCAGGTTAAGGCCACCGCCAGGCGCTGGTGGTGCTGGCTGATGCGGGCCGGCGGAGCCGGACCCCGATAGAACGGGGTTCCTTCCGTTCCCCTTGCCCGGGATAGACGCGTGGCCGAATCGATAGCCGCATCGCCGCCGGTGACGATCCGCAGCCATCAGCACCTGATCGTGATGCCGGACGACGGGGCCGATGCGGTGGTGGCGCTGATCGACCAGGCCCGTTCGGAGCTGCGTCTCAAGCAGTTCAAGCTTCAGTCCGAGGCGGTGGAGCAGGCCCTGTTGCGGGCGCACCAGCGGGGCGTCCAGGTGCGGGTGATGCTCAACCCCCACACCTCCGGCGGCGACCGCTGGAACGATGAGACCTATGCCCGCCTTCAGAGCTGGGGGATTGCCGTGGCCTGGACCAGTGAGGCCTTTCCGGTGACCCATGAGAAGTCGCTGGTGGTGGATCGCGACTGTGCCCTGATCGCCACCTTCAACCTGTCGGATAAATATTTCACCCAGACCCGCGACTATGGCGTGGTCACCTACGCGGCCCCAGTGATCGAGCAGGTGATCGCTGGTTTCGAGGCCGACTGGAACCGCACCTTCTTCCAGCCCGATCTCTCCGTGGGCCTGGTGTGGAGCAGCATGCACAGCCGAGGTCAGATGGCCCGCATCGTTGACGAGGCCCGTCGCACCCTCTGGATCCAGCATCCCAAGTTCGTGGATGCGGTGATCCTGGAGCGCATCCTGTCGGCGCGGGAGCGGGGTGTGAAGGTGCGGGTGCTGTGCGGCGGCAAGCACGGCATCAGCGACTGGGATATCTACGACACCTTCTCCTCCTTGCGGGTGATGCGGCGCTTCGGGGTGAAGGTGCGCCGGCAGAGGCACCTCAAGCTGCACGCCAAGCTGATCCTGGTGGATGGGGCCTTTGCCCAGACCGGCTCCATGAATATCGACCGCAGCGCCTTTGATCTGCGGCGTGAACTCGGCATCGAGAGCGATGCCCCCGCGGTGGTGAAGCGCCTCAAGGCCACCTTTGAGGCCGACTGGGAGCAGGCCTGTAAATACGACGCTCCAGACCCGCTGGATCCGAGCCTGCATGAGGCGGGTGAGCTGCCGCCCGACCCCCACTTCGTGCACGACTGATGGGTGTCCCCCCTGAGGGTATGCCCCTCCCTGCTCAGGATCCCGCTGACGAGGATCTCTCCCTGGCCCCGCCTCCCGGGCTTCGGGCCCTGTTCAGCGGCATGCTCCAGGTCGCCCTCTCCTCCTTCGGCGGTGGCCTGTCGGCCTGGAGCCAGCGGATCGTGGTGGAACAGCGCCGCTGGATGAGCAACGAGGCCTTCATCACCGGGCTCACGGTGGCCCGTCTGTTTCCGGGGCCGAATCAGATCAACATGGCCATCTACATCGGCACCAGGTTTCGCGGCCTGCCCGGCGCTCTGGTGGCCCTGGCCGGCATGCTGCTGGTGCCCTTCAGTCTGCTGATGCTGGTGGGGCTGGCCTATTTCCAGCTGCATGGGCTGCCGGCGGTGGATCGGGTGCTTGCCGGCGTGGTGGCCGCCGCCGCCGGCATGGCCCTGTCGATGGGGTTCAAGATCCTGCACACCTATCTGGGCGACCGCATGGCCCTGCTGCTGGCGGCCGTCACCTTCCTGGCCCTGACCCTGGGGCATCTGCGCCTCGTGCCGGTGGTGCTGGTGCTGGGTCCTCTGGCGATGGCCTGGTACTGGCCCCGCCCAGGCGCAACCCCATCGGGCCCTTCCTGATGCCGCCTCAGATCTGGCTGTCCCCATCGACCCGGCTTCTGGCCGCGGCTCAGGCCTGCACTCCCGCGTCCCTTTCGGATCTGGGCAGCCTGCTGCGCGTGATCGGGGAGTTTCTGTCGTTGTCGCTGTTTTCCCTGGGGGGCGGCAACACGCTGCTGGCTGAATACCACCATCTCAGCGTCGAGCAGTTCTGCTGGCTCACCAATGCCCAGTTCGCCGATCTCTACGCCCTGGCCGAGGCGGCTCCTGGACCCAGCTCCATGATTGTGGGCCTGCTTGGCCTGGGGGCGGCTCAGCGTGAGGGTCCCTTCTGGGCGTTGCTTTCGGCCTACGGAGCCGAATGCGCCATCCTGCTGCCCTCCACCCTGCTGATGGTGCTGGCCTGCCTGGGTTGGCAGCGCTTCCGCGACTCCCCCTGGCGGGTGTCCTTTGAGCGGGGTCTGGGGCCGATCACCCTCGGCATCCTGTTCGCGGTGGGCCTGAAGATCCTCCACACCGCCGATAACAACCCCCCCGGGGTTGTGGTGTCTGTGGTGGTGTGTGTGCTGATGCTGCGCACTCGGATCTCCCCCCTGTGGTTCATGGCGGTGGCCGGGGTGCTGGGCGGCTTCGGGCTGATCAACCGCTGAACCGCTCGGCTGCGCTCAGTCTCCCCCCGGGCCGCAGCAGCTGGGGGCCGGCGGGATCGATCCGGATCGTTCCGTCCATCAACCGGGCTTCCTCCGCCAGGCCAGGCGGTGGCGGCTCCGCTGGGCCACGGGCCACGGCCGCGGCGATGCGCAATTGCAGGGGGCGCAGCTGCAGGGCCACGATCCGGGCCCGGTCATCGCCCTGGCAGCCGGCATGGGCCACGCCCCGCAGCCGGCCCCAGACCAGCACGTCGCCGGCGGCACTGATCCGGGCTCCGGGGTTCACGTCCCCCAGCAGCAGCACCGAGCCGGGGGCCTGCAGATGATCCCCGGAGCGCAGGGTGCCCCGATGGATCAGGAATTCGAGCTCCGGGCCGGTTGTGGAAGCCGCGGCTGAGGCAGGGCTCTCGCCTGGACCGGCTCCGGGCTCAGCGTTCCGCAGTGGCGGTGGACAACCGCTCTCGACGCCGAGGGCGGCCGCGGCCACCAGGGTGTCGTCGCTGCGGCTGATGACCCGCAGCAGGCCATGTCCGGCCGTGTCCAGCAGCTCCTGGATGGCCCGCAGCTGCGGCAGGTTGAGGTTGAGATCCAGGGCTTCCAGTTCCACCCAGCCCGGTGGGGGTGAGGCCCCGAGGGCATAGCGCACCTCTTCGACTCCGTCGGCCCCATCGGGCGTGGTGTTCAGCACCAGCCGGTGGGGCTGGCCCGGAGCCTCCGCCAGGAACACCGCTGCCATCCGTTCCGGATTCGATTGCCGCGAAGGCTAGGTGTGCAGTTCCGCCAGGCGCTGCTGCAGGGGCTCGCGCACCTCCGCAGGATGGATCAGCCAGGCCTGCTCCACCGGTTGGATCAGGCTTCGCACCAGGGGCGATCGGGTTTCAAGCGCCTCAAGCCGTTCGCCATCCCAGAGCCGCAGCCCCCCTTTGTAGGGGTGATAGCCCCGGTTCTGGCTCTGCTGCAGACCGCAGCAGAGCTCCGCCACCAGCTGCTGCCGCCGGGCCATCCCCTGCACCTCGGCCAGCAGCTCCAGCCGCTGGGTGCTGGCCAGATCGCTCACGTCGGTGGCCTTGAGCAGGCGCCGATCCAGCAGGCGGGCACAGGGCTCCCTCAGTTCCTCGGGCCCCTCTTCCCGCCAGCGCAGCAGGTGATAGCCGCTGCGCAGGTCGTCGTTGGCCAGGTAGGTCTCCAGGTCCAGCGCGTCGCTGTGCCACAGCCAGCGGCTCATCACCATGTCGCTGAACACCTGCCCTGGACCCAGCCGCCGCGCCACGGCGATCACCTGGCTGAGCAGCCAGTTGCACACCACGTTGAGACGGTGGTTGTAGACGCTGCGATACATCAGCTGGCGCACCACCAGGTAGTGCTCCACAGCCATCAGCCCCTTGGGGTGAAGGGCGAGGTTGCCGTCGGGCGCGAGCGTCAGGGCCGCCAGGATGCGCTCGAGATCGAGCTGGCCGTAGCGGATGCCGGCGCTGTAGCTGTCCCGCACCAGATAGTCGAGGCGATCGCAGTCGAGCTGGCTGCTCACCAGGGCCCGGATCGCCTGGCGGGGATAGCGGCCGTGCTCCAGCAGATCCGCCACCGCATCCGCGGTGCCGGCGCCCTCCGCATCGAGGCGCTGCCGCAGATCCGGGTGATTCCGCACCAGCCGTGCAGACCAGCGCTCGTGGCGCAGCCCGAACATGTCCTCGCCGGTGTGGCTCAAGGGGGCGTGCCCCAGGTCGTGGAGCAGGGCCGCGGCAAAGAGCACGGGCTTGTGCTCCTCCAGGGAGGGATCGTGGCGGATCAGCCGCTGCAGGGCCAGGCGGGCCAGATGCAGCACTCCGAGGGAGTGGGTGAAGCGGCTGGATTCGGCGCCGTGAAAGGTGAGGAACGCCGGCCCAAGCTGGCGGATCCGGCGCAGCCGCTGGAACGGTGCGGTGTCGATCAGGTCGATCGCCAGGGCTTCGGCCGGATCCTGCCGATCGAGCTGGATGGCCCCATGCAGGGGATCGTGATAGGTGCGCTGGCCGATCACTGGGTCTGGGTCGGCGCTTGTGCCTGCTGGATCTGGTGGGTCAGCAGCCGCTGGGCCTCTTCCAGCCAGGTGTCGTCCTCACCCCCCGGATCGAGCGGTTCCGGCGCCCCTAGCTCCAGATCAGGCCGAATGCCCTGGTTCTGGATGTCGCGACCATCCGGTGTGAGGTAGCGGGCCACCGTCACCGCCAGACCACTGCCGTCTCCCAGGGGAATCAGGGTCTGGATCAGGCCCTTTCCGAAGGTGCGGCTGCCCACCAGCCGGCTGCGCTCCTGGTCCTGCAGGGCGCCGGCCAGGATCTCGCTGGCACTGGCCGTACCGCCGTTCACCAGGGTGAGCATGGGCCCGTCGTAGAGCACGCCGAGATGGGCCTGCTGCCGGTCCCCGATGCCGCCGCGGTCTTCGGTCTCCACGATCACCGACCCATTGAGCAGGTCGTCGGCCACGGCGAGCCCGGCGCTCACAAGGCCGCCGGAGTTGTTGCGCAGATCGAGGATCAGGCCTTCGATGTCCTTGCCTGTCAGGTCGGCGATCGCCTGCTGCACCAGTTCCGGCACCGGTTCACTGAACTGGGTGATGCGCAGGTAGCCGAGGGTGAGGTTGCCCTGGCGCAGCCGTTTGCTGCGCACGGGCCGCAGGTCCACCTGGCGCCGCTCCAGTTCCACCTCCCGCTCCTGACCCTGCGGGTCCCGAAGCTGCACCAGAACGGTGCTGCCGGAGGGGCCCCGCAGCCGGGTTGCGGTCAGATCGAGTCCCAGTTCAGCGGTGTCGATGCCATCCACGGCCAGCACTTCCGTACCGCTGGCGATGTGGGCATCGGCGGCCGGAGAGCCATCCAGCGGGGCGATCACGACGATCTGCTCGTCGGCGGCACGCAGGCCAAGCTGCAGGCCCACGCCGGTCACGGTGCCCTGCTGGGTGGCGGATTGCAGGGTGCTGAATTCGGCGGGTCGCAGCAGCCGGGTGTAGGGGTCGTCGAGGGGGGTCAGCATCGTTTCGATCGCCGCGTAGGCGTCCGCCGAGCTGCTGATCGGCTGTTCCAGGGCCTTCTGGCGCAGCCGTCGCCAGTGAATCGGCACGAAGCGACCGGGGTCCACGTAGCTCTGGTTCACCAGCCGCCACGCTTCCACCACCAGTTGCTGGGCGTCGTTCAGGGCCAGTGCCGCCGAAGTTGTCCAGGGCGTCAGCAGCAGGCTCAGCACCAGGGTGAGCCCCAGCCCGCGCCGCAGAAGGCGTTGCAGGCTCTGGGGCGGGATTCGGTTCGGCGGGGGGGGCTGCCGTTGCGCGCTCACGGAGGGTTTCGGGCGGTCGGTAGACTCTCGCAACCCAAGCCGCCCGCTGCATGGCGAATTCCTCTCCTGCCGCAAAGTCGTCACCTGTATACGACTGGTTCCAGGAGCGCCTGGAAATTCAGGCGATCGCCGACGACATCTCCGCCAAGTACGTGCCGCCGCACGTCAATATTTTTTATTGCCTTGGCGGCATCACCCTGGTCTGCTTCCTGATCCAGTTCGCCACTGGGTTTGCGATGACCTTCTACTACAAGCCCACGGTCGCTGAGGCCTACTCCTCGGTTCAGTACCTGATGACGGACGTCAGTTTTGGCTGGCTGATCCGTTCGGTCCACCGTTGGAGCGCCTCGATGATGGTGCTGATGCTGATTCTTCATGTGTTCCGCGTCTATCTCACCGGTGGTTTCAAACGTCCCCGTGAGCTCACCTGGATCACTGGCGTCACCATGGCCGTGATCACCGTGTCGTTCGGTGTCACCGGCTACTCGCTCCCTTGGGACCAGGTGGGCTATTGGGCCGTGAAGATTGTCAGTGGCGTTCCGGCAGCCGTTCCTGTGGTGGGCGACTTCATGGTCGAACTGCTGCGGGGTGGTGAAAGCGTCGGCCAGGCCACGCTGACCCGCTTCTACAGCCTGCACACCTTTGTGATGCCCTGGCTGCTGGCTGTCTTCATGCTCATGCACTTCCTGATGATTCGCAAGCAAGGAATCTCTGGTCCCTTGTGATCCAGCCCGGTCCAGGCCACCCTTGGCCTGGGCTCCGGTTTGCGAAGTGTTGCAATCCAGTAGGACTGGTCTGGCTTGCTGCCTCCCTCGAGCCTGTCTCCTTCCTAGCTTTCAACTCCAGGTTCACGCCGGCTTGCCGGCTCCCCTTTCACGGCCTCCGTCATGCACATCCTCAAGAAGCCTGACCTCACCGATCCCAAGCTGAGGGCCAAGCTGGCCAAGGGCATGGGCCACAACTATTACGGTGAACCAGCCTGGCCCAACGATCTCCTCTACATCTTCCCGGTGGTGATCCTGGGCACCATCGCCTGTGTGGTTGGGCTCGCCGTGCTTGATCCCGCCATGCTGGCGGATAAGGCTGATCCCTTTGCCACTCCTCTCGAAATTCTGCCGGAGTGGTACCTGTACCCGGTTTTCCAGATCCTGAGGGTTGTGCCCAACAAGCTGCTGGGCATTGCTCTGCAGACGATGGTTCCCCTGGGCTTGATGCTGATTCCCTTCATCGAGAGCTTCAACAAGTTCCAGAATCCCTTCCGTCGCCCTGTCGCCATGGCAGCGTTTCTGTTCGGCACCGTCTTCACGATTTATCTCGGCATTGGAGCCGCTTTGCCGATCGACAAATCTCTGACCCTCGGCCTGTTCTGATCAGCTGCTATAACGACGAGCAAACAGTCTGCTACTAATGAAGCCCCGGTAGATTCCGGGGTTTTTTCATGCAGCGAATTTGTTGCACGTGCATCGCTCGCTATCTGACCAGGCTGGGTTGCGCTGCTCTTTCTTCAAGGGGTCTCAATATCAATCAGGCTCACCTGGCTGGGGTTGACTCGCAGCATGTGGTGCAGCAGAAGAAAGCCCACGATCGTCCAGGTCTGGTAGGTACGTGCCTGCTGACCCACCCAGGTGCCGGTGGGTCCGTCGAAGTACTCGGCCCATTGCTGACGCGGCAGCTGGTTGAGCTGGGCCCAGTAGCACTCTTCCATCATGGCCCGCATCTGACCCATCAGCAGCACGTCCGCCTCGGGGTGGCGCTGCTCATGCAGAAGCACAGCACCGGCCAGATACCAGAGCAGACTGGGCCAGTGCCCGCCGTTGTGATAACTCCAGGGCCAGTTCTTTGGGTCTGATCCCGTTTTATTCATCCATTCGTCGGCCTCCATGGGGGGATGGCAGATGCGCATCGGCATCTGCGCCATCAGATGTTCGCGGTTGTGCAGCACCAGCCGGAACAGGGCCCGCTGCTGGGGTGCCGTGATCAGGCCGAACAGACAGGCGAGGGAGTTGCCGAGGCTGTAGAAGCGGAAGTCCGGCCGGCCGGTGCGCATATTGCCGATCAGGTAGCCGCCCCGGTTCTCGAGCCAGTCCTGCAGCCAAGGGGGGATCACCTGAGGCTGCACATTGAACTCGTTCTCGTGCTGGTGGTCGCCGTACTGCTCGGTGGGCCGGCGCCGCAGAACCTGTACCGTTTTGCTGGTCACCCAGTAGTGCTTCAGCAGGAAGGATCGCAGATCATGCATCCACTCCTGGGTGAGTTCGATCCGCTGATGCAGCAGTCGGCTCATGCGGTCACGCTGGGCCAGTTCCATCAGGTGGCAGCAGCTGCGCAGGCAGCCGTAGAGGAGCACCTCCACCTCCAGCGGGTTGCCCCAGACATCCATCGGACGATCAATCATGAAGGCACAGTCCGGCACGAACAGCACGGGCGTGCCCTCAAAGGTGGGATGCAGCACCAGGTCCAGCAGCAACTGCACGCCGCGTTGCACCTGCTGACTGGCACCGAATTCCATGTCACGGCTGCGCTTCACATACAGCCAGCAGAGGATGGGCCACCACAGGCTGGCGTCGACTGAGGTGATCCGTCCGATCGATCGCTGGCCGTAGTCGGCCAGCACGACCCCGTCCTGCTCCACAAAGCTGGTGGGAAACACACCGCGGGTCTTGATGTCGTTGCTCTGCAGTTCCAGCGAGACAGAGAGGAAGTTGCGCACCACCTCAAAACGGCCCTGCAGCAGCAGGTAAATCATCACCGGCACGTTGTCCCGCAGGAACACCTCGCCGTAATTGGCCTCTCCGGAGCGGCGCGGATGGTCGAGCGCGGCCACCGATCCCACCAGTTCACCCTTGACCCTCACCAGGGTGCGCTCGAAGTGCTCCTGGGCGCGGATCACCACGGCGTCTTCTTTGGAGCTGGGCCGAACCCTTTGGTGCTGTTGGCTGAACGGTCGGGACACGGGCCTCCATGGGAGCTTGGGCCAACGGTAGAAACGTTGTACCGGCCATGAACCACGGCTGGAACAATTCAGGAATGCATGGGGCCTGATCGCTGCAGCAGAGCTTTCCATGCGCACAGCTGCTTCGGCGCAGCCCTGCAAGGTTCAAGAAGGAGGTCTCATGTCCAAGAAGGAGACCTCAGGGCCAGGGCTGGATCCGTAGCTGGCGATGTGGTCCAGGCCTGGATCGGGAGCTTGGACTTGGGTTGTGTCTGCGACTGCAGCTGTCTTGGCATGCAACAAAGGTTCAGACGTCCCTGCCCCGCTCGCGTCTGAGTCTGAGCGGAGGTCCGCCCAGCCTGTCGACCAGATCAGGGTGCTCAGGGGTTCCGGGTTTTGTCCGACCATCCCTGCCTTCCCCTTTCTCTGTTTCCTGCCTGTTCCCCTCTGGCGCTTGATTCGTCGCTGTTCCAGGCCCCTGTGCCTTCCAATGAAGATGCTTCGGCCGGCGCCGGTCCGGCTGAGCTGGCTTTCAGAGGTCGGGACTGCCAGGCAAGCGGTGAAAGGCCCCATCATTGGGAGCTTGCGCGATCGAAGGTGAATGGGGTATGGTTTTGGACTGCGCAGCACACCGGGAGCGAGAGCACCGGTGGAAACGCAGAGTCTTCGGTGCTGCGAGGCACTGAGGGCGAGCGCCGTTTGCCTGCAAGGGTGAAGGGTGCGTGCTTACGACGAAGGAGGCGCGAGCCACCGGTGTTGTAGGTTTCCTGAGTCGCTGAGAGGCGACGCGCCGAGACGACCCAGAGCCGAGAGGCCAAGGGAGTGGAGGCAGCACCTGGACAATTGAAAAGTTTAGGAACTGACGCTTCTACCGCGTCATTCTGATCGGATCGAACGGTTCTGAGTTTGCAGTGGACCAGCCTTGTGCTGGCGCCAGTGTGGAGTCAAAGCCCGTTTGATGCGGTGTCGAGGATGACGAAACGAGCGGTAGAGGTGTGAGGTCCCGTCAAACATTTTAAGCGACGGGAACCTGCAGTGATGTGGTGCTGCCTTGAGGTCTCACGCCTTGGGTCAGAACTGGGTGAAAACCAGCTGTGGGTGACTGAAGCGAACCGGATCTGAGATCTGGGAAAGTCACGGGATTGTGACGTGAACCATCAGGAAGAATCTGTTCGGAGAGATCCAGATAGGGAGGTCTAGACGGCAAGCGAAACAGTTGTGTGCACTCTCGAACCCTTTCGGTCAGTCGAAAGGTGGTCCCAACTGAAGACTGTGCGCCAGTGCAGGATTTGGGTGAGCGACAAACTTCTCTGCGATGAAAGCTCAAGCGAAAGTTTAGAGCTGACGTTTAAAGGGGGAAGACTACTACGGAGAGTTTGATCCTGGCTCAGGATGAACGCTGGCGGCGTGCTTAACACATGCAAGTCGAACGAACCTTCGGGTTAGTGGCGGACGGGTGAGTAACGCGTGAGAATCTGCCCTCAGGAGGGGGATAACGGCTGGAAACGGCCGCTAATACCCCATATGCCGAGAGGTGAAATGAATTTCGCCTGAGGATGAGCTCGCGTCTGATTAGCTAGTTGGTGGGGTAAGAGCCTACCAAGGCTTCGATCAGTAGCTGGTCTGAGAGGATGATCAGCCACACTGGGACTGAGACACGGCCCAGACTCCTACGGGAGGCAGCAGTGGGGAATTTTCCGCAATGGGCGAAAGCCTGACGGAGCAACGCCGCGTGAGGGATGAAGGCCTCTGGGCTGTAAACCTCTTTTCTCAAGGAAGAAGATCTGACGGTACTTGAGGAATAAGCCACGGCTAATTCCGTGCCAGCAGCCGCGGTAATACGGGAGTGGCAAGCGTTATCCGGAATTATTGGGCGTAAAGCGTCCGCAGGCGGCCTTGAAAGTCTGCTGTTAAAGCGTGGAGCTTAACTCCATTTCAGCAGTGGAAACTACAAGGCTAGAGTGTGGTAGGGGCAGAGGGAATTCCCGGTGTAGCGGTGAAATGCGTAGATATCGGGAAGAACACCAGTGGCGAAGGCGCTCTGCTGGGCCATAACTGACGCTCATGGACGAAAGCCAGGGGAGCGAAAGGGATTAGATACCCCTGTAGTCCTGGCCGTAAACGATGAACACTAGGTGTCGGGGGAATCGACCCCCTCGGTGTCGTAGCCAACGCGTTAAGTGTTCCGCCTGGGGAGTACGCACGCAAGTGTGAAACTCAAAGGAATTGACGGGGGCCCGCACAAGCGGTGGAGTATGTGGTTTAATTCGATGCAACGCGAAGAACCTTACCAGGGTTTGACATCCTGCGAATCCCTTGGAAACGAGGGAGTGCCTTCGGGAGCGCAGTGACAGGTGGTGCATGGCTGTCGTCAGCTCGTGTCGTGAGATGTTGGGTTAAGTCCCGCAACGAGCGCAACCCACGTCTTTAGTTGCCAGCATTGAGTTGGGCACTCTAGAGAGACCGCCGGTGATAAACCGGAGGAAGGTGTGGATGACGTCAAGTCATCATGCCCCTTACATCCTGGGCTACACACGTACTACAATGCTACGGACAAAGGGCAGCAAACTCGCGAGAGCTAGCAAATCCCATAAACCGTGGCTCAGTTCAGATCGTAGGCTGCAACTCGCCTACGTGAAGGAGGAATCGCTAGTAATCGCAGGTCAGCATACTGCGGTGAATACGTTCCCGGGCCTTGTACACACCGCCCGTCACACCATGGAAGTTGGCCACGCCCGAAGTCGTTACTCCAACCCGTAAGGGAGGAGGATGCCGAAGGTGGGGCTGATGACTGGGGTGAAGTCGTAACAAGGTAGCCGTACCGGAAGGTGCGGCTGGATCACCTCCTAACAGGGAGACAAACTGATTGTGATGTCTGAATACTTTATTTTCAGGCCATGATCCTGTCACTCTAGGTCGATCGGTACCTCAACTGTGGAAGCGGAATGGCAACATGTCCGTCCAAGCAGGTTCAGTTCCTAAACTTTGTCTAGGTCACACCCCAACGATTTTTGTTGAGGCGGTGTTGAAACCTGAAAGATGAAACGGTAGCGATACTGAATCATCAATCAGGTCAGACACAACTTTGACGCGATCGCGAGGTCGAACTCCTGGGCCATTAGCTCAGGTGGTTAGAGCGCACCCCTGATAAGGGTGAGGTCCCTGGTTCAAGTCCAGGATGGCCCATTCGTGTTTGGGGGTTTAGCTCAGTTGGTAGAGCGCCTGCTTTGCAAGCAGGATGTCAGCGGTTCGAGTCCGCTAACCTCCATTCCACACTGACGAGCGCCCTCACGGAAGCAAAGGAGAGATTTCTTTGGTGTGATCCTGACGTCTTGGTGACGATTCCAGCCTGCTTTCATTCCCTGAGTGGTTGAAAGCATGCTGGATTCCCTGTCCGCAAGGATGGGCATTCAGCAAGAACCTTGACAACTGCATAGGAAAAGTCTGGAAAAGAAAGCATCTCATAGACGCTGACTTTCCGGTTCTCTCTGGTCGCGGCCTCGGCTGCGGCATCCCAGCGAAAGCGAAGGGAAGATTGAGGTGCAAGCCTCAATCTGAGAGAAACAGGAAAGCCAGTGATTCTTGAGTTAGAGCCGAGTACAGCTCGTGTCTTCTGTCTGGCATGGCCACAAGCCACCAAGCAGGAGTTTGATTCTGGCTGTCTGAGATCTCTTGATTGAGAGCTTAGACACCGGAAGAATAGCCTTCAACAAGCTAAACGCGAGTTGTGATTATGGTCAAGCTACAAAGGGCTCACGGTGGATACCTTGGCACACAGAGGCGATGAAGGACGTGGTTACCTGCGATAAGTCTCGGGGAGCTGGAAACACGCTTTGATCCGGGAATTTCCGAATGGGGCAACCCCTAGAACGGCCGCCTGAATCCATAGGGCGGCGCGAGCCAACCCAGCGAACTGAAACATCTTAGTAGCTGGAGGAAAGGAAAGTAAAAACGACTCCCTCAGTAGCGGCGAGCGAACGGGGAAGAGCCTAAACCGATGGGTTCGCCCATCGGGGTTGTGGGACAGCAACGTGGACCAGGGACGTTAGAGGAAGCGTTTGAATGGCGCGCCAGAGAGGGTGAAAGCCCCGTACTCGAAAGCGAAACTGGCCTAGCTGTATCCCGAGTAGCACGGAGCACGTGAAATTCCGTGTGAATCCGCGAGGACCACCTCGTAAGGCTAAGTACTCCTGTGTGACCGATAGCGCAACAGTACCGCGAGGGAAAGGTGAAAAGAACCCCGGGAGGGGAGTGAAATAGAACATGAAACCGTGAGCTTACAAGCAATGGGAGTCCTACTCATAGGATGACCGTGTGCCTGTTGAAGAATGAGCCGGCGACTTATAGGCACTGGCAGGTTAAACCGGGAATGGTGGAGCCATAGCGAAAGCGAGTCTGAATAGGGCGATCGTCAGTGTTTATAGACCCGAACCCGGGTGATCTAACCATGGCCAGGATGAAGCTTGGGTGATACCAAGTGGAGGTCCGAACCGACTGATGTTGAAAAATCAGCGGATGAGCTGTGGTTAGGGGTGAAATGCCAATCGAACCCGGAGCTAGCTGGTTCTCCCCGAAATACGTTGAGGCGTAGCGTCTAGTGCTCCAGCAGGGGGGTAAAGCCACCGTTTCGGTGCGGGCTGCGAGAGCGGTACCAAATCGAGACGAACTCTGAATACCCTGTGTGTAACTAGGCAGTCAGACTGTGGGGGATAAGCTCCATGGTCGAAAGGGAAACAGCCCAGACCGCCAGCTAAGGTCCCCAAATCAATGCTGAGTGATAAAGGAGGTGGGATTGCCCAGACAACCAGGAGGTTTGCCTAGAAGCAGCCATCCTCAAAGGAGTGCGTAATAGCTCACTGGTCGAGCGATCCTGCGCCGAAAATGAACGGGGCTAAGCATTGTACCGAAGCTGCGGATTTGAATCGTAAGATTCCGATGGTAGGGGAGCGTTCCATGTGGGGTGAAGCGTTAGCGTAAGCGGGCGTGGACTGCATGGAAGTGAGAATGTCGGCTTGAGTAGCGAAAACATGGGTGAGAATCCCATGCCCCGAAACCCTAAGGGTTCCTCCGGCAGGCTCGTCCGCGGAGGGTTAGTCAGGACCTAAGGCGAGGCCGAAAGGCGTAGTCGATGGACAACAGGTCAACATTCCTGTACCTGTCATGTTTTGGGAAGGGGGACGGAGAAGGCTAGCCCAGCCAGATGTTGGTTACTGGTCCAAGCGTTCGAGGCGTTGAGAGCTGGCGAAAACAGCTTGAGCTGAGGCGTGAGTGCGAGCGGCTACGGCCGCGAAGTGGGTGATGTCAAGCTTCCAAGAAAAGCCCTATACCCGTTAAGGCATGATGGCCTGTACCCGAAACCGACACAGGTGGGGTGGTAGAGAATACCGAGGGGCGCGAGGTAACTCTCTCTAAGGAACTCGGCAAAATGGCCCCGTAACTTCGGGAGAAGGGGTGCCACCGCAAGGTGGTCGCAGTGAAGAGGCCCAGGCGACTGTTTACCAAAAACACAGGTCTCCGCTAAGTCGCAAGACGATGTATGGGGGCTGACGCCTGCCCAGTGCCGGAAGGTTAAGGAAGCTGGTCAGCGCAAGCGAAGCTGGCGACTGAAGCCCCGGTGAACGGCGGCCGTAACTATAACGGTCCTAAGGTAGCGAAATTCCTTGTCGGGTAAGTTCCGACCCGCACGAAAGGCGTAACGATCTGGGCGCTGTCTCGGAGAGAGGCTCGGCGAAATAGAATTGTCTGTGAAGATGCGGACTACGTGCACCCGGACAGAAAGACCCTATGAAGCTTTACTGTAGCTTGGTATTGTGCCCGGGCTCTGAATGCGCAGGATAGGTGGGAGGCTTTGATCCATGGCTTGCGGGTCATGGTGAGCCAACGGTGAGATACCACTCTTTCAGAGCTAGGGTTCTAACGGTCACCCGTCATCCGGGGACCGGACAGTATCAGGTGGGCAGTTTGACTGGGGCGGTCGCCTCCTAAAAGGTAACGGAGGCGCGCAAAGGTTTGCTCAGGCTGGTTGGAAATCAGCCGACGAGTGCAAAAGCAGAAGCAAGCTTGACTGTGAGACCTACAAGTCGAACAGGGACGAAAGTCGGCTTTAGTGATCCGACGGTTCTGAGTGGAAGGGCCGTCGCTCAACGGATAAAAGTTACTCTAGGGATAACAGGCTGATCTCCCCCAAGAGTTCACATCGACGGGGAGGTTTGGCACCTCGATGTCGGCTCATCGCAACCTGGGGCTGAAGTCGGTCCCAAGGGTTGGGCTGTTCGCCCATTAAAGCGGTACGCGAGCTGGGTTCAGAACGTCGTGAGACAGTTCGGTCCATATCCGGTGCACGCGCAGGAACATTGAGAGGATTTCTCCCTAGTACGAGAGGACCGGGAGGAACGCACCTCTGGTGTGCCAGTTATCGTGCCAACGGTAAACGCTGGGTAGCCATGTGCGGAGTGGATAACCGCTGAAAGCATCTAAGTGGGAAGCCCACCTCAAGATGAGTGTTCCCATGGCATAAGCCAGTAAGGTCACGGGAAGAACACCCGTTGATAGGCTCTACGTGGAAGCCGGGTAACCGGTGAAGCGGAGGAGTACTAATAGACCGAGGGCTTGACCATTCCATCCCTTGCCATCCTGACCGGATGACACAGGGATCACGCGCTCAAAGCTTTTGGATCCAGACCGGTTGCTTGTCAACCGCTCCTATGCAGTTCTCAGGGTTCAACCTGGGGGCAAAGACCGGCAAGGGGCCTGAAGAGGCCGTTTGCTTTCCTGGTGTTCATGGCGCTGTGGACCCACTCCGATCCATCTCGAACTCGGTTGTGAAACGCAGCAGCGGCAACGATAGTTGGAGGGTAGCCTCCTGCGAAAATAGCTCGATGCCAGGTCAAACTTTGCTCCACGACGACGCCCCCGATGGCAGCCTGATGGCTGCGATCGGGGGCGTTTTCGTGTGCCTGGGTTGTGGGTTGGTGGCCACGAGATAGCTGTCCGACCTCGATCACCAGTCCCCAAGGGGGGATGATATTGAGTTGCCGATGCTGGGGATTGGTTTCGATGCTTGGGTCCTTGCGTGATGCGTCAAGTCAGGAGCTGGTAGGGACGTTGGGGCCAATGGGGACGTATGTGCCAAGACGTCAGGATGGGGAGCACAGCTGTGCCAAGGCTACGATTGATCGGTGGACTTGGTTTGTCCTGGATACGATGCCGTGCATAGGCTGATTTGATGTGGCACTGGGTTCGATGACAATGCCGCAGGCTCGATCACTTCTGCGTTTACAACGTTCGTGGAAGCCTTTCTGGGGAGCATACAGGTTATGGTTGCAGAACGATTGCACGGATCTCAGCGCAGCATTTGCCTATCACTGTCTGCAGTCTTTTTTGCCAGCAGTGTTGATTGCACTTTCGATTGCCTCGCGGATTCTTGGCAGAGATCGCGGCTTGGTGGAGCGATTGCTTGGTGTGGCAGATGGTATTTTGCCGGCTTCTGGCTTGCCTTTTTTTGAGATTCTATTGCAGAAATTTACGCGTCAAGGGTTTGGGGCGGGCCTATTGGGCATTCTGTTCCTTGTGCTCAGTGCTGGCAATATTTATCTGACTCTTCAGCGGGGCATGGATCGTGTATGGGGTTGGCGACATGCGGGGCTGGAGGGACTGCCATGGGACCAGGTTGTCAGGAGATTCGTTGTGCTCAGGCTGAAGGCATTCTTGTTGATCTCAGTCTTGGCAGTGTTGCTTGTTTTTGATCAGTTGATCAGTAACCTTGGCTTGTTTTTCGATGGTGACGTTGCCTTTGCCTGGTTGCCACCTTGGTTGCAAAACCTGCTCCATGTTTCACTTTGGGCCGACCTTGGTGCTTCGATCCTGATTGGCCTGCTGTGCTCCTGGGTCGGTCTGTGGATCTTGCCCTCACGGCTTGTCCCTTTTGGGGTTGTGCTGCCTGGAGCCGTGTTGGCTGCGGTTGTGCTGATTACGATGAATCTCTCGATTGGGCCAATCCTGCTGCTGTTGGGTGTCAGGTTCCAGGCATATGGTGTAGTGGGTGGTGTCCTTGTGCTGACCCTGTGGATCTGGTTTATTGGTGTTGTTCTCTATTACAGTCAGTGTCTCAATGTGGTGTTGTGGCACGCACGTAAAAATAGAAAGCCCAAACTTGTGTTTTGAGCGGATTGTCGCCCGAACCCCTGCCATGACTTGATCATGCATCGCAACCTCATCGCTTCGCAGATCTGATGCAGCGCTCTTTCCCCTGGATCTGGCTTGTCTTGCTGGGTCTTCTCCTGCTGGCCCCCAGCCCAGCAGGCCGTGTCCTGCTGGATGTGCTTGGAGGTCTGACCCTTGGCCTGCTGCTGCTGCCGCTGATCGCTGCTGGGGGTGTCTGGATTGCCTGGCAGGTTCTGCGGCGACGCCTGCAAACCTGTCCTCGTTGCGGCAGTGCCAGCTTTTCCCAGGAGTCCTGTCCTCTCTGCGGTGCATCCATGCAGGCGGAATCGGAGGGGATGGTGGTGAATCTCACCGATGATCCCTTGCAGCCTCAGTCTCGCGGCATGGAGAAGGAGGCGAGCACCGTCACCATCGATGTGGTGGCCCAGGAGGTGGACGATCGTTGACGGCGTGCGTCGGGTGCTTCAGCTGCCCGTGGCCTGCACCCCTTCACTCAATTGTTCTGCCAGGCGACGTTCCCGCAAATAGAGAAACAGAGGAGCCCCGCAGGCGAAGGCGATCAGGACGCAGCTCAGTAGAACCCAGATCAGCCCGCGCATCTGCAGGCGTCGGCTTTCCTGCACTATCCAGATCACCACAGCAGTGGCGCCGATCATCAGATCTCTGGACAGAGAGGTGGCGGCAGGATTGGCGGTCGCTAAAGCGATGAATGATGGCAGATCGAAGGCCTGATGATTGAGTTCGATAAAGTCAAGATTAGCCATCCAGGGCAGCACGGCTCCAGCAATGGCAAGGATGAGGTAGATCGCCTGTAAGGGACTCTGCGGAAGCCAGTGCATGGCGAAGGACTTTGAGGTCATACATCGTTCCTCAAGAATTGTGGTGGATCAGTGGGGTGATAGTTGGTGCCAAGAATCATCGGCGGAAGATTTCTTGGTCGAATTGAGATGTGCGGATTATGGGGTGGATAATGGAGGCTGAGTGATTTGATCGGTGGGTGAGTGGTCTCCGTGTTGTCAAGGACTGGATCGGCGTGAGGTGTGTCTCGTTCATGAGGGTTCGAAAGGCCTTGGCTCACTTTGTTCGTCTTGCTGGGACCACTGCAAAACCTCTTGTTCCACATCTTCGAGTATGGCTTCGCATCGATCGATGTAGCTCAGGCCACGTCGGTACAGCGCCGCCATGTGCTCGACGTCGAGGTCGCTGGTCTGCAGCTCCGCCAACACAAGCTCAAGGGCCGTTCGAGACTGGAGAAAGCTGAGATCCTCTGCCCCGCTGGGTGAGGGATCTGTTTTGGGGGCCGATGCCCGGCGATCAGCTGCCTTGGGTTCGGCTGCCTTGCGACCCGATCTTTTTGGGCTCTTGCTGAGATTGGAGCTGCCCTTGACCGGTGTCGTGGGCAGTGGATCGGTGGCGGCTGTTCCGTCGCTTGGGAAATCTTCGGATGGAGTTGCTTCGGTCTTCTTGAGCATGGGGGTTGGTGGTCAGGGTCGTCACGGGACCAGGTGTTTCAGATCGAGGTTGCGGCACTGCGGCTCACCACGGCTTCCAGCCCCCCCTCACGGAGCTGCACAGTGATCGCGTCACCGGCGTTCACCTCCTTCCAGGTGCGCAGCAGATGGCCATCCTGCCCCCGCACCAGCGAGAAGCCACGCTCCAGGATGTGCTGCGGCGAGAGGGCCTGAAGCAACTGACGTTGCTCCTGCAGACGCTGGCGGCTCTGAACCAGCAGCCCTTGGGGGTGAAGAGCCTCGAGCCTCTGGCGTTGCTGCGCCAGCCGTTCTGTTTCCAGATCGAGGCGCCAGCGCAAGGATCGCTGCAGATGGAGACGTTGCTGGCGCAGATCCAGAAGTGCCCCCTGCTGGTCAGGCAGCAGGGCCACCAGTGCGGCCGTGGGCGTGGCGGCCCGATAGTCCGCCACCAGATCAGCAATGGTGGTGTCGTCTTCATGGCCCAGACCGCAGACCACCGGGATTGCGGCACTGCCCAGGCAACGGGCCAGCCGTTCGCCGTCGAACACCGCCAGATCCTCTCGATTCCCTCCCCCTCGGGCCAGCACCAACGCCTCGACACCGAGTCGTTCGGCCTGCCGGCTTACGGCCTCCAGCGCCGTGCAGATTTCCCCTTCCACGGGACCCTGCACGGGGATCGGCACCACCAGAATCCGTGTGGCCGGCCATCGTTCGCGGGCAGTGCGCAGCATGTCCGCCAGGGCGGAGCTGGGCACGCTGGTGAGCAGGGCGATGCACCCGGGATGTTCGGGCAGAGGGCGCTTGCGCTCTGGGTCGAACCAGCCTTCCGGTGCCAACAGTTCCCGCACCCGCTCGAACTGGCGCAAGGCAGCCTGGCGCCCTGGGCGAATGTCCAGCACCTGGACGCAGAGGCTGGCTCGGGCGTCCCAGAAATTGAGACGGCCGATGATGGTGACACCGTCGCCTTCGGCGGGGAGGTACGAGAGCTTCTGGCGCAGGGAAGACCAGATCACCCCTGAGATGGTGGCGTCGCCATCGGTGAGGGTCAGCCAGATGTGTCCCTTCTTGAGCTGCGGACGGCTCACGGTCGCCTCCAGCAGAAAGCGCGGCGCAAACCCCCGTTCCAGCAGGGTTCCGATGGCCCGATTGAGCTCGGCCACGCCAAATGAAGGCAGGCCAGCGGATGTGGCGTAGGCGTTCTGGGATCGGGGCTCCAGCGGAGATGGGATCACGTCAGTGGGAGATCCGTTGGTCGTGCCACTGGTTCGTACACCATTGGGTCTAGCGCCACTGGGGCTGGTCCACCTGCCGGTGAAGGTCGTTGTGTGCTCTGGTTGAGATTGAGGCTGGCCAAGCCTCCAGGCCGTATCGATGGCTGCAGGCTGAGCAGGAGACTGATAATCGCGACTCTGATATGAAGCCTGCCATCAGTGTTCCAGCTTGCGGTACTGAAACCACCAGTAGAGGCTGACGACAGAACCGATCACGGCCACGACGCGTCCAACGGGATGATCGATCCGTACAAAGCCCGCACCTGTGATCACCAGGGCGCTACTCAGCAACCTGGAGCCGTCCCGGCGGTTGTTGACATAGAAGCTGGGTGGCATCGAGTCGGCGGCACAGCGGAGGCAGCCTAAGAACCAGGCACTGAGACCGAACTGAGGCGACATGAAAATCCCGCCGTTTCACCCTGGGTTGGGCGATCCGGCGGGGCTGGAATCGGCTTGAGAAAGCCTCAACCGAGGCCGACCTGGGCCAGGATGCCTTGGCCGGTGAGGAGCTCGGTAGCCAGGCCAATCACAAAACCCATCATGGCGAGGCGGCCATTCCAGGTCTCGGCGAAGTTGACGAAGCCGAAGCGGGGCTGGGAAGCGTCAGACATGGAAGCAATCTCCAGGATTCCTCAACTGTAACGAAAGATGGAGTGGTCTTGACAGTGCTGCTTGCTACAGGTGCTGTGCGGTTTTCCGATTTGACAAGCCTGTGGCTTTCGCCTATGGCTGCGCTCAGTTGTTTCCGAATCCATTCAGCCCTCCCGTGCCGCTCTGCAGCAGCAGATTGCCGCTGCCCTGCCAGCCCAGCCGGATCTGGTGCTGGTGACCGACCTCGATGGCACCCTGCTGGGGGCGATCCACTCTGGCGCCGTGCTTTTTACCGCTGGCTGGTGGAACGGCGTGAGCGGGTGCTGCACATCTTCTGCACGGGCCGCCAGCTCAGTTCGATCGCCTCCCTGCTGATCGACAATGCCGCCTTCGGGCTGGCCCACCCCCATCTGGTGATCGGTGATGTGGGCTGCACCGTGGCCTGGGGATTCAGCCTCAAGACCGTGCCTGGGATGGTGGATCCGATTGATGCCCGCTGGAAAGGGTTGCCGGAGCGGCTGCTGCCCTTGCTCGAGGCTCTGCCCGGAGTGGCTCCGCAACCGATCAGCACCGAGCGCCGGCTTGCCTACACCCTGGATGGCGAAGCGATCGACTGGCAGCGACTGGTCGCACTCGAAGCCCATGGGGTCGACTGCCTCGTGTCGGACAACCGCTATCTCGATGTCTTGCCGGCCGGTGTCAACAAAGGCTCCACCCTGCTGACCTTGTTGCAATGGCTCGAGATCGATCCCGAACGGGTGGTGACGGCCGGCGACACGCTCAACGACCTGGCGATGTTCGAGACGGGGTTGGCTGGGGTGATGGTGGGCAACGCTGAGCAGGCTCTGCGGGAGAAGGTCTCCTGCCTGCCGCGGACCTACCGGGCCCGCGCGGAAGGTTGCGCCGGCATCGTGGAGGGATTGCGCCACTTCGGTTTCGGCCATTTGTTGGACGACTTCCCAGGCTTCCCCTTGTGAAGCCTGGGAGACGCTCAGCCCTGCGGCGCTGGTCGGGCAGCCTGCTCCCGTGCCAGGCGGGCCTTGGTATGGGCCGTGGCCTGGGCCTGGCGCGGATCTTCCGGCCAGGGATGGCGCGGATAGCGGCCCCGCAGATCGCGCCGCACCTCGGCATAGCCCTGGTCCCAGAACCCACTCAGATCGCGGGTGATCGCGGCTGGTCTCCCGGCTGGCGAGAGCAGGTGCACGGTCACGGGTAGCCGTCCCTGAAGCAGGGTCGGAGTCTGCCGGCAGCCGAACATCTCCTGCAGTTTCACCGCCAGCACCGCCTCCCCGTTTTGGTAGGTGAGATGGATTCGCCGACCGGAGGGCACCGTCAGCTGCTGCGGTAGCCAGTCGTCGAGCAGACGCCGCTGCGTCCAGTCCAGGTCTGCCCAGAGCACCTCGCACAAATCCAGCCGCTGCAGATCCTCCAGGCTGCGGACCCCTTGCAGGTGCCTGCCGAGCCAGTCTTCGAGCGTCTGGCTCAGGGCCTGGTCGCTGCAGTCAGGCCAGGGGGAGCCCAGGTGCTGGTGGGCCAGCAGCAGCCGCTGCTGCAACTGCCGGCTCCTCGCCCCCCAGGGCAGGGCCTCCAGTCCCCGTTGCCGCAGGCCTTCGAGCAACGCCTGTCGGATCCGGTCCTCATCGGCCTCGGGCCAGGGGCTGCGCTCCAGCACCACGGCTCCGAGGCGCAGGCTGCGTTCGCAGCGCACCCGCTGGGCGGTGTTGTCCCAGCGCACCTCTTCGATGCTGACACCCTGGTCCACAGCCAGTTCCTCCAGCAATGCCGCAGGCAGAGGCACGGCCAGTCGGATCGCCGCGTCCTGTCCCTGGCCGTCCAGGACGGCCACCGCCAGGGCTTCGGCCAGGACCAAAGGGTCGCTGGGATGGAGGGTGGCGCCGCGACCGCTGCGGAGCTGGTAGCGATGCGGGCTTCCAGGGCGGCGCAGGGCGATCCGCTCCGGATAGGCCCAGGTGATCAGGCGCGCCGCTCGCCACTCCAGATCTGCTGGCCCTGGGTCCGCGCCGCTAGGGGGAGCCGCTGCAGCTCTCACCTGCCGTCGCAGTTCGGCGGCGAGCTGGTGCAGCCGCTGCTGAGGGCCTGACCCTCTCCGTCCCTGGCCCTGGGGCCGCATCCAGGCCAGGCGGCGCAGCAGGTCGCTGCCATGCTCCTGGCGATCGAGCGGATCCCGTTCGCTCAGCAGCACCGCCAGATCACAGGCCAGATCCAGATCCCCCGCGCCGCTGGCCTTCAGCAGCAGATGGGCCAGGCGCGGGTGCAGTCCCACGGCGCTGAGGGCACGGCCGTGATCGGAGAGGGCGCCGCTCTGATCGAGGGCTCCGAGCTGCTCCAGCAGCCTTCGCGCCTCCTGCAGGCCAGCCAGCGGTGGTGGTGTGAGCCAGGCCAGGTCTTCCCCCAGCCCCGCTCCCCATTGGGCCAGCTGCAGGGCGATCGGCAGGGGATCGACCTCCAGCAGTTCCGGCGGATCGAAGGCGGGCCGTCGCTGCTGCTCGGCTGGCGACCACAGCCTCAGGCAATGGCCTGGCCCGAGTCGGCCGGCGCGGCCCCGCCGCTGCTCGGCGCTGGCCTGGCTGGCCGGCACGGTGACCAGTCCATCCATGCCCGTGGCCGGATCAAAGCGACTGCGGCGCGACCAGCCCGCATCGATCACCAGCCGTACCCCTTCGATCGTGAGGGAACTCTCGGCAATGCTGGTGGCCAGCACCAGCTTGGCGCCGTCGGGATCGGCGGGGGCGATGGCCTGGCGCTGGGCCTCGAGCGGCAGGGATCCGTGCAGGGGGCAGATGGCGACCTGCTGGCTCCAGGGGCAGCTCTCGAGCAGCCGCTGGGTGCGCAGGATCTCCCGCAGTCCGGGCAGAAAGATGAGCGCGGTTTCACCAGCGTGACGTTGCGGCAGCCACTGCTGCTCCAGGGCCCGCAGCACCTGCCGTTCGATCGCTTCGGATTCACGGGGGCGCTGGTGCTCCACGCTCACCGGATGGCTGCGGCCTTCGCTGGTGAGCACCTGAGCCTGATCGAGCTCGGCGGCGAGCGGCTCGAGATCCAGGGTGGCCGACATCACCAGCACCCGCAGGTCCGGGCGCAGCAGGGCGCGGGCCTGTCGCAACAGGGCCAGGGCCAGGTCGGCGTCGGCCTGGCGCTCGTGGAATTCATCGAAGATCACCAACCCCACGCCCTCCAGGGCCGGATCGCTCTGCAGGCGCCGCAGGAACAGGCCGCTGGTCACGACCTCCAGTCGGGTCCGGCTGGAGCAACGGCGTTCAAGGCGAACCCGGTAGCCGACCTGTTCCCCAACCGCTTCCCCCAGGGAGCTGGCGAGACGTTCGGCGGCGGCGCGGGTCGCGAGGCGGCGGGGCTCCAGCATCACGATTCCCTGCGCGGGCAGGGCGTGCATCAGGGCCAGAGGCACCCGCGTGGTTTTGCCGGCACCGGGCGGTGCCTGGAGCAGCAGGGTGGACCCTGGAGGGCTCAGCGCCGTTTCGATCACGCCGAGCAGCCCGTCGATCGGCAGTAGGGCTGCAGGTGCTGCAGGGGAAGAGCGGGCTCGCGGCATGGGCTCAGCGCACGTGCCGCACTCCATCCACGGGGTGATAGCCCTCGCCGGTCTTCTCTTCGTAGACGATCGCCGGCAGGCCGGTTTCAAACATGGTCTGCAGGGCTTCCTTGAGATAGGGATTCCAGCCACCTGTCGACACCTTCCCGTGCCACACGGTCCAGTCCCAGGTGCCTTGCAGATCGCGAGGCACACGGCCTTCGCGGTCGCGCCGGGCCACCAGATCCTGGGATTCGATCACGCCCACCCGGACCGGATCCTGCCCATAGGCCGGGGTCATGGTGAGCTCCAGCCGCACGGGATCTTCCTTGACCAGCTTGAGGCGGAAGCGGGGTGGGAGCTTCAGACCCCGGAGCACGGCACCAACGATTCGAGTTCTCTGGTCCACGGTCTGCCTCCGCCGGCATGCACGATCACACCTGCGAGCCTATTCAGTTGTCGACCTCGGTCCCTGGGCGCTCGTTGTCGCCGTTGAAGCGCACCGTGAGCAGATCCTCACGGGTGAGCTGACCTTCGGCATCCAGCAGTTCCGGATGAATGGTGAGCCGGCCGGTGCGATCGCCACTGGTGGTGCCGGCAGCGCTGCGGTCGCCAGGGCGGGGTACGGCACGAAAACCACGGGCCATCACCTGGAAGGCCTGCCAGAGCAGCAGCAGGAAGCAGGCTCCGTAGAGGTAGGGAAACAGCTTGGTGAAGACGTCCATTCGATCGGATGCGACGAATCGCCGGATCCGATCGCGGATCCATCATCGCTTGCTTGTGGAGGTGTCAGGCGTGGCGTTGGCCAGCATCCAGGCCCAGAGGGTGGTGCAGGCCGCTCCGAAAGCAAGGAATGCCAGCAGCAGGCGTGACGTGTCCATGGATCGATAGAAAACTTCATTGATCGTAGCCGGATCGCCTGGCGGTTTGCACGGCTCGTCTGAGTGGGCCACGTTTCCTACGGTTTGCGTTGATCTGCGCCGTTCGCGGAGTTCGAGTGATGCGCCGCTTTCCCTTGCATTCGCTGGCCTGGCCCGGAGTCACCCTTGCAGCGGTGATGGTGACCCTGCCGCTGCTGCCAACGGCGGCCTTGGCGCAGGGGGCCGCCGCTGCAGCCCTGACGCGCCAGTCGTTCGTGGCGAGCGCCGTGCGTCGCGCCGGCCCTGGCGTCGTGACGATCGACACGGAGCGCACCGTTCTGGTACCGGGTGGCGGTGGTGGGCTGCCCCGTGGGCTGCTGGCCGACCCCTTCTTCCGGCAGTTCTTCGGGGTTCCCCAGGCCGCGCCCCCGTCCCAGCGAACGGAGAGAGGCCAGGGCAGTGGCGTGATCTATCGGGCCGACGGCCTGATCCTCACCAATGCCCACGTTGTTGACAAGAGCGATCGGGTGCTGGTGGGTCTGCAGGACGGCCGTCGGGTCGAGGGCAAGGTCGTTGGTCTGGACAGGGTGACGGATCTGGCCGTGGTGCAGTTGATCGGAGGAGGGCCCTGGCCTGCGGTGGCGCTGGGCAATTCCGATGCCCTTCAGGTGGGCGACTGGGCCATTGCCGTGGGTAATCCCTTCGGGCTGGATAACACCGTGACCCTGGGGATCATCAGCAATCTCAACCGCAATGCCAGCAAGCTCGGCATCACGGATAAGCGGCTGGATCTGATTCAGACCGATGCGGCGATCAATCCCGGCAATTCCGGCGGGCCTCTCCTCAACGCCGATGGAGAAGTGATCGGCATCAACACCCTGGTGCGTTCGGGCCCTGGTGCCGGTCTGGGATTCGCCATCCCGATCAATCGGGCCCGGGAGATTGCCAGCCAGCTGGTGCAGAGTGGTCGGGTGAGCCACCCGATGATCGGTGTGGGCCTGGAAGCTTCACGGCCGGGCCAGGGTGGATCGGCGGCTGGGGGTGTGCGTGTGGTCTCCGTGATGCCGGGAGGTCCAGCCGCTCGGGTGGGGATTCGGCAGGGTGACGTGATCGTGGTGGCCGATGGTCAGCCGGTCACAGAGCCCAGTCAGTTGGTGAGTGTGGTCGAGCGGATCGGCGTAGGTCGGCCTCTGAACCTGAGGATTGATCGCCAGGGAAGGCGGCTCGAACTCGACCTGACCCCTGTTGAGCTGGGGAGTCTCTCGGCGCGCTGACAGGGCAGCGTTCTCGACGTTTGCGTTCTGAGCCTCTCTTGCGCTGTGGGCAGGTTGTGGTTGGCGTCAGGAATGTCGTGGTTTGTGGAGGGGGCGTCGTGGACGGGGCGTCAGGTCCTGAAAGGATGACGCCCACGACCTTCGCCGCGCTCAGAGCACATCGAATCCCTGAGGCTCGCTGGTCTCGGGCATGGTGCTCATGCCGCCGAGGAAGGCGGAGGGCGCGCCGAGTTGTTGGCGCATCACCCACTGGGTGGCCGCCTTCTGGCTTTGCCAGGCCTGGAGCAGCTGCTTGGCCAGACCACGCAGGGCCTGGGGGTCACCCGTGGCGTCGATGGCTCGGGTCATGCGCTCAAGCTCGAACTTCTGCCCAAGGCTGAGGGTGAGGGGTTCCGACATGGCTGAAGCCCCAGGGGGCTCGTGAAACTGGCGCAACGCTACAAAGTGTTTCAGGGCTCCGCGTAGCCGTTGCGACACGGATAAGCAAAACGCGTCAGCAAACCCTTGCGCCATCCCCCTTGACGGCAGTTCTGGGCCTTGGCTGCCGGTGTTCGGGCCAGTGGTGGGCGACCGGTCTTGTGGTACGCCTCGTCTTCTGGCTCAGTGGTGTTCCCGCAGTTCCTCAACGCAGCGGGTGACGCATTCACCATCGTCGAGGGAGCAGGTGGTGATGCACTCGAAATAGACCTCCATGGCATCCCAGGTCTCCTCGTGGTGCTGCGGCGACGGCGTCGCCGCAGCACCAGCCTCGGCTGTCCCGGCATGGGAGGAAGGAATCCCGGTGCGGGAACCAAGTCCCGTGGACCAGAGCTCGACGCTCATGGGCTGCTCTCAACGACGTAAGGTCAGGCTATGCACACATCGCGCTGGACACCAGCGAAATGGGTCGAGTTGCTTACTCGTCTATGAAGTTGTGTTTTCCAGCTCCGCGCTGAGGTTCCTCCGTCGGCCGGCCGGCCGGCCGGCAAGAGCCCGTCTGCCTGCAAAGCCGGCAATCAGCAGGCCGGCTGTCGTTGCTTGCCGCCATCGTTCTTGCTGGCCTGCTTGTTGCGCAGGCGCTCGCGCTGCTTCTCGCGGTTGGCGGCCTGTTTGCGGGTTCGGGCTTCCGTCTCCAGGGCCTGGCGGGCCGCTTCGGCTTCCTCCTGTTTCTTCTGCAGGTAGTAGGCGTAGTCGCCCCGGTAGACCACCAGCTCCCCCTCGCGCAGTTCGACGATCCGGTTGGCGACCCGGGAGATGAAGTAGCGGTCGTGGGAGACCAGCAGGGCCGCGCCCTCGTACTCCTGCAGCGCGTTTTCCAGCATCTGCTTGGCGGGGATGTCGAGGTGGTTGGTGGGCTCGTCCAGCACCAGCAGGTTGCAGGGCTTCAGCAGCATCAGCGCCAGGGCCAGGCGTGCCTTCTCTCCGCCGCTGAGCTTGCCGGCTTCCTTGAACACCGCCTCATTGCTGAGGCAGAAGCTGCCCAGCAGGGAGCGCACCTGGGTCTGGGTCCAGTCCGGTACCGCTTCGAACACGGTGTCGATCACGGTCTTGTTGAGGTCGAGGGCTTCGGCCTGGTTCTGCTCGAAATAGCCGGCGATCACGTTGTGCTCACCCAGCCCGGCCCGGCCCTCATCCGGCGCCTCCAGGCCCATCACCAGCCGCAGCAGGGTCGACTTGCCGGCTCCGTTCGGCCCCACGAAGGCGATCCGATCGCCCCGCTCCACCTCCAGTTCGGCGCCGAGGAACAGGATCTTGTCGCCATAGCTGTGGGTGAGATCGCGGAACTCGGCCACTAGTCGCCCGGAGCGGGGGGCTTCGGGAAAGCGGAAGCGTGGACCGGAGACACTCTCGATCGGGGCTTCGATCCGTTCGACCTTCTCAAGCAGCTTTTCCCGGCTCTTGGCCTGGGTGGAGCGGGTGGCGCTGGCCCGGAAGCGGTCGACATAGGCCTGCTGGCTGGCCAGTTCCTTCTGCTGCCGATCGAAGGCGGCCTGACTGGCCTCGCGCTCCAGCGCCTTCTGCTCCAGATGCTGGCTGTAGTTGCCCAGGTAGGTCCGTGAGACGCCACGTTCGGTCTCCACGATCTGGGTGCAGACCCGATCGAGAAAGGTGCGGTCATGGCTGATCACCACCAGGGCGGCGCTCTGCTCGATCAGGTAGCTCTCCAGCCACTGGATCGTCTCCACATCCAGGTGGTTGGTCGGCTCATCCAGCAGCAGCAGATCCGGTTCCTGCAACAGGATCTTGCCCAGGGCGATGCGCATCTGCCAGCCGCCGGAGTAGTCGCCCACCAGCAGCTCGGCGCCTTCGGGGGTGAAGCCGATCGTGGGCAGCAATTTGTCGATGCGGGCGTCGAGTTCGTAGCCGTGCAGGGCCTCGAAGCGGCTGTGCAGCCGGCCGAGCTCGTGGATCAGCTCATCAAGGTGATCGGGATCGCTGGCGGCCTGCTCGCTGGCCATGTCGTGCTCAACCTGATGCTGGCGGATCAGCACCTGGGCCGCTTCGCCGAAGGCCTGGAACAGCTCTTCGCGCACGGTGCGCTCGGGATCGACATCGAATTCCTGCTGGAGGTAGGCGATGCGCGGCTCCCCCTGTTTCACCACCTGGCCGCCGCTGGCCTCCTCCAGGCCGGCAATGATCCGCATCTGGGTGGATTTGCCGGCACCGTTCACGCCCACCAGGCCGATGCGTTCACCGGCCTTCACCTCCCAGGTGACATCCCGCAGCACTTCACCGGTGGGATAGATCTTGCTGATCCGTTCGAGACGAAGCACGGCGGCGTGGGTATGGGTACGGCAGGAGCCACGGAATCCTGCCGGTTCCGGTGCGTTGCCTGCATCATCCCTGGCCATCCTCCCGACCGGAACCCCTGAGATCCGCCCACCGGATCAGCGTCCGGCAAAGTGGTTTTCAGAACCTCGGCTGCTCGTTGGGATGATCAAGCGCCTCGAGCAGGTGGCCGCTCTGGTGGTGGCGGCAGGTCTGGCGATCGTGAGTTACTGGCTCTTCTTCAGCTGGGCCCAGGGTGGTGGGGCCCAGCGCCGCCCCGGAGAGATCCCTGTCAGTCCGCCAGGTTCGAGCCAGTCCCGATCCCGCGATCCCGGGGTGCCGAGGGGCTCCGTTCCCCTGGCCGGAATCACAGTCCGCCCCGCGCCTTGACCAGCCACTGCTTGGTGTCGCCGTCCTCCAGGCTGGCGATGTGGGCCTTCACCTCCTCAGGGCTCACCGGCAGACCTTCGGCCTCACCGAGCGCCACGATCCTCTGCAGGGCGCCGCTGGGGTCCTGCAGGGCCTGGCGGAACAGGTCCTGGGTGAGTGCCGCATCGGCGCTGATGCGCGCGTAGAGCTGGGGTGCGTTGCTCATCGCTCGGCCACGGATGGCTTGACCCTATGCAGTGGAGGTGCCCCACAGTGTGCCCTGGGACGCGGTTGTTCGCGTTCCGTAGGGAAGGGCACTCAGGACTTGGCCTCGTTGTCGGCGGTTTCGCCCTTGAGGCTGCGGGCTTCCTGGCAGAGCACCTGGCGGAGCTGGGCGTAGTTGGCGGCCAGGCTGCTCTGCCCGTCCTGACGGGCTCCGAATTCCGCCCGTTGCAGCACGTGGTGCAGGTGGGTGAGCAGGTAGGGGCTGATCACGGCTGATACCAGCACATCACCACTGCTTTGGGCGGAGGTGGTGGTGGGGCCGTTGGAGCGAGGCGCCATGGCCGAGGGCCGGGTCTGGCTACAGCATAGGCTTGGATACTACCCAAGGGTGTGTTTGTACACTGGTGGTCATTGGTGCTGTCCAGTGCGGCCTTTGTCCGGGCGTCTCCGCCGGTGAGCCATCCACCCTCCACTGCGCCGTGCCTACCCGACAGACATCCTCCAGTGGCCGCTCCAAGTCGCCGCGGATTCAGGTGGTCTTGCCTGAGGATCTATGCGACCGGCTCACGGCTCTGGCGGAGCGGGATTCCCGCACCGTCAGCAACATGGCGCGGGTGCTGATCCAGCAGGGTGTGGAGCGGATGGAGCGGCAGCAGCTTCTGGCCGGCGACTCCGGTCTGCTGCCGAGCGAGGTCCAGGCCGATCGCTTTCGTGCGGCCCTCGTACGTCAGGAGCAGAATCGAGGCCAACGGCTTCAGAGAACCCGCCGCTTACGGCTGTTCCGCCCTCGCGCTTGACGCGGGATCAGCCGCAGCGATCAGGTGACAGCCCTGCAGGCCTGGCGCAAGTCCCCAGCACGGCCTCCTGACGGGCGCCGGTCACCGCTGGCAGGGAGCCGGGGTGGCCCTGCTGGTGCCACCAGGCCAGCAACGCGAAGGCCAGGGCTTCCCTCTCCAGATCGCCGATGCCCAGCTCCTGCAGGGGTCGCACGCTCATGCCCCGGCAGCGGCGCCGCAGCTCCCGCATCAGGGTCTGGTTGCGGCCGCCTCCTCCGGCGACAAGCAGTTCGATTGGCCGTGGACCGCGCTGCAGATCCTGGGCCACGGCCGCGGCGCTGAAGGCCGTCAGGGTGGCGAGACTGTCGGCGGCGAAGTCGGTGCTGTCGCGGGTAGCCGCGCTGCTCTGGGCCAGGTCCGCCAGGCGGCGTTGCAGGTCGGCCTGGCCGAACAATTCCCGGCCGGTCGACTTGGGTGGCTGCAGGAGCAGATAGGGCTCCTGCAGCCAGCGCTCCAGCACCGTTGTCTGCACCCTGCCGCGTGCTGCCCAGGCGCCCCCGTCATCGAAGCTCAGCTGTCCCTGGCTGAATTGCTCCACGGCCAGGTCCAGCAGGGTGTTGGCCGGGCCGCAATCCCAGCCGCGTATCGACGCGTGGCGATCGGGACCGTGGCGGGGCGGCAGCAGGGTGAGGTTGGCGATGCCTCCCAGGTTGAGCAGGGCGCGCCAGCCACCGGTGCTGCCCAGCAGTGCCGCATCACAGGAGGGAACCAGCGGCGCCCCCTGCCCCCCCAGGGCCAGATCGGCAGCCCGGAAGTCGTGAACCACCGGTCGCTGCAGCAGGGAAGCCAGCAACGGGCCCTGCAGCAGCTGCAGGCTGGCGCCACGGCGATCGCCCGTAGGGGGGCGGTGCCAGAGCGTCTGACCGTGGCAGCCCACCAGAGCGGCTGTGGCACCGGGATCGGCATGGCGGGCCGCCTCGGCCTGCACCTCGGTCACGGCCTCGCTCAGGTCAAGGAGCTCCGCCGAGGTGCACGAGGCTCCCTGGCCCAACGCCAGCAGTCGCTGGCGGAGGTCGTCGGGATAGGGAACGGAGGCCCGCCCCAGCAACTGCCAGCGGGGACGTTGGGGCGGGCCTGAGAAGGCGGCCAGCACCGCGTCCACGCCATCGGCGCTGGTGCCGCTCATCAGGCCGACCACGCGCATGGCGATCAGGTGGAGGGAAGCGCTTCCAGCGCCGTGCTGGTGCCCATCACCACCAGCAGTTCGCCTTCATTGAGCACATGGGAGGCCGGTGGGTTGACGGTCAGCTGGTTCTGGGGGCCGGCCGCCAGCACGCTGACGTTGTAGTTCTTGCGCAGGTTGATGTCCCGCAGGGAGTGCCCGACAAAGGCGCGGGGCACTTTGATCTCCTCGATGCTGTTGCGGTCGTCCAGCCGCAGGCGTTCCAGCAGGTTCGGACGCACCAGCTCCAGCCCCAGGCGTTCTCCCTGCATCTTCGAGGGAAACACCACCCGGTCGGCGCCGACCCGGCGCAGCATCTTCTCGTGCAGATCGCTGGTGGCCCGGGCAATCACGTGTTTGACGCGGCTGTCGCTGCTGTCCTTGGCGATCAGGGTGGCGGTGATGCTGGCCTCGAGGGGCTCGCTGATCGCCACCACCACCGTGCCGAGATCCAGCACTCCCGAGGCCCGCAGGGCCTCTTCATCGGTGCAGTCCACCACCCGACCCTCAATGCCCGGATCGGCCTGACGCAACTCGTCAATGGCCCGCTGACTGCTGTCAATCGCCAGCACGTCGGCACCAGCGCTGGCGAGCGACTTACAGACGGCACCGCCGAAGCGTCCCACCCCGATCACGGCGAAGCTGTCTTCGAAGCGATCCTCGCTTCCCTGCCATTGCCACCACTGGTTCATTCCCGCTGCATCCTCTGGTCGGTGTGGTTGGTGTGGTCGGTGGGGGTGGTGCGTGCGGAAGCTCCGTCAGGTTTCGCTGTCCGCATGGGCTGTCTGGATTGGCCGTCTGGATTGGCTGTCTGCCTGGGACTTCTGACTTGGCTGCGTGGTCTGGGCTTCTGTTTAGGCAGCCTGTTTCGCCTGTCTGCCTGCACTGGTCGCAGGAGAAGTTTGGATGGGGCCTGGCTGGTCGGTGCTGGTTCGACGGTTCAGATGTAGAGCTCTTCCTTGGGATACTTGACCCGAGTCTGAGGGCGACTGCCATAGAACGCAGAGAGCAGAAGCAGGATTCCCAGTCGGCCGACGTACATGCCCACCATCAAGACCGCCTGGCCCCAGCGATCCAGGTGGACTGTGACATCCACATCCAGCCCCACGGTGCTGAAGGCGGAGACGCAGGTGAACAGTTTTTCAAGGAAGGTGAAGGCCTCGGTCTCGGCGCTGCCGCCACCGCCGATGTTGTCGAGGGCCAGCAGCAGGGCCATCCCGAGAACGAACAGCAGCGAGGCCAGGGTGACCCCGACGGCCCGCAGTACGACCTTGGCTGGAATCTCGCGATTGCGCACCACCACGCCGTCTTCAGCTCGCAGGGTGGAGCGGGTGGCTGCCATCAGGGCCGCAAAGGTGGTGGTTTTGATGCCGCCACCGGTGCCACCGGGACTGGCGCCAATGAACATCAGCCCCATCATCAGCAACAGGCCTGCATCGGAGAGCGTGCTGGTGGTGAGCGGAATCGTGTTGAAGCCAGCGGTGCGTGTGGTGATCGACTGGAACAGACTCACCTGAAGTTTGTCCAGGGTATCGAGCTTCTGCATCAGAAGCCCCTCGGTATCGAGATGCTCAGTCAGGAGAAGGCCGATAGTCCCGACCAGAATCAGACCGATCGTGCTGCGAATCACGAGACGGGTGTGCATGCTCAGGCGATTCAGGCGTCGCAGGCGGAAGCGATTGACCCAGAGATCATTGGTGACTCTCCATCCAAGACCGCCCATCACGATCATGCTGGCGATCACCAGATTCACCACCGGATTGCTGCGGTAGCCCACCAGGCTGTCGCTCCATAATCCGAAACCAGCGTTGTTGTAAGCGCTGATGCAGTGGAACATCGAGGCCCAGAGGCGTTCCCCCAGATTGGGGATGTCGTTGAAGCCGAAGCTGAACAGGATCAGGGTGCCGATCCCCATCACGCAGCCGGCTGTGATCAGGATTGACCGGAAGGTCGGCCCGATGCCGCCGACCCCGAATTCATCAAGGGCCCGGCCCTTGTCAAGCCGGTGCCTCAGGCCGGAGTGCCCCTGTACGAACCCCTGCAGAAAGGTTGTGATCGCCATCAGCCCGAGCCCACCGGTGATGATCAGACCCGCTAGAGCCACCTGCCCGATAGGGGTCAACTCGGTTCCGACATCAATGACCGAAAGGCCGGTCACCGTGATCGCGGAGGTCACGGTGAACAGGGCTTCCCAGAGCCCCACCGTTTTGGTGGAGCAGAGCGGTGAGGCCAGGATGAACGTTCCGAAAGCGATCACCAGAAGTCCGGTGATCGCCGTGAACTGGGGAACGCTGAGACGCTGATGCCAGCGGTAGCGATGCCCTGGGGGACGCTTTGGGCGTGGCGCCATGGCAGGAGGGGTTGGCTCTCGGATCAGGATCCGATCACTTGTTGGGCTGTGGGGTCATGCGCAGATAGGGCTTCACTTCGGTGACGCCCTTGGGGAACTTGGTGCGGGCTTCTTCGGTGGGAATGGAGGGCACCACCACGCAGTCGTCGCCATCGTTCCAATTCACCGGTGTGGCCACCTGGTGGGAATCGGTGAGTTGAAGTGAATCAATCACGCGCAGGATTTCGTCGAAATTGCGACCCGTGCTGGCGGGATAGGTGATTTGCAGGCGCAGCTTCTTGCTGGGGTCGATGATGAACACCGACCGCACGGTGAGGTTGTTGAGGGAGTTCGGGTGGATCATTCCGTACAGGTCGCTCACCGACTTGTCGGCATCCGCCAGAATCGGATAGTCGACGGTGGTGTTCTGGGTCTCATTGATATCACCGATCCAGCCCTTGTGACTCTCGGCTGAGTCGACACTCAGGGCGATCGTCTTGACATTGCGCTTCTCCCATTCCGGGCGAAGACGGGCTACTTCGCCCAGCTCCGTGGTGCAGACTGGGGTGTAGTCGGCGGGGTGGGAGAACAGGACCACCCAGCTGTTGCCGGCAAAGTCGTAGAGATTGATCGTACCCAGCTGGGAATCCTGGGTGAAATCGGGAACGGTGTCGCCGAGCTGCAGAGCCATGATCAGAGAAGTGTGGCAAGGGAAGGCCAGTTGCCGATCGTGGCACAGCAGCGGCATCTCTGCGACCGGCTACAGACTGAACTGACGGCAGACCAGCCAGGGGACCAGCAGGGTCATGGTCACTGTCAGAGGAAGGCCATAGCGAGCCACGTCGAGGAAGCGGTAGCGGCCAGGGCCGAACACCATCAGATTGGTCTGGTAGCCCACAGGGCTGAGGAAGCTCTGGCTGGCCCCGAACAACACGGTGAAAATGAAGGCCATCGGTGGCTGGCCGAGTCCGTTGGCCAGCTGGGCTCCGATCGGGATCAGCAGGGCCACGGTGGCCGCATTGCTCATCACTTCAGTCAGCAGGGTGGTGAACAGGAACACCACCACAAGAGCCCAGAACACCGACCAGGTGTGTAAGCCACTCAGCAGGGCCGTGGCGATCGCTTCAGCCAGCCCCGTTTTCTCGAGAGCCACGCTGAAGCTGGCCAGGGAGCCCAGCAGCAGGATCACGTCCAGACGGATCGAGCGCTGCAGATCGCCGGGCCGGAGGCAGCCCGTCGCCACCATCGCCACTGTGCCAAGCAGCACCGAAGCCACCAGCGGCATCAGCTCAAAGCTGGGCAGAAGGATCACCAGCGCCGCGATCACAATGGCGTAGCGCTTGCGGCTCACGGTGGGGAGATCCTTTTCCAGCTGCTCCAGGACCACCAGGTCGTTGGTGGCCTGCAGGCCGCGGATGGCATCCCGGGGCGCCTGCAGCAGCAGCACGTCGCCTTCCCTCAGCACCGCCTGGCCGAGCTGTTCGCGCAGCACCGCATTGCCGCGGCGCAGGGCCAGGACGGTGGCGTTGTACCGCTGGCGAAACCGAAGATCCCGTAGGCAGTCTCCTGTCAGGGTCGATCCCGAGGGCAGCAACACTTCGACAGTGCGCTGGCTGCCCGGATCAATCCGAGCACCTTCTTCCTCATCCTGACTGGCCGGGGCCAGGCTGATCGTGTGGTCCTGTTGCAGCCGCAGCAGATCGTCGCGGCTGCAACGCAGCAGCAGGCGATCACCCGCCGCAAGGCTGCGATCCGCCAGGGGGGGCAGGAAGCGCTCGTTGCCGCGGTGCAGTTCGAGCACGTCCACGTCAAAGCGGCGCTGCAGGCGGCTCAGGTGCAGCGATTGGTTCACCAGCTCGGAGCCCTCTGGAATCAGAACCTCGGTGAGGTATCCGCTCCTGGCAAAGCTGCCCACCAGATCGTCGTCATCAATACCTCGGTTCGGGAGGAAGCGATCGGCCAGCAGCACCATCATGGTTCCGCCCACCAGCCAGACCCCCAGGCCGATGCCTGTGAATGTGAACAGATCGAAGGCTCCGTAACCGAGCTTCTCACTCACATCGCTGGCCAGCAGGTTCACGGAGCTGCCCAGCAGGCTGAGGGTTCCCCCCAGCACCGTGGCGAAGGAGAGGGGCAGCAGCACCTTGGAGGGGGCGATCCGGTGGCGATGGCACCAGCCTTCGATCACCGGCAGCAGGGTGGCCACGATCGGGGTGTTGGGGATGAAGGCCGACACCGGTCCCACCACCGCCACCATCAGGGTGATCATCCGCTTGGGGCTGCGCACCGCATCCGAGCCGATCAGACCCCGCAGGCGATCCAGGGCGCCGGAGCGAAACAGGGCAGCTGAGAGGGCGAACAGACCGATCAGAGTGATCAGAGCGGTGCTTCCGAACCCGGCCACTGCCTCTGCGGGCTTCAGGACTCCCGTGGCGATCAAGAGGCCGGCAGCCAGCAGTCCGGTCACCTCCGGTGCCAGCCAGCCTGTGATGAACAGAACGATCGCCAGGGCAAACACGACCAGGGTGATCAGCGCCTGGGGGTGCAGTGCCGTCTGAAGCAGGGCACTCATGACAGGCGTTCGATCGAGGAATCCGGCCAATCCTGCAATGCCGTCCGCAGCCCCTGGAGGCCCAGCCCTGCCGTGGCTGAGACGAACAGGGCCTGCGGCTCCAGGGCCAGAGCCCTCTCCAGCTCCCCTGCCGGGCAGCGATCGATCTGGTTGGCCACAAGTCTCCGTGGAACGCAGCTGCCGAGCGAATCGAGAATGGCGTTCACCGTGGCGATCTGTTCCGGCCAGCCTGGATCGCTGAGGTCCACCACCAGCAGCAGGCCATCGGCATCGAGGGTCTCCTCGAGGGTGGAGCGGAAGGCTTCGATCAGGGGCGGCGGCAGATCGCGGATGAAGCCCACCGTGTCGGTGACCAGCAGCGCCAGAGGTGGGCCGGTGGCGGGAATCAGGTCGATGCGGCGGGTGGTGGGATCGAGCGTGGCGAACAGCTTGTTCTCCGCCACGACTGCCTGATCGCCCTGGCGGCGGGTGAGGGCATTGAGCAGGGAGCTTTTGCCGGCGTTGGTGTAGCCCACAAGGGCCAGCCGGCGGAGGCCGTGGCGCTGCTGCCGCAGGCGGGCCCGGTGGGCGCTCAGCTGTTTCAGCTTGGCCTGGAGGTGGTCGATGCGGCGGGCGATGGCGCGCCGGTCTTTCTCGAGCTGGGTTTCGCCCGGTCCTCGTGTGCCGATGCCGCCCCCCTGGCGCGAGAGGCTCTGGCCCCGGCCGGTGAGCCGTGGCAGGCGGTAGCGCAGCTGGGCCAGCTCGACCTGCAAACGACCGGCGGCGCTGGCCGCCCGCTGGGCAAAGATGTCGAGGATCAGCTCGCTCCGGTCGCTCACCGGCAGATCCAGCAACCGCTCCAGGTTGCGGCCCTGCACCGGGCTGAGTTCCCGATCGGTCACCACCAGGCTGGCGCCGAGCCGCCGCGCTTCCAGGGCGGCCTCGCTGAGCTTGCCCTCGCCCCAGAGGCTCTGGGGGGACTCCTGCCGGCGGCGCTGGGTCACCAGTCCCACCGGTTCGGCCCCGGCGCTGCGGACCAGCCCCTCCAGCTCGGCGATCTCCCGGCTGGCCTGCTGCTGGTCATTCGGGGTGAGGACCAGCAGCAGAACCCGCTCCTGCCCAGCGGATGGCGCTCCCCTGGCTGAAGGCCGATCGCCCGGCGCCATGGCGGCAGGGGCGGTGGAGGCGCAGGGCAGGCTGGCGGGATCACGGCCGCACAGATCGCCCAGATCCCCCTCCTCCAGGCCCTGCCAGGGCTGCCCGGCTCCGCTGGGCACGAACAGGCCGGCTGGCCAGTGCCCCCCGGCCGCGGGTTGGTCTGCGAAGCGCAGCCACAGCCGCGGCGCCAGATCCAGCCCCACGATCCCTTCCTGGGTACCGGGTTCGAGCTTGCGGCTGCGGCCGCAGCAGGTGAGCAGCCGCCAGTCTTCCCCCAGGCGCCGGCTCGATCCCGGCAGCCGCTCCAGCAGCCGGCCTGAGGTTTCCAGGGGGCCCACCCACAGCAGCCGGCCAAGGCCGCGGCCGTCCACCAGCAGGGTCAGCGGGGTTTCCAGCTCGTGGCTGAGCCCCGCCAGGCGCTGCAGCCCCAGCGTGTCGGCCGTTTCGTCCGGGCGATGGCGGCGATGACAGAGGCGCTCCAGCTGCCGCCGCTGGGCGGGGCGCAACCCTTCGGTGCGTCCGACCAGAACACCCTGTTTCAAGACCGATCCAGGCGCAGGCAGCGCACTCCGGCAGCGGCGGCTCCCAGCTCATCCTCCGGGCTGTCCCCCACGTGCCAGGCCTGCCCGGGCTCCAGCTGCAGCTGATGGAGCGCCTGCCGGAATGGCAGCGGCGAGGGTTTGGCGGCCCCGGCACTGCTGGACACCACAACCACTTCCAGCCAGCTGGTCAGGCCCAGCCCCTCCAGCAGGCCCTGGAGACGCTGGTCGAAATTGCTGACCACGGCCAGGCGGATCCCCAGGGTCTGCCAGCGGGCCAGACAGTCCGGCACCTCGGCGTAGACCATCCAGAGGGCTGGATCGGCGAAACGCTCGAACAGGGCGCATGGCAGTTCTGGTGGTGCCACCACGCCGCCCGCCTGGTGCAGGGCCGTTGAGATGCGCTCCCCCCACCACTGCCGTTCAGCGGCCAGCAGCTCGGCGCCCTCCAGGCCCGGAAAGGCCAGGGGTGGAGCCTGCCGGTAGATCTCGCCGAAAACCCGGTCGATGGCGGTCGCCTCCACCGTGAGCCCGTGCTCAGCGGCCACGGCGGCGTAGGTGTGCCCCACCGACTGGCGCAGGGTGATCAGGGTGCCCATCGCATCGAGCAGCAGGGCCCGCGGCCGGGGCCAGGCTGCGGCCGTCTTCAGGTCAGCCTGCATCGCGCTCAGCGTCCATCGGTGAGCCAGCCGGCCGCCACCTTGAGTTGCAGGGGCAGGCCGGGCAGTCGGGTCAGGTAGGCCAGGCGCCGCAACTGGAAGGCCGCGGCGCCCGCCAAGGTGAAACCACCACCGGTGAGGCTGGCTTCGCCGAGCCCGAGGCTGATCATCTCGCCCAGGTCGTTCCAGTGGAAGGAGTCCAGCGGTTCGCCGGCCAGGGAGTGCAGCAGGTTGGCGGCAAGGCAGGGGGCCTGCTGAAAAGCCACCTGGGCATTGGCGGGGAACGGCTCGCCGTCCTCGTCGGCCACATGGGCGCCATCGCCGATCACAAAGACGTCGTGATGCCCCTGCAGCCGCAGGTCAGGCTGGCCGGGCAGGCGGCCCAGGCGGTCGCCTGGCACGGGCGGGTTGAGGGCCGGTGGGCGGGCCTGGAAGCCGGCGGTCCAGATCACCGCTTCCGCCGGCAGACGTTCCTGCCGACCGGCCTCGTTGCCCGGCTCCGGCAGAAGGAGATCCAGGCCGCCGGGATGAATGGCCCGCACCCGGTTGCGGCAGCGCAGGCGCACATCGCGGCGTTGCAGGGCCAGCCGCGCCTGTTCGCGGTTGAAGGAGCGGGCCTGGGGCAGGAGATCCTCCCCCTGTTCGATCAGCTCGATCAGCGTGCTGCCGCCGAGCAGATCAGCCAGCTTGCAGGCCAGCTCCACACCGCTGGGGCCAGCCCCCACGATCGCCAGGCGTTGCAACGGCAGCGCCTGCTGCCGCAATTGCCGCACCAGCCCCTGGAGCCGTTCCACGTCATGAAGCGTGCGGAAGAAGAGGGCGTGCTCGAGGGCGCCTGGCACGTTGAAGGTGGCGGGTTGGCCGCCGCTGGCGATCACCAGGCGGCCATAGCGGAGTTCATGACCGCTGCGGGTTTTGAGCGTGTGCTGTTCGGTGTCGACCTGGTCCACCCGGTCCTGCAGCCAGGCGATGCCGCGGCTGGCCAGCAGGCTGTCGTAGCGGGGGGCGATCTCCCAGCTGCGCATCTCCTCACTGAGCAATTCGTACAACAAGGGCTGGAAGACGAAGCGCTCGTTGGGTTCGATCAGCAGGATCGGCGGGTGATCGCGGTGCTGGGCCAGGGCCAGGGCGGTGTAGAGGCCACCGAAGCCGCCACCCACGATCACGATGCTGCGATCGATGGATCCTGTGGCCGACGACGTGTCAGGTGCGATGGGATCGGAGCTCACGTCGGACACGCTGGGTCGGGTATGGGGAGGGCTCGGACGGTGGGCCGCTGGCGAGGTTGGGAGCTGTTGATGCGGGCGGGGAGGGAGATGGGTGCAGGATTGGAAAACCTGTGTCCTGATCCAGACGTGCCCGATCGGCACCCTAACCAGCCGTTCCATCGGGGGCGATGATGGAGTCATGGTGACTGCCCCCGCCGCAACCCTCCCCGTTGACATGGCGGGGCGGTCGATCGATCTGGCCGCGGCCCGTGCCGACCTGGATCCGCTCAAGGCCCAGGAGCGTCTCCAATGGGCCTTCGATCGGTTTCAGGACGGTTTTGCGCTGACCACCAGCTTCGGGATCCAGTCGGCGGTGCTGCTGCACATGCTGAGCCGTCTGGATGGCGGTGCCTCCATCCCAGTGATCTGGGTGGACACCGGCTACCTGCCGCCCGAGACCTATCGCTACGCCGATCAGCTCACGGCCCGTCTGGGCCTCAACCTGCACGTGGCGCAGTCGGGGCTGTCGCCGGCCCGGATGGAGGCCTTGCATGGCCGGCTCTGGGAAACCGGCCGTGTCGAAGATCTGGAGCTCTATCACCGCATCCGCAAGGTGGAACCGCTGGACCGTGCCTTCGCTGAGCTGCAGGTGCGCTGCTGGGCCAGCGGTGTGCGGGGTGGCCAGACCGATCACCGCCGCAGCATGCAGGTGCTCGATCCGATCCGCCAGCGCTGGTCGTTGCGGCCCCTGCTGGTCTGGAGCAATCGCGACGTTTACTACTACATGGAGGAGCACGGTCTCCCCCAGCATCCGCTGTTCGAACAGGGCTACACGACCGTGGGCGACTGGCATTCCAGTGCCCCCGACGATGGCAGCACCATTGGCCGGGCCACGCGTTTTGGGGGGCTCAAGCAGGAATGTGGCATCCATCTGCCCGGATTGATGGGTGAGGGCATCTGAGCCGCTGGCAAGCTGGTTGTTGATCGGCAACAGCCGCTGGCACTGGGCCCAGCGACCGCCCGAACCAGGTGCCGCCCTGCGCTTCTGCCACACCACGCCTGAGGCTGGGTTTCCGGCGGGCGGCCTGAGGGCCTGGGCGGCGGTCGGGCCCGTTCCGGCCACTGCAATGGCCGGACTGGCCGGTGCCCCGCGGCTGGATCTGAGCCAGGTTCCGCTGCGGGAGATGCCTGCCTGGCTGGGTGTGGATCGGGCGCTGGCGGGGTGGGGGGCCTGGCGGCAGGATCACAGGCCCGTGCTGGTGGCGGATGCAGGCACGGCCCTGAGCCTCACGTTGGTGGATGGCACCGGCCGCTTTCGAGGCGGCCGCCTTCAGGCCGGTGTCGCCCTGCAGCTGCGGGCGCTGGCGGCAGGAACAGCGCGGTTGCCACGGATGGAGGCATGGCCTCCGATCCCTAGCAACAGCTCCCCAGTTGGCGCTGCTGCAGCCTGGCCCCAGGAGACCGCCGCCGCCATGGCCGAAGGCGTGGTGCGGGGTCTGGCGGCGGCGGTGGTGGCGGCCGCTGCGGAAGCTGTGGCTGTCTGTCCTGGATGCCGCCTCTGGCTCACCGGTGGAGACGGGGCCCAGCTGTTGCCCCTGATCGAGCCGGCCATGCCAGCGGCAGCACCGCTCCAGCTCATCCATGCCCCGAATCTCTGCCTGGAGGCTCTGGTGCAGCTGGAGGACCCTCAGGCCAGACCGAGATCTCCAAGGATCTGATCGGCCATTTCCTCCGCCTTGACCTTGAGGTAGACCAGCTCGATCTTCCCCTCTGGGTCCACCACGAAGGTGTGGCGCATCATGCCCATGTACTCCTTGCCCATGAACTTCTTGAGGCCGTAGCTGCCGTAGGCCTCGGCCACCGGGCAGGGCTCCGCATCGCTGAGCAGGGTGAAGGGAAGGGTGTACTTGTCGATGAACTTGGCATGGCTGGCGGCGCCGTCTTTGCTGATGCCCAGCACCGTGATGCCATTGGCGCTGAAGCTGCTCCACTGGTCGCGGAAATTGCAGGCCTCCTTGGTGCAGCCCGGCGTGTCGTCCTTGGGATAGAAGTAGATCACCACGCGTTGTCCGCGGAAGTCCGCCAGGCTCACGGACTTGCCCTCCTGGTCGGGCAGCGTGAAATCTGGTGCGGGATCACCGATCTGGAGGGCCATGGCAGGGCGGAGTTCGGAGGGGGTGAGCCTAGAAGCGGACCCCCAGCTGTGGCTGGTCTCCATGGTGACGCCGTCGGATGTGCTGGAGCGGCTGAGCCACCAGGAACGGAGCTGGTGCGCGAGTCTGGCGGAACCCCGCCGGAGCTGCTATGCGGCCAGTCGTGCCCTGTTGCGCGCCCAACTGGCGGAGCCCCTGCGCTGTGATCCAGCCGCGGTGCCCCTGCACAGCCCCCCTGGGGAGGCACCGCGTCTGGAGGCCGGGCACGGCTGGACCGGCATCAGTCACAGCGGTGCCGCCCTGCTGACGGCCTGGTCCCCCCGGCCGATCGGTGTCGACATTGAATCCCTGACCCGTCGTCTGGCGGCAGTCCCGTTGATCCAGCGTCACTTCCCTGCAGCGGAGCGTCGACAGCTTCTGGACGGCCCCTGGAGCCAAGATCCCGTAAGCCTGCAGCAGGCCGTGCTGACCAGCTGGGTGCACAAGGAGGCGGCGATCAAGTGGCGCCGCTCCAGCCTGGCTGCAGAATTGCATCATTGGTGCTTTGACCACGCCCGCTGCGAGCTTCGCCAGTTGGTTGATGGGGCCACTCCCCCCAGCTGCAGCGGTCAGCGGGGGGAGTGGCTGTGGGCGGCGGTAGGGGAGGGTGTGACGCGGGCCCACCTGCTGGGGCGGATGCCGTGATGCAAAGCACGTGCATTTTTTTCGCGCCTGTGCTGATATGACTCGCTGGCCAGGCGGCGTTGAAGGCGAATCGACAACATGAGGATCACGCGTCTCCGGGCACTCATGCGCCGCAATTTGCGACCCAGTCTATCGATGTGATCATTTGGTGACAATGCAGCGTCGGCCCCGGCTTGCTTCCCGGGCGGCCTTGCACCGTGTGGAGCTGGGACTGAAGAGATTGTCGTTGCTCTGGTCTCGTTGGAATTCCTTCTGGTATCTGACCTGTCAGCAAGTCCGGAGATATTCGGTTGCGACTGGGCTGCGACGCTGATGGTGTAACGACCGCATTGCTGGTGTCCATCGTTCGGTGACGGGTTGAGGAGCAGGGGCTTGCAGCGTGGGCGTCTTTGCGGTTGAAGGCTAGTTTTGGAACGAAGTCCCCTTTTATGTCCCGTGCTGAAGCGCCTGCTTGCCGGTCTCGCCGTGGGAACGGCCCTCACCACCGTTGCTCTGCCGGCCTCTGCCGCAGTTGACAACGATCTTCCCGTTCGTTGGAACAGCGGCGGTGCCGTCTGGTCCACCAACCTTGATGCCTTCTCGACCTTTATTGATTCCGGTGATGTGACCGATCGCGGTCTTGCCAGCGGTCTGGCCCGCTCCGGCTGGACCTCCGAAGAGGTTCGCACCGGTCTGTCCAAGACGTACAGCGTCGACCTGGTCGGCGTCTCCCGTTTCCTCTATTCCGATAACGGAGTCAAGTTCCTCAAGAACGCCACCCGCAGCTACTTCCCCTACTGGACGATGAACACCTACGCCGTCCAGGCGCTGCGTTCGGCGATCATTGCCGATTCCGTGGATGGTTCGATCTCCTCGGCCGGGATCATGGCGGCCCTGCCTACTGACTTCCGCCTGGCTGATACCTGCAACACCTACGACGGAAAGCAGAACATCTGTGCAGAGGGTCGTTGCCAGGGTGAAGCGCAATGCACCTCCCTGCTGTCCTGGTACGTCTTCCTGCCCGCCTGCATCCAGGCCAACCAGATGGCCGATGCTGTGGCTGCTCCCCGTCAAGCCGCCCCCGCCCCGATGCCCGTTGAGCCCATCCGCGGCCTCTGGTGATCCTGGGCCGTGTTTGGTCCTTTCCGCCTCGGCTTCAGCCGGGGCTTTTTTGTGCCCATCCGCCCCTCCTGTGGCGTGGCTGTTCACGCTCCAGTGCGGCGGGCTAGCAGCAGCCGATGTTCGAGGCGCTGGGGCAGAACGGCATTCGGCAGGCCTTTCAGATCCTGCAGCAGGAGGGCCAGGGCCTCGCCCTCGCCCTGCTCTTGCAGCCAGCGGCAATAGGCGCTGCCGGGAGCAAACCAGCGCTCCAGCAGGGATGGCGTGAGCGGCAGCGGCAGTGACTCCTCCCAGGCTTCGCTGTTGCATTCCCAACCCCGCTGACCCAGACCTGCCAAGGCCCAGCCCTCAGCGGCCAGCTCCTGCCGTAACCACTCCTGCTCCCGTGTCTCCAGGCGTGCCAGAACTTCAGACCCGACACCACCTCGGGCTGCAGATGGCTTGGGTTTCGCCATGGAAGTGCGCAGGCAGCGCAGGGCGCTGGCCGGCCCGATCATCGGTGCGCTGAACAACAGGCGGATCTCGGCCGCTGGGGCCGCCAGCTGGTCCAGCTGCTGCAGCCAGGTGCTCCAGCCGGAGGCCCCGATGTGCCGCAGTGGTTGGCGCGCCACGATCCATTCGAAACGCTCCTCCTTGTGCAGAAGGCCACTGGCGGCCCCGAGCCCTGCAGGGCCGGCCCCGAGCAGACGCGGCCGCTGCAGGCTGTCAAGCAGGGCCAGGTGGCTTTGAATCCTTTCTCTATCGTCGTCTGTGGCTGGGCCGATCACCACACCACCTTCCGGGACCCGCTGCAGGGGATCCAGCGCCCAGAGCAGCGATCGCGCCTCCAGGACAAGCACCCGGTCGGTGCGCTTCAGGCAAGCGTCTTTCCAGAATCGTTGCCGCAGTTGATCGAGCCTGGCGCCTTCGGCACTGGCCTGGCGCTGCAGCCATCGCTCGAGGCGGGGATCCTCCGGGCTGCTGGTGAGCAGCTCCCCGGCCTCCTCGGTGAGTTCCGCCGCCGCTCCCAGCTGGGCCGCCCGCCGCTCCTGCAGCCGCTGGCGCCGCTGCCCCTCCCAGCCCACCGCCCCTGGCTGCCAGAACACCTCGCCCTGCAGGGCGACTGGCAGGTACTGCTGGGCCACCCAGTGCTCGGCGTAGGCATGCGGGTAGCGGTAGCCGACCCCATCACCAAAGGCCTGCCCATCGCGGTTGGCATCGCGCAGATGGGCCGGTACCTGTTGCCTGTTGGCGGTGCGCACCACCTTGATCGCATCGAACACGCCCAGGGTGCTGTTGCTTTTCTCGGTGCCGGCCAGATACAGGGCCGCCTGGGCCAGCGGGTAGAGACCCTCGGGCAGGCCGATCCGTTCGAAGGCCGCGGCGCAGGCCTCCACCACCACGATGGCCATCGGATCGGCCAGGCCCACGTCTTCTCCGGCCGAGATCAGCATGCGGCGGAACAGGAAGCGGGGGTTCTCCCCGGCCTCCACCATCCGAGCCAGCCAGAACAGGGCGGCATCGGGATCGGATCCGCGCAGGGATTTGATGAAGGCGCTGATCGTGTCGAAGTGGGCATCACCCTGCTTGTCGTAAAGCACGGCCCGTTGCTGGATCGACTCCTCCGCGATCGCCAGATCGATGGTGACGGTGCCGTGCCGATCCGGTTCCGTCGTCTCCACCGCCAGCTCCAGGGCATTGAGCAGGCTGCGGGCATCCCCTCCGGCCACGTCGACCAGGTGCGCTGCGGCCTCGGGCAGCAGCCGGATCGCCCGGCCGCCATAGCCCCGCTCCACGTCCGTGAGGGCCCGCTGCAGCAGCGCCTCCAGATCGCCGCTCTCCAGCGGTTGCAGCCGGAACAGCCGCGAGCGGCTCACCAGTGCCTTGTTGACCTCGAAGTAGGGGTTCTCGGTGGTTGCACCGATCAGGGTGACGGTGCCGTTCTCCACCCAGGGCAGCAACGCGTCCTGCTGGGCACTGTTGAAGCGGTGCACTTCATCGATGAACAGGAGGGTGCGCAGGCCGTGCCGCTCCAGCCGGGCGCGGGCCTCCTCCACCGCCAGCCGCAGGTCCTTCACCCCCGCCAGCACGGCGTTGAGGCTGGTGAAGTGGGCGCGGGTGGTGGCCGCGATGATCCGGGCCAGGGTGGTTTTGCCCGTACCCGGCGGGCCATGCAGGATCAGGTTGCCCACCCGGTCGGCGCTGATGGCCCGGTGCAGCAGCCGGCCGGGCCCCAGAATCGACTGCTGGCCCACGAACTCCTCGAGGCGCCGCGGCCGCAGCCGATCGGCGAGGGGAGCAAGCGCCGCGCGCCGCTGCTCGCCGTGATGGCTGAAAAGGTCGCTCACACCGGCTGGTCCTGCTGCTGTGGACGATCCTGGCGCCAGCCACCCCCTCTGGCGGAGAGCTTCCACAGCCTTCAGAATGGCGCCACAGATCAGGGATGGACCTTGTTGGGCTTGAGACGCGCGACGGGATCCCCTTGTCGGACTTTGAGGGCGTCAGGCCGGTTCAACGCCACGGCCTCGAAGACCGCCTCCATGGCCGTTGCCCTGAGCACACTGCTCCTGGCGGCCTGTGACAAGCCCGCGCCTCCAGCGGCCAAGCCCCTGGTGGTGAGCACCGCTCCGGTTCAGATCGCTCCCTTCAGCGAGCGGGTGGAGACGGTCAGCACCCTTGAGGCCATTGATGAGGTTCAGCTGGCCGCCCAGGCCGGCGGCAGGATCCAGCAGCTCGGCATTGGCCAGGGCGACAAGGTCAAGGCCGGCCAGCTGTTGTTGGTGCTCGATCAGGTTCAGCTCCAGGCTGACTTGGCCACCCTGCTGGCGAGGGAGGAAAAGGACAAACTCAATTACCAGCGTTACGAATACCTGGTACGTCAGGGTGCTGCCAGTGCAATCCAGCGCGATCAGTTCCGTGCTCAGTACATCGAGTCTCGCGAGGCCGTGCTGGCCAAGCGGGCCGATCTGGCGTTCCGAGATCTGCGCTCGCCGATCGACGGCACGGTGGCAGACGTTCAGGTGAAGGTGGGCGATGTGATCAGTGCCGGAGATCCCTTCACCCGCCTGATTCGCAATGATCGTCTCTTCGCCCGCATCGATGTCCCGGCGATCTTTTCCGATCGAATCCGCCCCGGTCTGCCGGTGACCCTCAAGCAGGCCGGCTCGGATCGGGTGCTGGTGGAGGGCCGGATCGACTCGGTCGACCCCAACGTGCTGGCGGGTTCCCAGGCCCTGCTGGTCAAGGCGGCGTTCGCCAATCCGGGCGGCGGCCTGCGCAACGGTCAGCGGCTGCGGGCCACCGTCGAGCTGGATCGGCGTCAGCTGCCCTCCGTGCCCTTCGCGGCTGTCACCCAGTCGTCTGGTCAGAGCTTCGTCTTCAGGGTCGGCACCCTGGCTGAACTGAAACTGCAGCCGGGCAAGGTGCCGATCGAGCAGTTGGAGGCTCTGCCGCCCAGTGCCCGCTTCGCCCTGCAGACGCCTGTGCAGCTCGGTGGTCTGCAGAACAATCGATATCCCGTGGTTCAAGGCCTGGATTCCGGCCGTCAGGTGATCACCAGCAACCTGCTCAACCTGCGCCACGGCATGCCGATCAAGGTCAACTAAGGCGGTCGCGTTCGCCTCCACGCATCAGTGTCGTCTTCGGATTCGAGTGCACCGTGTCGCCTTCCAACGGTTTTATCGTTCGCCCCGTGCTCACCACGGTCTGCAGCCTGCTGATCGTGATTGCGGGATTGATCTCGATCCCGTTGCTGCCGGTCGAAAACCTGCCTGACATTGCACCACCCACGGTGAACGTGAACGCGAGTTATACGGGTGCCGATGCGATCACGGTGGAGCAGGGCGTCACCACGGTGCTGGAGCAGCAGATCAATGGTGTGGAGAACATGGACTTTATCAGTTCCAACAGCTCTGCCGATGGTCGCAGCCAGATCACGGTGTCGTTTGCCAGTGGCACCGATGGCGATATCAATCAGGTCAACGTTCAAAACCGGGTTTCTCTCGCCAATCCCTCCTTGCCCGAGGAGGTGCGCCAGGCGGGAGTGGTGGTAAACAAGGCTTCCAACTCCATTTTGTTGGTCTATAACTTCGTCAGTGAAGATCCTGCCAAAATCACCTACAGTGTCGAGACAATCAGCGGGCTGCTGGATCAGAATCTCACCGATTCAATCAAGCGGGTGCCTGGGGTCGGAGATCTCACCTATTTCGGCGAACGTAAACTCGCCTTCCGCCTCTGGCTCGATCCCGCCAAGCTCACCGCGTTTAGCCTCACCTCCAATGACGTGGTCGCGGCCCTCAGCAGTCAGAACCGCCTGGTGCCCTCCGGAAGTGTGGGCGGCGAACCGGCGCCCAAGGGACAGGAGTTCACGTTCACTGTGCAGCTGCAGGGCCGCTTACTCAGCGTTGAAGATTTTTCGGCCCTGATCGTCAAGACCACCCCTGAGGGTGGAATCGTGCGGCTGCGCGACGTGGGTCGCGCCAGTCTGGGCGGCGAGAACTATGCCCTGCAGGCCACCGATATCCGCGGCGTTCCTTCCGTGGGCCTGGCTGTCTACCAGCTGAGTGGCAGCAACGCCCTCAAGACATCCGAGGGTGTGAAGGCTGTACTGGACGAGTTTCAGGCCGTGATGCCTGTGGGCCTGAAGATGGAGCAGATCTACGACAACACTGAGTTCATCAATGCCTCGATTCAGGGGGTTGTGGATTCCCTCCGCGATGCCGTGGTTCTGGTGGTGCTGATCCTGTTTCTGTTCCTGCAGGACTGGAAAGCCACCCTGGTGCCGGGTATCGCCATCCCTGTGGCCTTGATCGGTACGTTTGCCCTGGTGAATGCCTTCGGCTTCTCGCTGAATCAGCTCACTCTCTTCGGTCTGGTGCTCGCCACGGGTCTGGTGGTGGATGACGCCATCACCGTGATTGAAGACACCTCCACCAAAAAGGCTTCGGGCCTGACGGCGGCCAGGGCGGCCATGGCCACGATGGATGAGTTGTTCAGCGCGGTGATCGCCACCTCTCTGGTGTTGTTTGCGGTGTTTCTGCCGGTGCTGTTCTTCCCAGGAGCCACCGGTACGATCTATAAGCAATTTGCCGCCACGATCATCTTTTCGGTGGCGATCTCCACCTTCAATGCCCTCACCTTTTCGCCGATGCTCTCGGCGCTCCTGCTCGCTCAGGATTCTGAGCCTCCGGGACGGCGCACCTATGCGATCGCCGGCGGCTCGATCGGATTCATCTATGGCCTGATGGCTGGAGGCAGTGGTGTCTTGCCCGTGCTCTCGGCTGTGGTGGTGGGACTGTTCGTTGGCTATGTGGCCAAACTTCTCACAGGTCTGCCCCTGCGGTTGCCCTTCACGGTGGGGGCCGCGGCGGTGGGCCTGGTCTTCGGCGGGGTGGAGACCCCGTTGACGGTGTTGATCTTCGCGGCGGCGGGCCTGGCCACCGGTTGGTTCACCCCGGTGATCTTTCGCCGTTTCAACGGTCTTTATGCCGGCTTCGAAGACCGCTACAAGGGCCTGCTGGGCTGGGCTCTGAATCGGCGCATTCTGGTGATGGCTGTGCTGGCAGGGGGCATCACCCTCACCGGTGTGGCCTTCAGCGCCATCCCGGGAGGGTTTGTTCCGATCGAGGACCAGGGCTATGCCATCGGCTTTGTGCAGGCCCCCGATGGGGGCTCCCTGCAGGTCACGGATCGGATCAACCGGAAGGTGGCCGAGATCCTGCGAACCGAGAAGGACATCACGGCCGCCTCTGTGTTCAGTGGCGCCAGTCTGGATGGCAATGCCCCGAACAAGGGTCTGTTTTTCTTCGGCACGCGGAACTGGGATGACCGCCAGACCCGCGAGCAGGAGATGGGTGCGATTGTGGGACGGCTCAACCAGAAGATGGCCTCCCAGATTCAGGAGGCACGGGTGTTTGTGGTCGAACCACCGGCGATTCCGGGGTATGGCACCTCTGGAGGCTTTGAATTCCAGCTTCTGGACCGCAGCGGCGGCGCCCTTAACCTCCAGAGCTTCTTCCAGGCGGCGGGCACCTTGATCCGCGAGGCCAATGGCAGCGATCTCTTTCAGCGGGTCTTCACCCTGTTCTCCCCGGAAGCTCCCCAGCTGGCCATTGATGTGGACCGGGATCGCCTGGCATCCCTGGGAGTCGACTTCGGCGATGCGATGCGATCGTTCAGTGTCAACTTCGGTGGCAGCTACGTCAACGACACCTTCCAGGAGGGCAAGGTGCGGCGCGTCTTCGTGCAGGCCGACGAAGATAACCGTGCCACGCCGGAGAAGCTCAAGGCTCTCTATGTGCGCAATGCTTCAGGCGACCAGATTCCCCTGTCGGAGTTTTTCACGGTGAGGTCCACCCAGGGACCCAGTGTGATTCCCCACTTCAATCTCTACCGTTCGATCAAAATTGAGGGCAGCCCGGCTGCCGGCAAGAGTTCAGGCCAGGCGATCAATGGCATGCGTCAGTTGTTCGAGGCGCAGTCGTTGCAGGGCCTGAATTTCGACTGGACCGGCATCTCCCGTGAGGAGGTGAAGGCCGGATCCCTGGCGGTTGTGATCTTTGCCCTGGGAATCCTGGTGGTCTATATGGTTCTTGCTGCCCAATACGAGAGCTATACCGATCCCCTGATCATCCTGATGACGGTGCCCACCGCCATGCTGGGTGCCCTCACCTTCCTCGCCCTGCGCGGCGAAGTGCTCAACATCTATGCCCAGGTCGGCCTGGTGATGTTGATCGGCCTGGCGGCCAAGAACGGCATCCTGATCGTCGATCTCGCCAATCAGCGCATGGCCGAGGGGGCCACGGCCCTCGATGCCGCCCGCGACGCGGCCCAGTCGCGTCTGCGGCCGATCATCATGACCGCCATTTCATCGCTGTTCGGCTTCCTGCCCCTGGTGCTCGCCAGTGGCGCCGGGGCCCGCAGTCAGGCGTCGCTCGGCACGGTGGTGTTCGGTGGATTGCTGGTGGCCACGGTGCTGTCGCTACTCGTGGTTCCCGTATTTTATGTGGTGGTGAAGACGCTGCTGGCTGGTGGCTCCACCCCATCGCAACCCGCGCCCACCCTTTCCGGTTCCGATGGCGCTTGATCCCCAGGCCATGGCGTCCTCTTCTCCTCCTGACAACGATCGCAGGCCTGCCGCAGCGCCGGCCAAGCGCCCTTCCTTTCAGGGCAAGCGGGTGGTGGTGGCCCTGCTGATCGGCATGGTGATCGGCTGGGCCGTGGGGTTGTTCATGGAATCGATCGTGCAGCATTCCCCCACCTCGATCGACCCAGGCGATCTGGTCTGGCTGCGGCGCCTGCTGGCGGCAGCCGGAGCCCTGAGCGGGCTGGCGATCGAAGCGATGCGGCAGTTGCAGGCCGCCAATCCCGATCCGATTTACCATCAGAATCGCCAGGGTCTGCGGCGCAGATGGTGATCGGACCTGATCCCACCTATCCTCCGCCCAGCCTCCCGGATTCTGTGAAGTCGCTCGTTGCCCTCAGGTTCGGAGCCGGGCTGGTGGTCCTGGCGTTGCCCCTGCAGGCGTGCAGCCCACCGAAGCCACCGCCACCGCAGGCGCCCCTTGTTCAGATCGAGCAGCCCACACCACGCACGTTCAACGATCAGGCCACTTATCAGAGCACCCTTGAGGCGATCCGGGATCTGAAGCTGGCGGCTGAGATTGATGGGCGGATCGTGGCGATGCCGATGCGGGAGGGGCAGAGCGTCAGCCAGGGCCAGCCCCTCTTCCGCCTGGATCAGGTGCAGCAGCGAGCCGAGGTGGATGCGGCGGCCTCGGAGGCCCGCAGGGACCTGGTGAACGCCCAGCGCTTCATCTTCCTGAACGAGCAGGGAGCTGTCTCCACCCTGCAACGTGACTATTACGTCACCCAGGCCCTCACAAGCAGGGACAAGCTGATCGGCCAGCAGGCCACCCTGGCCTACAAGGATGTCGTCGCACCGATCGCCGGCCAGGTCGGCAGCATCGCCTTCAAGCTGGGTGACTTCGTGCGGGCCGGCACCGTGGTGACCACGGTGATCGATAACTCCGTTCTCTGGGTGCGTCTTGATGTGCCGGCCTCCCAGGCCTGGCGGGTGCGCCGAGGACTGCCTGTGATCCTGCAACTACCGGATCAACAGGGGCAGCTGGCCCGGGGCTCTCTCACCTTCGTGGCCCCCTCGGTGGACAAGACCAGCCAGACCCTGCTGACCAAGGCCACGTTCGACAACCGCGATGGCCTGCTGCGCAACGGGCAGCGGGTGAGCGCCACGCTGGTGTTTGCCCAGGAGCCCCTGCTCTCGATTCCAGAACGTGCGGTTCTGCTGCAGGCAGGCAAGACGTTTGTGTTCCTGGCACTGCCGGCGGCCGAGGCCAGCCGTCGACTTGGCCGTCCCCTGGCGAGCCAGCCCCCATCGGGCGCTCTGGTGGCTGTGCAGGTGCCGGTGCGGGTGGGCACTCTGCAGCAGGGACGCTTTGCGTTGCTGGAGGGATTGCAGAGCAGTGATCGTTTCATCCTCGGCAACCTGGCCCAGCTGCGTTCCGGCTCGGTGGTGCGCACGACTCCAGCGGGGTCCGCACGTCCATGAGCCTCTCGGACACCTTTATCCGCCGCCCGGTGCTCAGCACCGTGTGCAGCATCCTGATTCTGATGGCTGGCATCATCAGCCTGCCGCTGCTGCCGATTGAGAACCTGCCCAACATCGCGCCGCCCACCATTGCGGTGACAGCCAACCTGCCGGGTGCCGATGCCCTCACGGTGGAAAGTGCCGTGACCGGACCTCTGGAGGAGCAGATCAACGGGGCGCCGGGGATGGATTACATCACCTCCAACAGCACCGGCCAGGGGGTGAGCCAGATCAATGTCTATTTCAAGCCGAACACAAACGCCGATATTGATCAGGTCAATGTGCTCAACCGGGTGCAGACGGCCACGGCCCAGCTGCCTGAGCAGGTCAATGCCCAGGGCATCACGGTGCAGCAGACGGCGTCCAGTTACCTGCTGGTCTATAACCTCACCTCCACCAAAGGCCAGTTCGACCGCAACTATCTCAACGGTCTGTTTCAGCTCAACCTCCTCTACCCCCTCAGCCGTGCCGACGGGGTGGGCCAGGTCAATGTCTTTGGAGCCAGCGATCCTGCCTTTCGCCTCTGGGTCGATCCCCTCAAGCTGGCTCGCTTCAATCTCAGCATCAATGATGTGATTGATGCCCTCAGCTCCCAGAACCAGGTGGTGATCGCCGGCAGCATCGGCGGCCCCCCTTCGGTTCCGGCCAATCGCCTCACCTACCCGTTGCTGGTCAACGGCAACCTGGAAACGGTCCAGGAGTTTGAGAATCTCATCCTGGCCAAAGGCCCGGGCGGGAGCCAGACAGCTGAGGGATCGGATGGCGGCCTGATTCGCCTGTCTGATGTGGGCCGTGCCGAATATGCGTTTCAGAACTTCTATCAGTCAGCGATCAACGCCAAGACCGGTTATCCCTGTGTTGGGTTTGGCGTGATTCAGCTGCCCGGTAGCAATGCGATCTCAACCGCCAAATCGGTGGATACTGTTCTGAAGCAGTTTGAAAGTACCCTGCCTCCAGGTGTGCGGCTTGAAAAGGTCTTTGATCAGACTGACTTCATCAATGGCTCCATCGAAGCGGCGCTGGATGCCCTGCGCGACGCCGTTGTGCTGGTGCTGTTGATCATCTTCCTTTTCCTTCAGGACTGGAAGGCCACGGCCGTGCCTGCCCTGGCCCTGCCGATCGCCCTGCTCGGCGCCCTTGTCTTCGTAAAGGCGTTCGGATTCTCGATCAACGAACTCACCCTGCTGGGGATCATTCTCGCCACCGGCCTGGTGGTGGACGACGCCATCGTGGTGGTGGAAGCAGTCTCGGCCCGCATCGAAGCGGGCGACCCGCCGTTCAAGGCGGCCTCGAATGCGATGAAGGAACTCACCGGAGCCATCCTGGCCACCGCCCTGGTGCTGCTGGCTGTGTTCATTCCGGTCACCTTCTTTCCTGGGGCGACTGGCGTGATCTACCGCCAGTTTGCCCTCACGATCGTGTTTTCAATCCTGGTGTCCACCTTCAATGCGATCACTGGCAAGCCATTGCAGTCGGCGTTGCTTCTCGGAGGCGGCAAGACCAATCCCACCGGATTGAAGTGGACCCTGATTGGAGCCGCCATCGGTGGCCTTTACGGCTACATGGTGAATGCCTGGGTCACAATGCTGCTCTTCGGATTGCTGGGTGCCCTGATCGGCACCTTCCTGCAGCCGATCTTCAAGGCCTTCAACGCCTTCTTTGAGCGCCTGGCTGCCGGCTATGCCCGGTTGCTTGACCAGGTGATCCGCCTGCGGCGTCTGGTGGTTGCTGTTCTGCTCGGTGGCGTGGTGCTCACGGGCATTGCCTTCACGGCCGTTCCCACCGGCTTTGTGCCGACGGAAGACCAGGGCTACGGGCTCGGCATCATCCAGCTTCCGCCGCAGGCTTCGATCGAAGCCACCATGGAAGTTGCTGATAAGGCCAGAAAAATCATCGCCGAAGAACCGGAAGTTGTCTCTGGTGAGTTGATTGGTGGAACCGGATTCAATGGTGGAGCCTTTAACCAGGCCATCTTCTTCTTCGGTCTCAAGCCGATTGAGGAACGCACCTCTCCACAGCAATCGGCGCAGGCGATCATCCGTCGCTTCAACCAGAAGTTCCGTGAGATTCCCGGCGCCGTGGTTCTCTCCCAGTCTCCCGCCGCGGTGCCTGGGTTCAGCGCCCAGGGGGGATTCTCGTTTCAGTTCAACGACCTCAGTAATGGTGGCTATACGCCCACCGATCTCTCCAAGCTGTCTGATCAGCTGATCGTCAAGGCGCGGGCCACGGGGGATTTCTTCAATATCTATACTCAGTTCGTCAGTGATGCACCGGTCTGGCGGCTGGATGTGGATCGCGATCGGATGGCCTCGCTCGATATCAACTATGGCGATGCCATGGCCACTCTGGGGGCCCTGGCGGGAGGCCGCTTCGTGAATCCCACCTATGAAGATGGCCAATACCGGCAGGTGTACGTGCAGGCCGAAGGAGAGAGCAGGAGTGTGGTGGAGGATCTGGCCAATCTCTATGTGACCAACGGCAAGGGTCAGCAGATCCCTCTCTCCAATGTGATTCAGGCCCGGCTGGACAGCGCTCCGCCGATTGTCAGTCACTTCAACCTGTATCGCACCGTGCTGATCCAAGGGGCCGAGGCGATCGGCAAGAGCAGTGGTCAGGCGATCGACAGCCTGTCGCAGGCATTCAGCCAGCTTGATTTCAGCAACATCGGTATGGATTGGTCAGCCTTGTCCCGCTCCGAGGTGCAGGCCGGTTCCCTGGCGATCCTGGTCTTCGCCCTTGGCATTGTGGTGGTCTATCTGGTGCTCTCCGCCCAGTACGGCAGCTACATCGATCCGCTGATCATCCTGATGACCGTGCCACTGGCGATGCTGGGGGCCCTGGCCTTCCTGGTGATGCGCGGGCAGGTGAACAACGTCTATGCCCAGGTTGGGCTGGTCACCCTGATCGGCCTCGCTGCCAAGAACGGCATCCTGATCGTTGATCTGGCCAACCAGCGCCTCGAGCGGGGCGAATCGATCCCGGCGGCGGCCAGCGGCGCGGCTCGATCCCGCCTTCGCCCGATCCTGATGACGGCCATGGCGGCTCTGGCGGGCTTTTTCCCCCTGGTGATCGCCGATGGAGCCGGTGCTCTGAGTCAACGCTCCCTGGGATCGGTGATCTTTGGTGGCCTGCTGGTGGCCACTGTGCTCAGCCTGTTCGTGGTGCCCTCGTTCTATGTCCTGATGAAGAACCTCGAGCGCGACTGGTTTCCCGCCAGCGCCGACACCTCCGATCCTTTGGCCGACGATCCCGTACCCGCCGTGCAGCCCCCGGTTCCGCCTCAACCGTCGCCCTGAGCGGCTCTTTCCCAGGTTCGCTGCCTCTGTGCCATGCCTCTCCCCCCTCCTCCTGGCTACCGCCGCGGCCGTCAGCGGCGCGTTGATCGACGCCGCATCGCCCTGGCCGGCACTCTGATGGCCTCGGCGGCCACTGTTCTGGCGCTGCTGGCCCACCGCGCCATGCGCACCCCTGGCAGCCTGCTCACCCCGATCCCGTTGGTGAAGTTGGCGGTGGTGGTCAGCGTGGCCGGCGCCTGCGGCAGCTGGGGTGAAACGATGCGACAGCTGGCTCTGGTGGCCAAGGACGATCCGGACTCAGATCTCGGGGGGTGAGTGGGCGATGGCCCTGGCGGCTGAAGCCAGGTGCTGGTGGCACGGGGCTCACTCTCCGGCCAGCTGGTGGCTCGCTCGTTGGTCACTCATGACGGCTGCTACCGGCTGGTTCAGTGCCGGATGTCTGGACGTCATCTCTGACTCCGGCCGAGGCGCAGGCGGGCGGGCTGGAGCGCAGAAACTCCTGCCGGGCGCTGCTCAGGGTGGGGAAGATGTGATCGGCACCGATCGCGTCCAGCAAGCCCGCCCGCACCAACTGGCCGTAAAGATCCTGTTTCACCCGCGCCAGGCCCAGCACGATCTGCCGATGGCGGAGTTCCTGGATCAGCTCGATCAGCATGTCTGCCGCTGAGATGTCGATCTCCACGATCGCTTCGGCATTGACCACGAACCAGGCCACCGGTGTGGTTTCGGCCTCGATCGCGGCCAGGGCTCTGCGGCGGAAATGGTCGGCATTGGCGAAGCAGAGGGGCGCGTCGTAGCGGTAGATCACCAGCCCGGGCAGTGTCCGTGCTCCCGCCCAGTCGTGGATGTCGTGCAGACCCGCCAGCTGGGGCACCTCCCCCAGCACCGCATCGTTGGGCCGCACCAGCCGGCTGAACAGATCGATCACCGACAGCGCCACCGCCACGGCCACACCTGTGAGCAGGTCGGTGAGCAGCACCCCCGCCAGGGTGGCCAGAGCCAGCTGCCATTCGCTGCTGCGAAAGCTGCGCAGCCGCCGAAATTCGCCCAGATCAATCAGCCGCAGCGCCGCGTAGATCACGATGGACCCCAGGGCCGCCTTGGGGAACAGCGCCAGCACCGGCCGCAGGGCCAGCAGCACCAGGATCACCACCAGGAAGGCCACCAGGGAAAACACCTGGCTGCGGCTGCCGGCGGTGTCGCCGATGGCGGTGCGGCTGCCGCTGCTGCTCACCGGGAAGCCCTGCAGCAGCCCGTTGCCCAGGTTCACAGCCCCCAGGGCCAACAGTTCCCGGTTGGCATCGATCCGGTAGCCGTTGCGAGCTGCGAAGGCCCGGGCAGTGAGCACGTTGTCGGAGTAGCCCACCAGGGCGATGCCTGCCGCGGTGGGCAGCAGGGACCTGAGTGTGGGGAGCGTCTCCCCCAGGGGCAGGCTCAACTGGGGCAGCCCCGCCGGAATCGGGCCGATCACCGCCACGCCCTGACGGTCCAACTGGAGAGCCGCCACCACTGCCGTGGCCAGAAGCACCGCCAACAGGGGAGCCGGCAGGCTGGGCCAGCGCCGTTGCAGCACCACCAGGAAGGTCAGCACCGCCGCCGCCAGCGCCAGGGTGGGCCCGTGCACCTCCACGTGCCGTTGCACAAGCTCCTGGATCTGCCCACCGATCGAATCGGCCGCCAGGGTGAGCCCGCAGATCCTGCCCAGCTGACTGGTGATCATGATCACCGCCACCCCGGCCATGTAGCCCACCAGGATCGGCTTGGAGAGCAGATCGGCCAGGAATCCGAGCCGGCCCCAGGCTCCGAGGCAGCAGAGCCCACCCACCACCAGGGCCAGCAGAGAGGCCAGCCCGGCGTAGTGGCCTGGATCGCCAGCAGCGAGTGGACCGATGGCGGCGGCGGTCATCACGGCCGTGGTGGATTCCGGCCCCACCGACAGCTGGGGTGAGGAGCCCAGGAGTGCATAGAGCAGCAGCGGCGGCAGGATGGCCCACAGCCCGCTGATCGGGGGCAGTCCCGCCAGCTCGGCGTAGGCCATGCACTGGGGAATCAGGTAGGCCGCCACGGTGATGCCTGCCACCAGATCGGCCTTCCACCACTCCGGCCTCCCCTGGTGGAGCGGCTGCATCCCTGGCGGAGGCCAGGAGGGCCTCATGGGCTGGCGCCGTTCATTTCACCGGATACCTTGTCGCGGCCTTGTCCCTGCAGGTGGTGCGGGCCTGGTCGATGTTGCTGCCGGCTTCAACCTGCTCCAGGAAGCAGGTGCAGGTGAACTCCCCCATGCCAGCGGGTGGTGTCTTGCCGGCGGCGGCCATGGCGGCGTTGAAGCCCGCCATGCAGAGTGCCTTCACCTGATTACCATCAACAGCCCCGGCAGGTGCGGCCTGGCCGATCCCCATCAGCAGCACGGCCAGCCCCATCACTCGGACGCGTGGCCATCCGGAGCGTTCGCCTGAGGGAGACAGGCGGCTTGTGGCGGCAGACGGGCGAACTGCCGCGGCAGACGGGGGAACAGTGGGTGAGGTCATGCCGAGCAATTGGACCGTTACTCCTGAGGCTAGGAGCAGGGACGAGCCTGGTCAGAGTGAGCGGGAGATCACGGATCAGGTGAGCACCGATCAGATGACCATGATCAGGTGATCACGGTGGGCCGTGCCATGCCGGTGCGCCGGTGGATCTCGGCCAGCTGGTCGGTGGCCTGGATCAGATCGCCCAGCGCCTTCTGGGGATCCAGGGTGAGGGCACCACCGGGATGCACGTAGCTCTCCAGGTACACCCGCAGCGTGGCGCCCTGGGTGCCTGTGCCGGAGAGGCGCAGCACCACGCGGCTGCCGTCGTCCAGCAGGATGCGCAGACCCTGCCCCGCACTGGTGGAACCATCGACAGGATCGGTGTAGGAGAAGTCGTCGCAGGTGGCGATCGTCCGACCCGCGAAGCGCTCACCCTTCAGGCTGGGCAGCATGGCCTTCACCCGGCTGTAGAGCTCTGCGGCGGCGCTGGAGGCGATCGCTTCATAGTCGTGGCGGGAGTAGTAATGGCGCCCGAAGCGGGCCCAGTGCTCCGTCATCACTTCGGCCACGGAACACTGGCGGCAGGCCAGGATCTGCAGCCAGAACAGCACCGCCCAGAGGCCATCCTTCTCGCGGATGTGGTTGCTGCCGGTGCCGAAGCTCTCCTCCCCGCAGAGGGTGATGCGGCCGGCATCCAGCAGGTTGCCGAAGAACTTCCATCCCGTGGGCGTTTCGAAGCAGGCGATACCCAGCTCCCTGGCCACCACATCCGCCGCGGCACTGGTGGGCATGGAGCGGGCCACGCCGCTGAGCCCGTCGGCGTAGCCCGGCGCCAGGGTGGCGTTGGCGGTGAGCACGGCCAGGCTGTCGCTCGGGTTCACGAAGCAACCGGCCCCCAGGATCATGTTGCGGTCGCCGTCGCCGTCGCAGGCGGCCCCGAAGCGGTAGGCATCGCCGTCCAGGAGCAGGGCGGCCAGCTCGTGGGCATAGGTGAGGTTCGGATCGGGGTGACCGCCGCCGAAATCCTCAAGCGGGATGCCGTTCCGCACCGTTCCGGCCGGGGCCCCCAGCAGCCCCTCGAACAGACGGCTGGCGTAAGGGCCGGTCACGGCGTGCATGGCATCGAACGCCATCGGGAAATTGCCGCGCAGCAGGGCTCCGATGCGATCGAAGTCGAACAGGCCCTGCATCAGCGTCACGTAGTCTTCGACCCCGTCGATCACCTCCACCTCGAGGCTGCCGACCCTGTGGCGACCGGGTTGGTCGAGGGGGATCGGATCGGCGTCCTGGATCCGGTAGCCATCGAGCCCCAGGGTGCAGGCATAGATCGCATCGGTGACCGACTCCGGCGCCGGCCCGCCGTTGGCGCCGTTCACCTTCACCCCGAAATCCCCCTCCGGACCGCCGGGGTTGTGGCTGGCCGAGAGGATGATGCCGCCGATGGCCTGATGGCGGCGGATCAGATGGGAGGCGGCCGGCGTGGAGAGGATGCCGCCGGTTGTGGTGATCAGCCGCGCCACGCCGTGGGCCGCTGCCATGCGGACGATCACCTGGATGGCCTGGCGGTTGCCATAGCGGCCGTCGCCACCCACCACCAGGGTGCCGCCATCGACGCCCGGCAGTACCCGCAGGATCGCCTCGAGGAAACTTTCGAGGTAGTGCGGTGTCTCGAACTGGCGGCTGCTCTTGCGCAGGCCGGAGGTGCCGGGCTTCTGGTCGTCGAAGGGCCGCTCAAGCACCACTTGACGCACACCGCTGGTCATCACGTAAGCCGCAACAGACCCAAGCTACGCCTGGCCCCAGAACGGGCTGGCTCCGGCAACCGTCGCTAGCGTTTCTTCATGGCCGGGTCGCACTCTGCCTGCGCTCCTTTTGCCCCAGCTCGCCCGTGCTGCTTCCCTCGTCCCGCCCTGCCGGTCTGGCCCTGGTGCTGGCGGCCATTCTCGTGCCCCTGGCCCGTCCTGGCCAGGCGGCACCCATGGGGCTCGGCCCGGTCGATTCCTATCCCGCTGCGGTCCAGCAGACCCGCAAGGCAGCAGAAGCTGTGCTCAGCCATGCCGGCGCTGAAAGCTGCCTGCGGGGCAAGCTCACCAACGCCCTGCTCAAACTCAGCGCCAGCTGCTCGGCCGCTGGTCGTCAGGGCGGAGCCTGCGAGCTGGCTGACCGGGCCATCGTGGTGACGCCCTGGTCGGTGCCCTTCATGGAGAGCACATCCCGCGCTCTGCTGGATGCGGCAGAGGCTCCAGTGCCCTCTGCCCCTTGAACCGTTTCGGCGCTGAATCGGTTCACGAACGGTTCACTGCTGAAACGGTGACGAAGGTTTGTCGCTGGTCGCAGTCGGTTTGGCCTGGGCGCGGCAGATCACCATCAGGTCGCCTGCCGCCCTGTTGAGCGCTTCTCGTCTGACGTAGCTGTTGACCGCCGTGACCTCGGAGCCCTCCCGAATCTCCCAGAGCACGTCTTTGCAGGAGGCCGAAAGGCGCGGGTGATCGATCAGGCGGTCGGCCTGGTCCCGCGCCGGGGTGCAGGTGGCATCGTTGTTCTCACGGCCACAGTCCTGGGCGGCCAGCTGCAGTTGACGGAACTTGGCGTTGCTGGGGTAAGGGGGCAGATCTTTCCCCAGGGCCGCAGGCAACGGCAGGCAGAGCAGCAAGGGACTCAGCTGCAGCAACCTCAGCCCAATCCCTGATCGCTGGATCGCAGACTGCCCAGGCTGTGGTGCTCTGGTGCGGGTGGTTGCTTCCCAGGGCAGATCCAGCTGCGGCTCCACTGGCCTGGCACGGGAAGGGCCAGAGTTGGGGGCAGGGCTGTCAGCCATCACTCCGCTCGGACAGGCTGTTGCATCATGACGGGCCCTCACGATTCCAGCAGGCGCGGGCTCTCCAGCAGGTTCAGGGTGGTCACTCCCTGCCGCAGTGGTCGTTGCTGGTCGATCCAGTGATGGCGCAGAGCCGGAGCCAGCCACGGAGCCCCCGCCAGCAGCAACGCCCTCAGCCAGGGCTGGCCCTGCAGCAGCATCCCCCGTTCGGCCTCCTGGCGTTGCAGGGTCTGCAGGGTCCGGATCTCCGGCAGACGTTCGGCTGCGATCGCGGCCAGGGCGGCATCAAGCTGGGAAGCCGCTGGCTGGGCACCCTCCGCCAGAAGCGGAATCAGATGGTTCGCGGCAGCCAGAGCATCGCGCAAGGCCATGTTGATCCCCTGAGCCCGCACCGGACTCATCGGATGGGCGGCATCGCCCAGCATCAGCAGGCCAGGCCGATGCCAGCGGGGAGCCAGGCCCACGCGGACGGCCAGGGGCACCGGTGCCGTCGCGTGCACACTGCCGTTGCGCATCCAGGCCCTCAGCTCCGGCGGGCTCTGGCGGGCCCAGCACTCCGGCCAGGGGCTCTCCGCTGGCGTTGGCGTCGTCTGAACCGGGCCTGTCGCCACGGCGCGACGGGGACGAACCCAGGCCAGTTGCGCCACGCCGGTGGCCCCGTTGAACAGGCTGAAGATCCCGGCGGGGCCAACCACGGTGGTGAACCAGTCTCCCTGGGGCAGTGGCGGAGCGGCAGAGGTCGTGGAGGCCGCTGGCAGCCGGAACCAGAGCAGATCGAGGGGGCTGCTCTGCTCCTGCAGCTCCAGGCCGGCCAGGCGTCGCAGCAATGAGCTGCGCCCATCGCAGGCCAGGACCAGATCGGCCCGCAGCTCCTGGCCGTCCGCCAGCCGGATCCCCGCGATACGGCCGTTCTGCTCCACCAGCCCAGTGGCAGCGGTGCCTCGCAGAACCTGACAGCCTGGATAGCCCGCCGCCCGCTCCAACAGGCGCTCCAGCAGGGCCGGTTGGCTCACCAGGGTGCAGGCAGGGCCAGGGGCCAGGGGTTCCGCGGCCCGAAACAACTCCCGGCCGTCCAGCACGAAACGCCAGCCGGCCAGGGGCCGCTGGGGCAGTCCGTCCAGCAGGTCGGCACCGCCGATCTGTTCAAGGGCGGCCAGACCGCTGGGCATCAGGGCTTCGCCGCGGAAGACCCGATCCAGATTCCGGCTGGTTTCGATCAGGGTGAGCGGGATGCCCTGCTGGCTCAGCAGAAGGGCGAGGGCGGCACCGGTGGGCCCGCCCCCCACGATCAGAACCCGCGCCGGCTCGCGTCTCACCCCGTCGATGGCTGGAAACGGGGGCGGTTCAGGTGAAGGAGTTGTAATTGAGACCGTCGTGGGGTTTGTGCGTGGTGCCGCCGCTAAGACCGGTCTTTCGCGCCAGCAGATAGTCGACCAACTCCTGCTGCAGGGCCAGCAGTTCCTTGGTACACCCGCGGAAGGCGGCTCTATGGCGGATCTCATCATGCCGGGTGTGGAGATCCCGCAGCATCAGATTGATCGCATCAATGGTGGCTGACGGGTTGGGATCAGTGGCGCTTCTGTTGGAGGTCGCTGGCTGCTCCACTACGGCTCCGGCTCTTCGCGGTCTTCTGGGATCGTAGTCGCGTGCCCTTGACCGCACGTGCGCCGCAGCCGCTCGATCCGTCGCTCCAGCCCGGCCGTGATTCCCAGCTCGGCGCCGCTCCAGAGGCGATCGATCTCCTGGGTGAAGTGGCGGGCCAGGACAGGCGAGTCGATCACCAGCAGGGTTTCGTCGTTCTGGTGAGCGGCGGATGGACTCCAGTTGAAGCTGCCGCTGATCACCCGTTTCCCATCGATCACGGCGATCTTGTGGTGCAGTTTGTCGCCCCCGGCCAGCTGGGGGATGCCTACGCCTGCCAGCGGTTCCGTCCACTGACGATTGCCAGCCTCGATCTTGCAGCGCCGATCCGGCAGGGCCACCCCCAGCAGATCGAGCACCTCGCTGAAGGAGCGATTGGCGAAGCCGGGGTCGGCCAGCACCCGCATGGCCACACCGTTCTGATGCTGCTGCGCCAGCACGTTCGTGAGGTTCTGAGCCGAAAACACGAACAGGGCCAGATCGATGCGCCGCTGGGCCTGGGCGAGAAGCTGGCCCAGCCAGATCAGGCCGTTGTCGGGATCGCTGCGGCGATGGGGCGCAAACAGCACCTGCACCGGTGTGCCCTGCACGATCACCCGCTGTGGGGCACCGCCCCCCTTGCCGATCCCGAATCGGCTGTCGGCCTGGCCGCCGGGGCCGTCCCCCCACAGACGTTCGAATTCCGCCAGGAACACGGCCGCCAGCTCCCTGCTCTCGAAGCGCAGCAGATGGTTGACGTTGCCGCGGGTGCGTCGATCGTCCGGGTCGCCGTGGATGCCGGATGGGGTGAAGTTGGCCGAGCCGGTCATCACCACCCGGCCATCGACCACCAGGAATTTGTGGTGCATCAGGCCGCTGCCGGCGCTGCCGTCGGCGGTGTCGTCCAGCATCAGGACTCCGGCACGCTGCAGGATCAGCAGGGCATCGCCCCATCCCAGCGCCTTCAGCTGGGCCTGTCGATGGCGCAGATGGGGGACCAGATCGACAGGATGCTGCTCGCTCCAGGGGGTGCTGTAGGTGTTTTCAAGCACCAGCCTGACCCTCACACCCTGCTGGTGTTTGCGGGCCAGGGCCGCGGCCACCTTCGGCAGGGACAGCTCCTGGACGGCCACGGCGATCTCGCTGTGGGCCTCCTCGATGGTGCTCAGCAACATCGCTTCGAGGTCGTCGCCCTGTCGCCAGCGACCGTCGATGGGGCTGCGGTAATGGCCGGCGGTGCGGTGGTTGAAGCCCACATCGATGCCAGCTGGCAGGGGCAGGCGGGGCGGAGGCTGGCCCTGCAGGCGGGCGTTGGAGCTGCAGCTTGCCAGCAGCAGGCCCAGGCCCCCAACCAACAGAAGGGACCTCACCTGATGGCCGGCGCACCTGGGTTGAGGGTGGACGGAGGGCGGTGGGACCAGGTGGGCCATGCACAGGGAAGACGCTGGCTTCAGCGTTCCCCGGGTCGGTCAACAGCAGGGTTGCTGTGCTGCTTGGGACTCAGTGCCCGGGCATTTCGGAGGTGCGCAGCATCAGAGCGAACCAGAGGCAGCCAATGGCCACAGCGGCTCCAACCGCTGCCTGAAGGCTCACGTGCACGATCAGCAGGGGAATCAGCAAGGCGAAGCTGACCGCACCCAGCACGGGCGTGATGGCCACGAAAATGCGCAGGCCGCGGCGGGACGAAGAGGAGGTCATCGGGGGGACACGGCGGGTGTCAGAACCACTCGGGGGCGGCCTGATGGGACGGATTGCTGTTGTCTTCCGGGGTCAACCGGCGGAAGTCGAGGGTGATGTTGCGTTTCTGCTCCCCATCTGCGGCCACGGCCTCGATCGGATAGACCTGCTGGCCGTCGCGGAAGGGCACCTGCACCCGGAAGGTGCCATCGGCGGAGAGGGGTACTTCCTCGCCGCCGATGGTGAGGCGGGCGGCTGGATCGGTGGCGCCATAGACGATCAGCTCAGCGTCTGCGACCAGCCAGAACGAACGCTGCCGGGGGGCTACCCCGCCTGCGCCGGAGGACTGGCGTCCGCTGGCCCAGATGCCCGCGCCTGAGGCGTGCTGTCCCTGGTGTTCGCTGCCGCTCTCCTGGAGCTCATGGAAGGCTTCGGAGCCACGGCCCAGTTTGCGCCAACGAGCTGTAGCCGTCTGATAAAGCCTCTCGTGCAGGCCGGAATCGCTGCTCTCCACGGGTGTCGGCAGCGAAGTGGGAGCTGCTTCGAGGGTGAAGGGAACGAACTGATCGAGGATCTGCTCGCTCGGATGCAAGGCTGGAACCCGGGCCACCGAGGAGAAGGCCAGAGAGATCCATCCGCCGGAGCTGCCTTTGCGGTACCCGAGCTCCACCCGGTAATCACGATCACTGAGCGGCACCGGTAGGTACCACTCGGTGGCATGGCTGTCGACCACCACTTCCTGCAGGGTGTGGGGATGGGCTGAGCCTCCAGCCAGGCCGGTCATATCCGCGACCCGCAGACAGAGCTGGCTGGCACCGGCCTGAAGGGCGTGAGCCAGGTCGGCTTCCGAGATCTCCCAGAACACGTAGGCCCATTGGGGATCACGCGGCAGGAAGACCACGCGGGTCTCTGCATCCGGCTGTGGAGCCGGTTTCATCTCGGCTTCAATCGCCTGCAAGGACAGGCTGCCCTCTTCATGGCGCGAGCTGATCGCGTTGAGCAGCTCCTCCTTGGATTTACGGCTGTAGAGGCTGACCCCCAGATCGCTGGCCACCTGACGGAGCTGTCTCAGGGTCAGTCGCGCCAAAGTGGTCAGAGACTGGCTCACAGCATCCGGGTACGATTGAGAAACAGTTTGAAGCACTTTCTCCGCGATTTGCCGGACTGGCCCTGAGGGGTCAGGATCCACTGACCAGGGGCAGGACCAACAAAAAAGCGGTGCCGAAGCACCGCCTTCTGATCCGGATGACCCAGTGGCGCTGAAGCTGTGAAACCTCAGCGACCGATGCTGCGATAGGGGACCTTGGAGAGATAATCCATGCCGGTGTTGCCGGCGGCGGCGCCACGGGTGCGCATGGCAGGCAGCGTCCGCACCCAGGGGAGGTAATCCTCGGGGAAACCGCCACGGCGTTGGCGGGCACGCTCGGGGTAGGCCTTGGCGGTACCGGTGTAGACGATCTGGGGGAAGCCCAGAATGCCGCGGTGGTAGGCCTCGTAGCGGGGTGAGGTGATGTTGAAGGGGGTTTCGCCGACGCTGCGTGAACCAACCACGCGGTTGCGGTGGTAAGGAACCGTGTCGTAGCCGAAGTTGTCCAGGTATTCCTGGCTGTCGAGGATGTCATCCACCATCCCCCGGACCCCACGGGTCATCAGCACGGCCGACCAGGCGATTTCCTCGGATTTGCCGTAGGTCTGGCGACCCAGCAGCTTTTCCACCAGGTGGCGAGCCACGCGGTAGTTGCTGTTGAGGTTGTAAAAGCTGCGGGTGAAGGTGTCCGACAGGCACAGGGAGCGGATGAAATCACGCACCGTGATCTGGCCATCGCGCAACTGGCACTCAAGGGTGCGGTCGCGGTCCACCTTGAAAGCGTGGAAGAAGATCTGCCGATAGGCGGCCTCAATCACGAAGTTCTGGTCTTCGCGATCCATGGCCTTGTCCATGGACACGGCCTTGGGATCCTCGTCTGAACCCACCCGGAGGGCATCCACGCGGGAGTTCTGCGTCGTGGGTGCGTACTTCAGGAGAGGAAGGGCCACTCGTGCTCAGGCATCCGTCTCGGGGATCGTAGAAGTGCGGCCCCGTCACGACTCATCGCCCCCTGGCAGGGCTCACAGTCCGTAACGTTCGACACCGGGTTCACCAGCCCAGACTTCACCAGCCCAGTGGAGAGAGCAGGCGTCCGTCCTCCGGCGCTTCAGCTGGGGTGGGCCCGGCGGTCGCCTCAAGCACCCGGGTCTCCACGCAGAAGGACGCGGTGTTGGAGAGTCCCTCGACGGTGCTGGTGCGCAGCCGCACATCGGGCCCCGCGAAGCTGAACCGCTCCAGGCTGCTCATGGTTTCGTAGTCCGTGCTGAGCAGCAGTCCGTCGCGATCGTCCATCTGGAAATGCCCGGCCACCGGGGCCGTTTCGGCATAGCCACGATCGCGCAGCAGCAGGCCGGTCCTGCCCTTCTCGTCGGTCGGAATCAGCCCGAAGACACTCTCGCCTTCATGGGCTTCCCCGGCCTTGTCCCAGGCCATCGACCCGCTCCAGCGCACCCGACAGCCGCCCGCCAGCCCGTTCGGATCCTGGCCGTGCAGGGTCGCCACCGCCACCAGCAGGGGGTCAGTGGCGGAGAGTTCCACCACCTCGATGTAGGAGCCGCCCGCTTCGGCGCGGCGATGGAGCAGGTGGTGGCTGCTGCGCTGTGACCGCCAGCGGCCGCAGCTGAGGCGGAAGAAGCTGATGGCGTCGCTGATCGATCCGCTCACGGGACCTCGGGTTGCTGCAGCGATGATGGCAAGGCGCTCAGCCCGCAGGCGGTCGCGCATCTGTCTGCGGCGGGTCAGTCTGCGGCGCATCTGTCGACAGGCGAGCCGTGGCCTGCTCGCAGCTCCAGCGGATCAGATCCTCCAGGGTCAGCGCCAGCGGCGTGCAGGCTCTCTGGCGGGCCAGGTCCTCCAATTGCTGCCCCAGTTGCCCCAACTGGTCCAGGAACGCTTCGGCGAAGTCAGCATCGGCGGCAAGCAGCGGCTGACTCCAGACCCAGAGCTGCACCTGTTCGGGTCTCGGCAGGGGGCCGTGCTGCGCGCCGGCAATGGACTGGAACGTCCGCAGGCCGTGGGCCAGCAGGCGGAGGTGATGGCGGTCGAGCGCCGGCAGCAGGGTGGTTTCGATCGCCTCGAGCTCCTCGATCAGGAGCGGGCCGCGGGGCGCGGGATCCGTTGGGCTCACGGCTCAGGGATTGGCTGAGGCGGCCGCCACATCGCTCGGATCAGGCCTGGGGGTGAGGCGGAAGCCACAGGAATGACCCTCCGCCAGGCGCCAGTGCACCCGCTCGACGCTGCAATCGGGAAAGGTGTGACGGATCATCTGCAACTCCTGATCACAGACGCAGGGGAACTGTTCGGCGATCCGCATCACCGAACAGTGGTATTCGCTGAAGACCCAGCTGTCGTCGTCCGCCACGCACTCGGCCACGTAGCCCTCACGCCGCCTCAGTTCCACCAGGCGATCCAGGCGCTGCGGCAGGCTGCCAACACCGATCTGGAGCTGGTAATCGCCGGCCTTGTCGATCGCCTGGCGGTTGAGCAGATCTTTGATGGTATCGGGCGGCAGGCTGTTGGCCATCGAGCTCAGCAGGCTGAGGGTGAACTGCTCACTGCCGTTCGGGAACTGGTTATGGCCGCTGGCGGTGAGGCTCCAGTGATTGCAGGGACGGCCAGGGCCATCCTGCGAGGGACTGGAAACGACCAGGCCTTCCTCCTCCAGGCTGCGCAGATGGCGGCGCATCACCTGAACGGAGACCGCCAGCTTCTGGGCCAGGGTCGCGGCAGTGGCATGTCCATGGCGCAGCAACAGCGTGAGCGCCGCCTCGCGGGTGCTGGCCTGGTTGGATACCGGGGCTGGGGCGGTCATGGCTCGCCACTGACCGTCACACCATGCCACGCACGACAGGTGGATGGGGGGCGCGCCGCGGCAGTCGTGGGGTCACAATGAACCTTCACCCCAAGGCTCGGACCCCTGCCCTAGGCTCGGGCAGATACGAAACCAGACGGTTTCGTATCCGAGTGATCCGTCCTGGGCTGGGTGCCCTCTACCTCCTGCTTCATGTCCGACGCCGCTGCCGCCCCCTCCGCTGAGAGCCTTGAGGTGATCCGCAAGTTCGCGGAAACCTATGCCCAGCGCACGGGGACCTATTTCTGCAGCGATCCGGGGGTGACGGCCGTGGTGCTGGAGGGTCTGGCCCGCCACAAGGATGATCTGGGCGGTGCGCTCTGCCCTTGCCGTCACTACGAGGACAAGCAGGCGGAGGTCTCCCAGGCTTTCTGGAACTGCCCCTGCGTGCCGATGCGCGAGCGCAAGGAGTGCCACTGCATGCTGTTCCTCACCGAGGACAACCCCTTCCGCGGCGACAGCCAGACGATCAGCATGGAAGAGATTCGCAGTCATACCGCCGGCTGATCACTACTGAACTCCCGTCCGCCGCATCCATCCATGAGCAGCACCGCCACCGTTGGGGATCTGGTTTCGCAGCCGTACAAGTACGGCTTCGTCACCGATATCGAGACCGACAAGATCCCCAAGGGGCTCAGTGAAGATGTGGTGCGCCTGATTTCGGCCAAAAAACAGGAGCCAGACTTTCTGCTGCAGTTTCGTCTGCGCGCCTACCGGCAGTGGCTGGAGATGGCTTCTCCCGACTGGGCAGCACTGGGTTTCTCGCCGATCGACTACCAGGACATCATCTATTACGCGGCACCACGGCAGCAGGAGAAAAAGGCCAGCCTGGAGGAGGTGGATCCCAAGCTTCTCGAAACCTTCGACAAGCTTGGCATCCCCTTGAGCGAGCAGAAACGGCTTTCGAATGTGGCCGTCGATGCGGTGTTCGACAGTGTCTCGATCGCCACCACCTACCGCGAGAAGCTGGCCGAGCATGGTGTGATCTTCTGCTCGATCAGCGAGGCGGTGAAGGAATTCCCCGAACTGATCGAGCAGTACCTCGGCACGGTGGTGCCCAGCAACGACAACTACTTCGCGGCCCTGAACTCAGCGGTGTTCAGCGATGGCTCGTTCGTGTTCATACCCAAGGGGGTGGAGTGCCCAATGGAGCTCTCCACCTATTTCCGCATCAATTCCGGCGACACCGGCCAGTTCGAGCGCACCTTGATCGTGGCGGAAGAGGGGGCTTCGGTGAGCTACCTCGAGGGCTGCACGGCGCCGATGTTTGACACCAATCAGCTGCATGCCGCGGTTGTGGAGCTGGTCACTTTGGAGGATGCCGCGATCAAGTATTCCACCGTGCAGAACTGGTATGCCGGTGATGAGAACGGCAAAGGTGGGATCTATAACTTCGTCACCAAGCGCGGCCAGTGCCGTGGTGCGCGCAGCAAGATCAGCTGGACCCAGGTGGAAACAGGCTCGGCGATCACCTGGAAATACCCCAGTTGTGTGCTTCAGGGTGCTGATTCAGTGGGCGAGTTTTATTCCGTCGCCCTGACCAACAACTGTCAGCAGGCCGACACTGGCACCAAGATGATTCATGTTGGGCCCCGCACCCGCTCCACGATTGTCAGCAAGGGCATCAGTGCCGGGCGCTCCTCCAACAGTTATCGCGGTCTTGTGCAGGTGGGTCCCAAGGCTGTGGGGGCCAAGAATTACAGCCAGTGCGACTCGATGCTGATCGGCGACCAGGCTGCCGCCAACACCTATCCCTACATCCGATCGCAGCAACCTGACGCTGCGATTGAGCATGAGGCCAGCACCTGCCGCATCTCGGAAGACCAGCTTTTCTACCTCCAGAGCCGTGGGATCGGTTTTGAAGAGGCGGTGTCGATGATGGTGAGCGGCTTCTGTCGTGATGTGTTCAACCAGTTGCCGATGGAGTTCGCGGCTGAAGCCGACAAGCTCCTCGCCCTGAAACTCGAGGGATCGGTGGGTTGATCTCCTTCAGCTGCTGCCATCCCTAGACAACATTTTCTCCGTTCAGTCTTTCCTCTGCCTTCCCTGTTGCTGTGATCCGTTCCGACGCCCCCATTCTGCTTGAGATCTGTGATCTCCATGCCTGCGTCGAGGACAAGGCGATCCTCAAAGGCGTGAACCTCACCATTCGTGCCGGCGAGATCCATGCGGTGATGGGTCGCAACGGCAGTGGTAAGAGCACCCTGTCCAAGGTGCTGGCCGGCCATCCCGCCTATCAGGTCACCGCGGGCACGGTGCGTTACAGGGGCGAGAATCTGCTGGATCTGCCTCCGGAGCAGCGGGCCAGAATCGGTCTGTTTCTTGGGTTTCAGTACCCGATTGAGATTCCCGGGGTGAGCAACCTCGAGTTCCTGCGGGTGGCGACCAATGCCCGCCGGCTGGAGATGGGCGACGAGGAGCTCGATACCTTTGCCTTTGAGGATGTCGTGCGCGACAAGCTGGCCGTGGTCCAGATGGATCCAGCCTTTCTGGAGCGTTCCGTGAATGAGGGCTTCAGCGGTGGCGAGAAGAAGCGCAACGAGATCCTGCAGATGGCCCTGCTCGATCCACTGGTGGCGATCCTCGATGAAACCGATTCCGGCCTCGACATCGACGCCCTGCGGATTGTGGCTGGTGGTGTGAACCATCTCGCCACGGCCGAGAACGCCACCCTGCTGATCACCCATTACCAGCGCTTGCTGGATGTGATCACTCCCGATTATGTGCACGTCATGGCCGCGGGCCGCATCCTTCGTACCGGTGGCAAGGAGCTTGCCCTTGAACTTGAGGAGAGGGGATACGACTGGGTCGATCAGGAGCTGGCGGTCCTTGAGGCCGCAGCCCATGGGCGTACACCGGTGGAGGTGGGCTGATGGTGACGTTGCCTGTTTCCATGCCATCCACGGCCGTGCGCTCCTCCTCGACCCTCGAGGCCTGGACGGGTGATCTCATCGCCTCTCTGCCCCCTGCGACCGGTCCGCTGGCACCGTTGCAGGAGCAGGCCCGTGCGGCCCTGTCGGAGCTTCCTGCCCCCCATCGCCGCCAGGAAAACTGGCGCTTCACCGATCCGGCCCTGTTGGCGGCCACCTCACCGCGATTGCTGCGGCCTGAGCAGGCTGCTGGCACGGCGTCGGCTCATCTGTGCCTCCGTTTGGATGGCAGCGCCGACCCTCTGGATGGGGTGGCGCTGCCCGCGGGGCTCGAACCGATCGCCGGGGCAGAACTGCATCAGCGCCTCGGCGCGGTGCTTGAGGCGACCGGTTGCGCCCACCACTGGCTGACCCAGCTCAACCAGGCGGCAGCCCAGCAGGTGCTGGCTCTCCGCGTTTCCGGGGTCGTGGCATCGCCACTGGAGCTGCTGCTTCCCGCTGGGGCCAGCGATGGGCTGCTGCCCCTGAGGGTGTTGCTGCTGCTGGAGGACGGGGCCGAACTGGAACTGCTGCAGGTGCATACCGCCAGTGGTGCCAGCGCCACCAGCCTGGTGCTGGAAGCCCATCTGGGTCGTGGCGCCCGTCTGCGTCATGGGCTGCTGGCTCAGGGACATGCCCAGGCGTCGCTGCTGGCTCAGTGCGCCTACGTGCAGGAGAGTGGCAGTGACCTCAGCGTCGTGAGCGGCTGTGCCGGTTGGGGCCTGCTGCGCCTCGAGCCGCGGGTGAACCAGCGCGATGGTGCGGCCCACACCAGCCTGCGGGGCCTGCAACGGGTGATCGATCGCCAGATCGCAGACACCCACAGCCAGGTGACCTTTTCAGGACCCGACGGCCAGCTTGAGCAGGTCCACAAAGCCGTGGCCGATGGCCAGGCCCGTAGCGTGTTCAACGGAGCCGTGCGGGTGCCTCGCCAGGCGCAGCGCACCAATGCCTCCCAGATCAGCCGCAATCTGCTGCTGTCCGATCGGGCGCGCATCGACACCAAGCCCGAGCTCGGGATCGTGGCGGACGACGTGCGCTGTGCCCATGGCGCCACCGTGAGTCGCCTGCAGCAGGACGAACTGTTCTATCTGCAGAGTCGTGGCATCGCGGCCGACCAGGCGGCCCGTCTGCTGCAACGGGCCTTCTGTGAGGAGGTGCTGCGGGAGCTGCCGGCCATCGCCGCCGCCTGGCGCCCGATCGATCGTCTGCTGGGGGAGGCCTGAGCTGATGACCCCAGCTGCTGATGCTCTGCTGACGCCCGACGCTGCCGTCTCGCCGGCGGCGCGTGACACCGCCCCATCCATCTCCACACCGCCGGAGCCTCAGGATTCCGCCGCGGCGCCACAGTCCTATGAAGACCTGGCCAGCCTAACCCGTCCTGATTTCCCGCTGCTCGCCCAGACGGCCTGCCTCGGCGAGCCCCTGATCTATCTCGATCATGCCGCCACCAGCCAGAAGCCCCGCCAGGTGCTGGAGGCTCTGCAGCACTACTACTCCCACGACAACGCCAATGTGCACCGGGGCGCCCATCAGCTGAGTGCGCGAGCCACCGAAGGTTTTGAAGGAGCCCGTGGCAAGGTGGCTGCCTTCGTGGGGGCGGCCAGTGCCCGCGAGATCGTCTACACCCGCAACGCCAGCGAGGCCATCAACCTGGTGGCGCGCTCCTGGGGTGAGGCCAACCTGCGCTCCGGCGATGAAGTGCTGCTCTCGGTGATGGAGCACCACAGCAACCTGGTTCCCTGGCAGCTCCTGGCGGCCCGCACCGGGTGCGTGCTCCGCCATGTGGGCCTCACCGAAACGGGCGAGCTGGACCTCGCCGACCTGCGCCGCCAGATCAACGAGCGCACCCGCCTGGTCAGCCTGGTTCAGGTCAGCAACACCCTCGGTTGCCTCAACCCGGTCGCGGAGGTCGCCCCCCTGGCCCACGCCGCCGGTGCGCTGCTGCTGGTGGATGCCTGCCAGAGCCTGCCCCATCTACCCGTGAATGTGGCCCAGCTGGGCTGCGATTTCCTGGTGGGCTCGTCCCATAAGCTCTGCGGCCCCACCGGCATGGGCTTCCTCTGGGCGCGCGAGGAGTTGCTCGAGGCCATGCCTCCCTTTCTGGGGGGCGGCGAAATGATTCAGGACGTCTACCTCGACCACAGCACCTGGGCGGAGCTGCCCCATAAGTTTGAAGCCGGCACCCCCGCCATCGGTGAGGCGATCGGCATGGGTGCCGCTCTGGATTACCTCCAGGGCCTGGGGCTGGAGCGCATCCACGCCTGGGAGCAGCGGCTCACCCGCCAGTTGTTCCAGCGCCTGCAGGCGATCGAAGGGGTGCGGATCCTCGGACCCACCCCGGAGCAGCAGCCTGATCGGGGGGCGCTGGCCGCCTTCACCGTCGATGGCCTGCATGCCAATGACATCGCGGCCCTGCTTGATTCGGCCGGCATCTGCATCCGCAGCGGCCATCACTGCACCCAGCCGCTGCATCGCCTGTATGGCATTCCCGGTTCAGCCCGGGCCAGCCTCAGTTTCACCACCACTCCCGAGGAGATCGACCGCTTTTCTGATGAGTTGAGCGGCACGATCGGTTTTCTGCGGGAGCACAGCTGAGCCCCAGGCTTCAGATCGGCTCCAGCTGGGCCAGTCCTTCAGCCCGCTGTGGGCCGTTCCAGAGCCAGGTCCAGCGCCAGCCTGCTGCTTCGGCCTGTCGCACGATCACGGCACGATCGGCTGGGTGGTCCAGCTGATCGATGTGGTCGATCACCTGGGTGCGGGCCTCGGCGGGCAACACCGACCATTGGCTGTGGATCCGGTGTCTGTAACGCCCCAGGTAGTCCTGACGGGATTCGCCTGGATCGCGGAAGACATCAGCCCAGAGAAGGAGTCCGCCGGGGGCGAGGCGCTGGCGGGCCTGGCGCAGAAACTCCGCTTTTTCGCTGTCTGAGAGATGGTGGAGCGCAAAGGCCGTGTGGATCAGATCCACGGGTTCGTCGTTGCTGGCTGCCCAGACACGCAGATCTGCCGCCTGCCAGCGGCTGGGATAGGGCACGGCTCCCAGGGCCTGGCGGGCCAGGGGTAAGACCTGGGCGGTGAGATCGATCCCCTCGTAGCCCCCCAGGGGGAGTTGCCGCCAGACAGGCGCGAGTGCGCTCAGATCGCCGCAGCCCAGATCCACGGCAAGGGGCGGCCGGGTGCCGGGGGCACGTGCCTCAAGCCAGGAGCGCAGGGCCAGTGCGGTCGCTGCGGTGAGGTCAGCGTGTCCCATCAGATCGTGCTGCACCACGGCCCGGTAGATGCTCCAGTTCTGTTCGAACAGGTCCATCGGCACAGCAGAGTGCATGGTCACAGTCTTGTCGACAGGGCCCCGACCGCACCCTGCCTGACCAGCCGCGTCCCCAAGCTTCGGAGATTGTCCCCTGTTGGGGGCATCGCAGCCTGGCCTGCTTGCCGAAACTGGAGCCAACGAGAGCCAGGAAGCCCGCCATGGCAGAACCCACCATGACGACGAACAGCAGCAGCTGTCTGGGGCGCACCTGTCTGAAGTGGGAAGCCGATGGCGACCTCACCGCCCTGGATCTGAAGCTGGTGCTGGAACGTCTGGCTCAGGTGGATGCTGATGTGGCGGCCCTGCTCCAGGGCTCTCTGGATCGCGAAGCATGGCCATCGATGATCTGATCACCGGGTCTCTAGTCGACGAAGTCTCTGGCGGCAAGTTGCTGAGACTCTTCGGCCAGAGGGCGGGCCGGGCCAACGGGGTTGTGCGCTGGTAACGAACTACCCGCTGCCCCGCGCTGCGATGGGCATCTTGAATCAGCACTCCTAGGCTGGTATCACTCTGAGATGGAGGCCCCATGGCCACCTGCGATCGATCGACCCCGGCTCCGGCGGTTCCCGCGGCGGATGCCCTGCACCACCTGAAGGATCTGCTGCAACACGACCCAGCCTTCGCCAAGGACCTGCGCGCCACCGACTCCACCGAGGCGGCGGCGCGCCTGGCAGCCAGGCACGGCGTTGCGGTGACTCCGGCAGCCCTCTGGCGCAACCGCGGCACCCTTGTGGGCGGTGGTCTGCCCACCTGGCGCGGCTGAAGCCGCGGCCTGGCTCTGGCCCCTCGGTTGCAGTCCGAGGGGCCATGGAGTCGGGCTACACAGGCCCGCCACCACCCCGAAGAACACGCTCGTACAGCCAGTCCCAGAACGAATTCCGCAGGGCGAGGGCCATGTGCATGCCCTTGGACAGGTCGGCCTGGCCGCCTGGGGTCATGGCAAAGTCGATGGCGATGGCGTTGATCCTGGCCTGGCGCTGATCGTGGATCGCTGTACGCAGCGGGAAGAACACAGTGTCACGGGGCTCAAGCGTGCCCAATCGGCCGATTGCATCCAGGAAGGGCTGGTAGATCGCCGGCACGATGCTTTCGCTACCCAGACCCAGGGCGCCCAGGGCTTCGGCTGGAGACCCGCTGCTCAACAGGCTGAGCAGAAGATCTCTCCAAGCGACCACATAAACGTGATCGATGCTGGGATCGGTGCCAATCATCCCCAGAGCCTGCCGGAAACGCTGGAACAGTTCGGGGTGCGGGACCCCCACGATCCAGTCGGCTTCAATGCCGCAGCGGTGCAACCCCGCGAGCTCCTCAGGCTCATAGTGGCCCGATTCCTGAAGGAGGTTGGCCAGCAGGGGATTGCGGTGGTCCGGGTTCTCCAGTCGTGAAATCAGCGCCGTCAGATAACGGGGGAAGTGGGCCGAGTAGCCGTAGTAATGCCGGGAAAAATCACCCAGAGCAAATCTCAGGTCAGGCAGCGTTCCCGCCGAGAGGGCTGTGAGGTAAGGATGCCTTGTCGCCCGGTGCATCAGGGCCTGGCTCACCAGATCGTCGACATACTGAGCTGCAATGTGTTGATCCTGAGAATCTTCAGGATCAACATGGGGAGAGGAATTGAGTTCGTTGCTTGGGCTGTTCTCCACTTGCCTGTCGTTTTGTCTGTCGTTCCGGATCGCGTTGCCACCACCGGTTTTCTGTAGGGCGCGGGCCTCGTCAGGACCCAGCAGCCCCGGCTCCTGGCTGGCTGAACGATGACGGCACTGGTTGTGCAGTCGCCTCCTCCATCAGTCCCCTGTGACCGCCAGTTCATCCTGAAATGCCGCTGGGTTCCTCGACCAGTCCCCAAGCGGGGGTATCGGCCCCGGCTGCATGGGCTCGATCAAGGCCAGGCCATGAAGCTGACCGGCTCGTACTTGGCGATCGTGATCCGCCAGGCCCTGATGGCCAGGTCCCCAAGGCTGCTGAGCAACGCCTCCGTGTCACCTCCACCCACCCAGTTCGCCTTCAGTTGTGGCAGCTGGTCGCGCATCGCTTCCATCGGCAGTTCGACCAGCAACAGGCTGGGATCCCCAGCAGCCCGTTGCAGAGGGCCTTCGTCGCTGCGCTGCCAGAGGCGCAGCAGCAGCTCCAACGCCAGGGTGCGACCGTCATCGCCGGGATCGATGGCGTCAGCAGCAGCTGCTGACTGGGATTTTCCGGAAAGAGGCAACGCACGCTTCCCCCCAAACTCCACCAGGGCCAGGGCCACGAGATAGGGAGCGTCGGTCATCGATGCAGCGTGCGGGGAGACTCCACCCTGCAGGTTCGCCGGGCGGCGCTGGGATCCTGCGGCGACAGATGAGCAGACGTCCCTGAGATGTCACAAGCTGCCCATCGATTCAGGGCTTTGGGGGCTGGTCCTGGGATCTGTCGGACCTCGCAGCGCCTGCCGCCCAACGCCTAAGTTTGCCCAGGCTTTCATTGCTCCCAGCCAGGGGCCATCCGCGGAGCATGGATCTCACGCCCTTTCTGGCCAATGCTGGTCTTGGCACCCCTGAGGAGGGTCTCGAATCGATCGAGATTCCGGGCCGTGTTGCGGTGGTGGCCAAAGGTCGCTTTCTGCTGCGGGCCTTGTGCCGCAGCTTCGGGGGGTATTCCCGCATCACCTGTGCTGTGACCGATCAGGAGATGTGCCTGGATTATCTGGCGGCGGAAGCCAGTGATCCCTATGAATTGCTCGTCTGTACCGATTATCTGGAAAGTGGCAATGGTTTCGATCTGGTGCGTCAGGCCCGCCAGCTTCATCCGAAACTTCATGCCGTGATCCTGGCGCTGGGTGATGCTATTCCTGCCGAGTGCATCGAAGCACCATGGCTGGAAGCCGTGGTCGCCGAGGCGGATTTCGTGGATGATCAGCAACCGCTTCAGGCCGCCGTGATGGCGGTGCTGGGCGGGCACTCCTACCGCAGCCCCTCCCTGCGGACGGGCATTCTTCCCTACCTGAGCTGTCCCAGACTCACGCCGCGTGAGTATGAAGTTCTCGACCTGCTCGCCAGTGGCCTCAGCGATCGGGAGATCGCCAAGCGACTGGTGGTGAGTGATGAAACCGCCCGCACCTACACCAAGCGCTTGCTGCAGACCCTCAACGTGCACAACCGGCTCCAGGCGGTGCTCAAGGGAATGCGCTGCGGCATGGTTCAGGTGTGATCGGTGGGATGGGTTGGGTCAGAGGATGAGGGGAGACATGATGGAGTGACAGGGCTGCAAGTGCATTTTTTGGTGCCATGGTCAGCCCACGAAGACCCTCTACCCCCAGCCCAACGCCACCGCGATCTCAGGATCGTGAAGAAGCGAGCGTTTCTGCGCCGGCTGGCCGGGATCAGGCGTCGTGCAGCTGCCTGATCCCGGCCTCGCGCGCTGACTCCCCATTGCCCTGGAGCCACAGTTCCGCCTGGGCGCTGTGGGCCACATCAAAAAAGCGTGTCTCCGCCGACGTGAAGCGCGACAGCAGCTTCTGCACCAGTTTCTGCCAGTTCTGCTGGCCCACCACGGCCACCCGGCGCGGGGCGCTGCGATGCTCCCGGATCAGCGACAGATGATCACCGAGGGCGGCCAGGCCCGACCAGCCGTCGAAGGCGCGCAGATCGAGCAGCAGTTTCACCGGCGTCACCCGGCTGAACAGGGCGGCGATGTCTGCGTCGATGTGGTCGTAGGCACTGGGCTCCAGCCTGCCGATCAGGCGCACTTGAATCACACCGTTGTGTTCATCGAGATGGATGCTGCCCAGCGACTCGCCCAGCCAGATCCGGGCCTCCTGCTCCTGCTCCGTCGGGAAGTTGCGGATCGGGCAGGGCATCAGGGCGCCGATGGCCCGGATGGTGGTGCGCAGCCAGGGCACATCGCTCACCACCGCGATCCGCTCGAAGCCGCGCCAGTGGCGCAGGCCGAGCAGGGTGTCGTCCCAGGCGGCGGCGAGGTCATAGCCCTCGAAGGCCGGCCCGAAGCGCAGCAGGGTCTTGATGCGGTCGTGCTCTTCGATGGCCCGCTCCATGGCGGGGACGAGCACCGTGTCGTAGTCGTGGCCACTGATCTGGCCGCTGAAGGCGAAACCCAGGGTGCCCTCCGGCAGACCTTCGATCGTCTCGATCATCGTGATCCCCCGCTGCGCCCGTCCTGTTCGCAAGCTAGGCAGAGCTGCTGAGGTTGCCCATTGTCGTTCGCGCCGGCCGCGATGATCGGGGCCTCAACCCATCGCCGCTTCCTCGGCGCCCACTCCCATGAACATCGACGGCAAGGCCTGGCGCACCGTCTGGCTGGAGCCGGGTGGTCGCTCGATCGGTGTGATCGATCAGACGCGGCTGCCCCACCAGTTCGAGACCCGCTCGCTCTCCACCGTCGAGCAGGCCGCCGAGGCCATCGCCACGATGGTGGTGCGTGGCGCGCCGCTGATCGGTGTGACGGGCGCCTATGGCCTGATGCTGGCCCTGCAGGCAGATCCGAGCGATGGGGCGCTGGCGGTGGCGTTCGAGCAGCTCAACGCCACCCGTCCGACGGCCATCAACCTGCGCTGGGCCCTGGAGCGGGTGCGGGATCGTGTGGCTCCACTGCCGGAGACCGAGCGGGCCGCGGTCGCCAGGGAGGAGGCCGCGGCGATCGCGGAAGAGGATGTGGCCATGTGCGAGGCGATCGGAGCCCACGGGCTGAAGATCCTGCAGGGGCTGGCGCTGGCCCGGCCGGCTGAGCGGCAGGGCCAGCCTCTGAATGTGCTCACCCACTGCAACGCCGGCTGGCTGGCCACGGTCGACTGGGGCACGGCCCTGGCGCCGATCTACAAGGCCCACCGGGCTGGCCTGGCCGTGCATGTGTGGGTGGATGAGACCCGCCCGCGCAACCAGGGCGCCAGCCTCACCGCCTTCGAGCTCGGCAAGGAGGGCGTGCCCCACACCGTGATCGTCGACAACGCCGGTGGACACCTGATGCAGCACGGCCAGGTGGATGTCGTGATCGTGGGCACCGACCGCACCACGCGCCGCGGCGACGTGTGCAACAAGATCGGCACCTATCTCAAGGCCCTCGCCGCCCACGACAACGGCGTCCCCTTCTATGTGGCCCTGCCGGCCTCCACGATCGACTGGACCCTGGCCGATGGCGTGGCGGAGATCCCGATCGAGGCGCGCTCGGCCGCTGAAGTGACGTCCATCCAGGGCCGCGTCGCTGCAGAAGCGGTCACGGTGCAGCTCACCCCCGCTGGCAGCGCCGGCTTCAATCCGGCCTTCGATGTGACGCCGGCCCGGCTGGTGACGGGCCTGATCACCGAGCGCGGTGTGGCTCCCGCCAGCGAAGCAGGTTTGCAGACCCTCTATGCCTGATCGATCCGGGCCTGATCGAGTCCTGGATGCAGAACCGCATAGGCATGGTGGATGGCGGCGACCAGAGCGTCCGTTTCAATCGGTTTACTGAGAAAGTCGTTGATGCCGTCAGTGAGGGCGGCGCGGCCGGTGCTGGGGGCGACATCGGCCGTGACCGCCAGGATCCAGGGATGAATCGGATCGCCACTGCTGGAGCGGATCCGCCGTGTTGCCTCCAGGCCATCGAGCCGCGGCATGTGCAGATCCATCAGGATCAGATCCGGCTGCTCGGTGGCCTGCATGGTCACCGCTTCTTCCCCGTCGACGGCGAAGCTGGGGGTGTAGCCAAGGCGGCGCAGCACCAGTTCGCAGACCCGCCGGTTGACGGCATTGTCGTCCGCCACCAGCACCCGCAGGGGGTGGCTCTCCGCCATCGTGCCCCGAACCGGCTGGTCAGGAGACGGGCCGCTCGCCACGGCGGCGCCGTCGCCGTCTGTTGGGGGTGGTTCCAGCGATCGCATCAGAATCTGCCCCAGGGCGACCGGTTTGATCGGCTTGCTCAGCACGGCCTGGACGTTGCTCCCATCCACCTCCTCCCCCACCCAGCGGATCACGATCACGGGCCGAGGCTGCCGCTCCGATCGCTCCCGCAGCGTCGTCACCAGGGTGCTGATTCCCTCTCCGGGCAGGGCTGTGTCCAGCACCACAGCCTCGATCGTCTGTTTCTCCAGCTGGCCCAGGACCTCGCCTGCCGTTGAGGCTGCGTGGGGCACCATCCCGAGGAGGCGGCAGTGGCTTTCCAGCAGGCGCTGATTGGTGGGGTTGGCCATCGCGATCAGAACGCCGCGCTTCTCGAAGAGCCTTGCCTGGGGGAGAGGATCACTGAGCGGGATGGCCTGGGTTCGGAACGTCAGAGAAAAGACACTGCCTTCTCCCTCGGTGCTCGTCACGCTGATGTCTCCACCGAGGGCGCGGGCCAGTCTCCGGCAGATCACCAGGCCAAGGCCGGTACCGCCATGAATGCGCGTGGTGGAGGCGTCGGCCTGGGAAAAGGCCTGAAACAGGCGGGCGATGCGATCGGCAGGAATCCCGACACCGGTGTCGCGCACGGTGATCTCGAGTTTGCAATGGTCCTCAGGCAGGGATCCATGGCTGGTCACCTCCACCACGATCTCTCCCCGCTCTGTGAATTTGGTGGCATTGCCCACCAGGTTCATCAGGATCTGGCGCAGGCGGGTGGGGTCGGTGAGGATGACGCTGGGTACTTCCGGGGCCAGCAACAGCACAAGTTCGATCCGCTTTTCCCGTACCTGGGGGGCATAGAGATCGAGCACGTCTTCGATCAGGGGGCGCAGAGCACAGGGCTGCTCCTCAAGCTCGAGCCGGCCGGCCTCGATCTTGGAGAAATCGAGGATGTCGTTGAGCACACTGAGCAGGGTCTTGCCGCTGCTTTTCACCGTGTCGAGGCACTCCCGCTGGTGATCGGTGAGCTCGCTGGCCAGGACCAGATCGGTCATGCCCAGCACGCCGTTGAGGGGCGTGCGGATTTCGTGGCTGAGGGTGGCGATGAAGTCGGTCTTGGCCTGGTTGGCCAGGTCGGCAGCGGCAGCGGCGGCCTCCGCCAGCTGGCGTGCATCGGTCTGTTCCAGCAGGGCCTGGGCTCGGGCCTTCAAGGATCGATAGGCATCGAAGCCCGCCAGAAAGGCCAGGCCGCCGCTGCCGACAAGAGCGAGGATCAGGGTGATCCGCAGCGGCAGCACCTTTTCCTCGATCTGAGTCGTGGACAGATCGAGGCCAACCAGGCCGATCACCTGGCCGCTTGCATTGCGGAACGGTGCGTAGCTGCTCAGGAAGGTGCCCCATCTGTCGGTGTAGGGGGTCTGGCTCACCTGAGTTGTTCCCTGCTGGAGCGCCCGCTTGGCCGCTGGGAGTGCGTCGGTGTACAGCTCGCCGAGCTTGGCGACGTCTGTGTCGTCGCCATGGTTTTTCACGTAGTACGAGGTGTCCACGCCGAAGCGCAGGCCCTCGGAGGAGGGCCGAAGGGTGTAGGCGTAGTAGATCTCCGGCACCTCCGAGCGCAGTTGGATCAGGGGCTGGCTCACCTGTTGGTAGAGCGGGCCGCCGAGCTGATCGGCCCGCTGCAGCTGGGCGATGGCCTTGGTGTCGATCTCGGCGGCGGCGATGCTGGCGAGGCTGCGCAGATGCTCCCGCAGCTGGTTCTGCATCGTGCGGGTGGCGACCCGATAGGTGACCGTGAGGGCCGCGGCGGCCACCGAGAAGATCGTGATGCCTGTGAGCAGCGCTTCCCGGCGGATGCGCCGTTCTGACGGCACCGGAGGCGTGGGAAGGGGCACGGGGAGCCGATCGTGGCCGAACCCAAGCCTGCCACGCAAGATCGTGCGGTGTAGCACCGCGAGCAGCCTGATGTCCGAGAGGACCTGGGCTGCCTAGCCTGAGGCCGTGCCGGAGAAATGGGCTGCCGTGGCTTTTGCCGACCCACGTGACTCTCGCGCTGTTCACCTGTCTGTCGAGGCCTCCAGCGTCAGAGTCGCTTCCACTGGGGCGGTGACTGCCGCCGCTGTGTTTCTCTTCCTGGCGGGTGGCCTGCCGAGTCGGGCGCAGGTGGTGTCGCCTGATGGTCAGGGTGCCTGCCCGGAGGGCTTCCTGGCCATTGGAGAGGCCTGCGTCAATCCCACTTCTCCCCCAGGCTGGACCTATCCAAAGCCGGCGGATCTGGACTGCCTGCCCGAGTGGATGGATATCCCAGCCAACGACGAATGCCTGCGGATCTGAGGATCGACCTGGCTCTGCGGCCTTTCCCACTCCGACTGGGTGATGGGATCTCCGATCCGTAGCCTCGGTCCGTCCCCTGTGCCCCCAGGCCGCCGCCCATGCCCGTGCTCAACCGCTGGTCGGATGCCGACGCGGCCGCGGCGGTCGCCCGCTATGGCGCCGAGGGCGTCAGCGAAGACCTGGCCCTGCGCACCTACTCGGCCCGCCTGCTGGGCGCCGATCCGGAGCTGGTGCTGCACGGTGGCGGCAACACCTCGGTGAAGACCAGCTGCACCGGCCTGCTGGGGGAGTCGATCCCGGTGCTGTGCGTCAAGGGGTCCGGCTGGGATCTGGCCACGATCGAGCCACCGGGGCATCCGGCCGTGCGGCTGGAGCCGCTGCAGGCCCTGCGGGCCCTGAAGGCCCTCAGCGACGAAGACATGGTGGCCGCCCAGCGCCGCAACCTGATCGATCCGGCGGCCCCCAACCCCTCGGTGGAGGCGCTGCTGCATGCCTTCCTGCCCCACAAGTTCGTGGACCACACCCACGCCACCGCCCTGCTGGCCCTGGCGGATCAGCCGGATGCCGAGGCCCTCTGCCGCGAGCTGTACGGCCCGCGGGTGGCCCTGGTGCCCTATGTGATGCCCGGCTTCGATCTGGCCCTCGCCGCCGCCCGGGCCTATGAGGAGGCCGCCGCCGCCGCGGCTGAGCAGTCCATCGAGCTGGAGGGCATGGTGCTGCTCCAGCACGGGCTGTTCTCCTTCGGCGCCACGGCCCAGCAGAGCTATGAGCGGATGATTGCGCTGGTGCGCCAGGCCGAGGAGCGCATTCAGCGCGCGCGTGGCGCGGCAGGGCCGAGCCAGCCGGCTGCCGTGCCGGCGCCCGCCACCCCTGCGGCGGCTGTGCTGCCGATCCTGCGCGGTGCCTTGAGCCGTGCCGCCGTGGCCGAAGCCGGCCCGGCCGCCGCCGCTCCAGTGCCCCGCCGCTGGCTGCTGGCCCTGCGCGACACCCCCCTGACCCGGAGTGTGGTGGACGATCCGCGCCTGGCGGACTGGGCGCAACGGGGTGTGGCCACCCCCGACCATGTGATCCGCACCAAGGCCCGCCCCCTGGTGCTGCCGCCATTGCCCGCCACGGCGGAGCCGGCCGTGCTGGCGACCTGGGCCGCCGAGCTGGAACGGGCCCTGGCGGCCTACCGCGCCGACTACAAGGCCTACTTTTCGCGTCAGAACGCCCGTGTCGGCGGCGGGCGCCAGCCGCTGGATCCGCTGCCTCGCCTGGTGGCGATCCCCGGCCTGGGCCTGGTCGGCCTTGGGGGCAGCGCTGCGGCGGCGGCAGTGGCGGCGGATCTGGCGGAAGCCTGGGCCCAGACCCTGCTGGCGGCCGAAGCCGTGGGTCGTTTTCAGCCCGTGAACGAAGACGACACTTTTGATATGGAGTACTGGAGCCTGGAGCAGGCCAAGCTCGGCAAAGGGCGCGAGAAGCCCCTGGCCCGCCAGGTGGTGCTCGTGACCGGCGGCGGCGGTGGCATCGGTGCCGCCACGGCCCGGGCTTTTGCGGCCCAGGGCGCCGAGCTGGCGGTGCTGGATCGCGATGGTGCGGCGGCGGCGGCCACGGCAGCCGCCTGCGGCAAGAAGGCCCTGGGGATCGCCTGCGATGTGACCGATGCCGCCCAGTTGCGGCGGGCCATGGAGCGGGTCTGCCTCCACTTCGGCGGCCTCGACATCGTGGTGAGCAATGCCGGCGCCGCCTGGACTGGTGCCATGGCCGATCTGGAAGACGAGGCGCTGCGGGACTGCTTCGAGCTCAACTTCTTCAGCCATCAGCAGGTGGCCCAGGCGGCCCTGGCGGTGTTCCGCGCCCAGAACGGCTGGCGCCGCAATGATCTGGCCGGCGATGCGCCGCGGCTGGGCGGCCAGCTGCTGTTCAATGTCAGCAAGCAGGCCCTCAATCCAGGCCCCAACTTCGGTGCCTACGGCATCGCCAAGGCGGCCCTGCTCGCCCTGATGCGTCAGTACGCCCTCGAGGCCGGCGAGGAGGGCGTTCGCGCCAATGCGATCAATGCCGATCGAATCCGCTCCGGCCTGCTGGATGAGGCCATGATCAAGCAGCGTTCTTCCGCCCGTGGCGTCAGCGAAGACGTCTACATGGCCGGCAATCTGCTGGGCGAGGAGGTCCGCGCTGCTGATGTGGCCGATGCCTTCGTGGCCCTGGCCCAGCTGGGCCGCACCACCGGCGCCGTGCTTACCGTCGATGGCGGCAACGTGGCGGCGATGGTGCGCTGAGGTGGCCCCAGTCGTATTGATTGGATGCGCGATCTTTACATAACGCAAGGGACCGTGCGGATGCAAAGGCTTGTAGTACCGTAGGGTTGTTGGGCACCAAGGCTAAGACCATGGACCAAGAACAGCTTTCCAAGATATTCGCCGAAAATCCCACTTATCTTGAAGACATCGGCAAGCTCGGTACTCCTGATGAAATTGTGGTTTATCTGTCACAGAAAGGCGTCACCGTTACAAGTGGCGATTTGATTCGCTACGCTTCAGAATCGGTTACGGAGCTCGATGATGCAGCGCTTGCGTCCGTTGCTGGTGGGGCTTGGACGAACAGTGATGACAATGATAGAGCGGTAGTGAGCGGCGTTATATCCTTCGGCATGATGGTAAAATAAATTTTAATCCACTTAGTACTTAGTATCCAATCAGCTACCTAAAACAATGTCTTTCCAGCAGCTTGTTGACGCTTGCCAAACAGATACAACATTGGCGGAGGCGATAAAGACTTCAGAATCCATTGATGGCATTTGCGCTCTTGCTCTCCAGCATGGAATTAGTGTGACGCCAGAAGAGGTCATCAAAGGAACTGCGGCAATTACATCTGAATTGTCAGATGCAGATCTTGCTGGCGTAGCAGGAGGGTCTTGGTCTGGAAATGAGGGAGTAGATTCAGGCCTCGCGTGGGCGGGTGGAGTTGTTGGTGCTGGTGTAGCTGTACCAGCAGCAATGGCAGCCACTGCGATTCTTATTAAGTAATCCCGAAGACCTTGCCCGCTTTCTGCTGGCAAATTTTAGGAAAGCTATCATTTTTGGCCGCCATTTGGGCGGCCTTTTTTGTTGTAAGCCAATGCCTGCTGCTGCCTCCGCTAGAGCCTTCTCCTTGCGCTGCAGCTCCTCCTACTCCTTCGGAGCAGTCTTCGGCTAGTGTGCCGTCCTGCAAATAACAGCTAGAAACAGGAGTGTCACCCGAGGTGCCCTGTGGCGCTTGGTCGTCCGATGCCTCCGCTGGTCCTCAGCGAGGACGAAGTTCAGCAGTTGCGGGCCCTTGCGAATTCCCGGTCGCTGCCGCATTCGATCGTGCAGCGAGCCCAGATCGTCCTGGCCTGCGGAGCAGGCGAAACCAATACGGCGATCGCCAAACGAATGGGACTGACGGGCATGACCGTTGGCAAGTGGCGCAAACGGTACCTGGAGCTGGGCTTGGAAGGCCTCCATGACGAGCTCAGGCCTGGCCGGCCCCGCACCTATGAAGACGACAAGGTGGCTGAGGTGATCAACCGGGCCCTGCAGACCAAACCCACCGACGGCAGTACCCAGTGGTCCGCGCGCTCACTCGCGGCTGCCACTGGCGTCTCCAAGACCACCGTTCACCGCTGGCTGCAGATCTTCTCGGTGCAGCCGCACCGCCAGAAGACATTCAAGTTGTCGACGGATCCTTTCTTTGTCGAGAAGGTCAGGGGCATCGTCGGCCTCTATCTGAATCCTCCGGATAAGGCGATGGTGCTCTGCGTCGACGAGAAGACGCAGATCCAGGCCCTGGACAGGACTCAGCCGCTGCTGCCCATGGGCCTCGGTTACGTCGAGGGCGTCACCCATGACTACATCCGCCACGGCACCACCACCCTGTTCGCCGCCTTGGACGTGGCCACCGGTGAGGTGATCAGCCAGTGCAAGCCCCGGCACCGGCATCAGGAGTTCCTGGGCTTCCTGCGGCAGATCGAGACGTCCGTCCCCGAGGACCTTGATGTCCACCTGATCGTGGACAACTACTGCACGCATAAGCACGCCAAGGTCCGTGCCTGGCTGGCACAACGGCCCCGCTTCCACGTGCACTACACACCCACCTACGCCTCCTGGCTGAACCAGGTGGAGCGCTGGTTCGGGATCATCACCCAGCGGGCGATCCGGCGCGGCAGCTTCTCCAGCGTCAAAGAGCTGATCGCCAAGATCGAGCAGTTCGTGGCGGCCTACAACAAGACCAAGGCCCCGTTCAACTGGACGGCAACCGCCGACTCGATCCTGGAGAAGCTCCAGCGACTTTGCTCACAAATCTCCAGGACGGGACACTAGCCGCAGGCTTCCGCGAAGCGGTAGGAGCTGATCGCCAAGATCGAGCAGTTCGTGGCGGCCTACAACAAGACCAAAGCCCCGTTCAACTGGACGGCCACAGCAGATTCAATCCTGGAGAAGCTCCAGCGACTTTGCTTGCAAATCTCCGGGACGGCACACTAGAGGGCCTTGATCTCCCGCTGGTCCTGGAGCCTTTCGAGCTCCTTCTGCTCAGCCATCGTCAGCACCGGCTTGGCATTGGCATCCTGGGCTGCCTGCCGCCAAGGGTTAACCTGCTCAGGGTACAGCCCTCGCTCCCGGCAGTAGGCACTGAGCGCGGTGGCGTACTGCTTCGCAGGCCTACGGCTACAGCCCTGCCGTCTCCAGCACCACCGTGAACTTGTCGGTGGCGACGCCCCAGCCCTCAGGATCCTTCTCGGATGCCGGCACCACCTCCCCCTGCAACCGCCAGGTCTTCCTCCATTTGTAGAGGGTGATCACGTGGCTGCCCAGTTCTTCTGAAATCCGGGCCACGCTCTGGCGTTGCGGCGGGTCATCCGCCTTCTCAGATCAGCCTTGACGGCCTCGCTGTAACGACGCATCGAACCACTCCATCAAGCCTACTCTTGATTAGGTAGCAAGCTCCGCATTCCTGAGGTGACGCTCGGGACGTGCGGTGCAGATACAGACGGCATGAACCACCCGGTCCGTCATCGCCGAAAGATTGAAGCGCCGGTTGAAGCGGTAAGTGAAGGCGCCCAGGTAGCGGTCGGCGTACTTATCGAATCGCAAGGCGTGAAACGTGCCGCTGAAGCTGGTTTTCAGGTTGCTGAGTATCGTGTTGATCCAGTGGAATTCAGGCAGCTCATTGCGGGACCTATCAGGGAAGTTGTCCGCTCGGGGTGCTGAGCTGAGCACCGAACTTGAGTGTACTGCGGGTTGAGGTTCAGGGTCGCCGTGGCCGGGGTGTCGTTGTCATCGATGGCTGTCTTTGGTCGGGGTTGGGGCGTCCGGCCCCTGTTCGCGGCTGTGTCCGATGGCGCCCACCGAGGGGCGCCATCGGACAGCCACGGGGGCCTGGATTGTTGAGGGTCAAGTAGCGATAGGTTGCTGCGGACGGGGATGGTTGATGCTCACAACCTGTGGCTGGCTCCAGTCACGGATGTGACGACTCCAGCGCTGCGGATTCTTCTGCCGAGCTTCTTCGTAGGTCTTCTGCCGGATGGCACAGATCCCATCGGCCTGGCCGTAGTGCCGCTGATTGGGCGTCACGTACTTGATGCCGCTGTGCCGGTGCTCAGCGTTGTACCACTCGACAAAGCCATCCACCCAGGCTTTTACCGAGAGCAGTTCCCGGAAGCGCCGTAGCGGATAACTCTGGTGGTACTTCATGGTACGGAACCATGATTCAGCGTAGGCGTTGTCGTTGCTGACGCGCGGCCTGGAGAACGAGAGCGAAACACCCAGCTCCGCCATCTTGGCCGCCAAGGCGAATGAGCGCATGGGGGCGCCATTGTCCGAGTGCAGGACCGCAGCAGTCTCCTTGTTGATTCCTTCATCGCGGCAGACGCGATCAAAGAATGCGCTGGCGAGCACGCTGCATTCGCGCTCATGCACTTCCACTCCAAGGATGCGGCGGCTCCACACATCCATCACCATGTAGAGGTAGTAGAATTGACCCTTGACATGGCCGGGCAACAGGGTGATATCCCAGGCCAGCACTTGGTAAACTCCTGTTGCCTCCAGCACCGGGACTGGTCTTGGCTCGCGGGGAGAGCGGGCCCTGCCACGATGATTCAGCAGGCCTTCCTGCCGCATGATGCGATAGATCGTCGACTCTGAACCCACATACATTCTCTCCTCAGCAAGAATGGCCACGATCTGAGCAGGCGCAAGATCGGCAAAGCGCGGATCATTGACGGAGTCAATCACCCGCTGCCGCTCTTTTGCCGTGAATCTGTGAGCCACTTCACGTGGGGCACCCTTGCGGCGGTCCACACTGAATCCCTGGCCGCTGATATCAAGCCCCCAGCGCCGCAGAGTGCGTGAACAGATGCCGATCAGATCAGCAACAGCCTTGATGGAAGCTCCTGCATTGAGGCCTTCATGGAGAAAGTCCATGGCTTTATTTCTCTGCTCTGACGGAATCAGGACTCCTCTTCTTGCAGCCAAAGCTGATCGAGCTTTTTTGACAGCATCAGCAATGTTGCCGCCTCCGAAAGAGCTTTTTCCTTCTTCTGCAACTCACGTTCAAGGCGCCGGATCTGGCGTGCCTGCTCCTGGTTTTTGCGCTGTAGATCCCTGTGGTCGGTCATGGTCGGCGCGCTGGGGCCATTGGCATCCTCAGCGGCCTGGCGCCAGCGGGCAAGCTGTTTGGGGTAGAGGCCCCGCTCACGGCAGTAAGCGCCGAGATCGGGGCCGCTGAGGCCTGCGGCCTGGATCACGGCGGCCAGTTTGTCGGATGCGCCCCACTGCTCCGGCGGCTTGCTGGTGGCCGGCACCAGCTGGCCCTCTTTCTGCCACTGACTGCGCCAGTTGTAGAGGGTCTGGGTAGTGATGCCGGTGGAGCGAGCGATCTCGGCCACGCTCTCTCGGTTGGGCGGGCTCATGCGATTGCGGATCTCAGCCCGCACGGCCTGGTCATAAATCGGTTTCATGGTCCTCGGTTTGGCCCCCTAGTGGATGGGTCAGACCGAGCGGACTTCTTTCCTGACGCAGGGGGTTGGGATGGCGTCCGTTCACTACCACAGGGTGATGGAAGCAACCGACTTCTGCCACGGCTCGGAAGCAAGCCAGTCCATCAGATACCACTTCACACCCTATCGCCAATGAATCCTGGGCCCAGTCAGCGATAGCTGCAAACGAGAACGTCGGGACTGTTGAAAGCTTCACATGAACCGGGCAGCCAGTGTCATCAAGGGAGACGGCGGCAACGATGGGGACCTTGTTTTCCGATCCTCGACCTGTCTTGCCACCACGTCGTTCTCCCCCAAGGTAGGCATCATCCACTTGCACCTTTCCCCGCAGGACATAGGCCTCCTCCCGCTCGCTCATCGCCTGCATGATCTTGTTGTGAACCAGCCACGCGGTGCGGTAGTTCACTCCGAGATGGCGCATCAGGGCGAGGGAGGAAATGCCGGTCTTGGCCTGTCCCACCAAATAGAAAGCGAGGAACCAGGTCGTCAGGGGTAACTTGGTCGCCTCCATGATGGTACCGGCCGTGAGGGTGGCCTGATGGCGGCAGTTCCGGCACTGGTAGCGCTTGTGGCGCCGGCCATGGATGATCCCATGCTCCTGAGTGTGACAACGTGGGCAACGAAAGCCATCTGGCCAGCGCGCTTGCTCAAGTGCGGCCTCACACTTCTCCTCTGTGCCGTAGAGCTCTATGAACTGAGGCAGAGAAAGACTCGGCTGGAACTGGATCCGATTCATGGCCATAGCGATCCCGACGGGTACATGTGTATCAGTCTACGCGCTGGAAGGGCTCTGACGGAGCTTGCTACCTAATCAAGAGCCTACTTGGGGACTCCTGAAAAAGATTCTCGGCCCATCGGCGCCGGATTCGTCCGTTTGCTTCGCGTTAATCAGGCTGGCAAGCGCGGTGACATCAAGTCGGCCAGATCTCAAAAGCCTGGCCTGCAGATGCCCTCAGGCGCTCTGATCGCTGACCAGGCCATAAAAAAGCTGTAGATCCACCCAAAAAGAAGGACAAAAAGGAGGCGCAGCAGCCTCAAGACCTTTTCCGCGCACATCACGACAAAGGCCATCGAGATGGAGGATTCGGCACCAGCTGGTAGACGAGCCATGATCAGATCCAGGGAATACTTGCGCTTTCCAGAGCCAAAGACGCCTTCCACTTCATTGCGTCGAGCTTGATCAGATCGGAGCTGGTGCTTGTGTGCAGTGGTGACATCAGGATCCTTGGGCGGGCGACCCAATCGCTTGCCGGAGAGGCGAATACCGTTCCTCGTGCAGAAATGCCTATTCTTGGCCGTGATATAAATCCGGTCGGCGCAGATGCGCTCTGGGTAAGATCCTGTATCCAGCTTGTATTTTTCCGCCTGAGCGATCAGGTCTTCTCCTTCGTTGTAGGGGTTCCAGCTTATGCGGTGCAGGAACGGAAAGCCGTTTTGAACCGAAACACTGACTTTGGCTCCAAACTCCACCGCAGCACGTGCTTTGCCTCGCACCATTGGGCGGATATGGGTCTGCACAAGATTCACTAGGCGGTCTGGAATGCTGTTGGTCTGAGAGGCGAGCAGAAGGCCCTGTTGCCGCTCCAACTCGCTGCAGGCCAACAACTTCTGCCACCAATGCCTCTTAAGCTCGGAAAGCCTTGCCCCGCAGCCGATCAGAGCATCAATGGCCTTGAGATTCTGCCGCACATAGCCAAGCTGATGTTTAATGGCAGCCTTCACTTTGCGGCGACGTGGTCGTTTTTGCTTCGCCACTCTCAGGAAATGAGCACGAGCAAGGCCACGGTCGTAGCGAGGTCGATGTCTCCTGAATCCCGATGACTGACTGCACAGATCATCAATGACTCGCTCGGTCGTTGTGCGAGCCTCGTTGAGGAGCTTGAGGTCTCTGGGATAGGTGATGTCGGCTGGAGTGCAACTGGCATCAATCGTGAGAGTGCCCCAATTCTTTCCTTCTGGCCAGTCAGCAGGCTTGATCAACGCATCAAGTTCTAGCTGAGCGCCTCCTCCACTGGAATCACGATCATCATGGTCGTCATCGTCTGCTGCCTGAGCAAGTGCTTCCAGAAGGATCTCTTTGCCGCGCTGCACCACCAGCTCGTTGATAAGGCGCAGATCCTCGTCAGAGAAACGCTTGCGAAAGTGCACCATCATCGAGGCATCAAACGGTGCCTTGGCTGTGTAGCCCGCAAAGCCGAGAAAGAACTGAATATAGGCGTTCTCTCTGATCTGATGGACTGTCTCTTCGTCGGTGAGCCCTAACTTCTGTTTGATGTAGAGAGCACCAAAGGCCATTCTCACTGATTTGGCTGGAGCGCCAATTGTGGCGCTGAATTGAGGGGCATAGGTTTCTTCCAGCTCACCCCATGGGATCAGCCCCTCCAGTTGAACCCAGCGATTCTCGGGATCAAGTGTGCCGCCAAATGGCAGGTGGAACTCCTTGATTGAGATCTGACCGTTATTGTGCCTCCGGTACATATGGAGCGATCAGGAGTAAAGGCAATCACGGATTGCCTGATTCACGGCCACTTTAGCGGTTTCTCATGCTTGAGACCAGCTGCGGCGCAATGGATCTGGATTTTTCAGGAGTCCCTACTTGTGGAAAGAATGGTCGGGATGGAGAGGTGGCAACGTTTCCTGGCAGAAGGGGACGCGCCCGAGTATTGTGAGCTCGGACGCTGGTGTCTTCGTGCTTAATGACAAGACTGCACTCTAACTGGTGTAGCTTGTAAGACTGTCAGTCAAGAGCCCCTGCGCGACTAGTTCATGGAAGGATCCAGTTGCCTTAAGGCGATGATCTTCGATGTAAAGGATCTGATCTGCTTCTTGAATGGTTGAAAGCCGATGAGCTACCACAATTCGGGTACAACCTGCATCCCTAATATTCTTGCTAACGACTTCCTGAGACATGGCATCCAAAGCGCTCGTGGCTTCATCTAACAACAAGACCTTAGGCTTTGAAATAAGAGCTCGGGCTATCCCTAGCCTTTGACGCTCGCCACCAGATATACTGGAACCAACTTCGGTTATGATTGTATCAAGCCCCATTGGCAGTTTTTGAATCCTCTCATCAATAGCTGCCTGTTTCAAAGCATGCCACACTTCTTCTTCTGTATAATATTTACCAGCACTAACAATTTCGAAAATGCTTCCCGGCGGAAGTCTTGTTGATTGAATGACGACTCCAACTTGCTGACGATAGTATTTAATGTTCAGCTTAGACAACGGAGTCCCATCAATTGCGATGGAGCCCGACCATGGCTCGTACAGGCCAAGAAGCAATTTGAGTATAGTTGTCTTACCGCAACCACTTTTCCCGGTTATGGCCGTAAAACTGCCCGGCTGCACAGAAAAAGACAACTCTTTAAATAGAAAGTCACTATCGTTTTCATAGATAAATGAAACATTGTTGAAAGATATTGCCCCCTTGATATTAGCCATCACTGCAGAAGGAGAATAACCTTGTTCTTCTTGAGCAAAAATGACTGGCTTAGCGCGATCCCATTCAACCACCGCCTGAGACGCGACGCTAGAGAGGCTGCTTACAGCTGAATGCAGCTGAGAATTGAATGCCACATAAGCACTGTAAAAAGGAACAAAGATAATGATAGACTGGACAAGTTGCTTGGGATCGGCTTGGCCTGGTGAGAGTATAAAATTATAGACTAAATAAAAATAAATTGCAAGTGTTCCTAGAGGATTCCAAATCGAGTTAAAGCTGCTTAATAAGCCACTCCAGTACATGATTCGACGATCAAGATTGGTTGCCAATGAAATCTTACTTGTCCACTCTTTGAAAACAAAGGGCTCACTTCCTGTGGAGCGGATCTGAGGCATTCCAAATATTGTTTGGTACGAAAAGTCGGCCATATCTGCATAGGCTTTAGCCTTGGGTAGCTGTAGAAGTGATTGCCTATGAATTAAAAATACAGTAACTACAATGCTTACAAGGGTCACTCCTGCTGCAACAAAAGCTAGATTTCGATCATATGTAAACATCAATACAAAGTAGACAGCCGAAAATACTAGCGTAAGCAGGGCCAGTAGTACTTGGTTCCCAAGAAGTTGCCTGATTGTCGATATAGATGATACGCGCATCATTAAGTCAGCTGCCGTATATTTTTGAAAGAATTTAAAAGGTAACTTAAGTACCTTGGTCCACACGGCAGTCTGCAATTTGGTATTGACGCTAAACTCAATGGCCAAGAGAGAAAGCGACTGAAAATGTCTACATATTGCCGAACTAATAATGATAAGAGTCGCTGGTATAATGCTTTGAATTAAAAGCGAAAGGCTTGACGAAGGGATGACCGTCTGCACTAGAAAGCTGGTAATCCATGGTACCGCTAATCCAAGTATGGCCACCAAGAGCGAGGCAAATACGATAACGAGCAATTTAATAGTATCTGTTCGGAACGCGTATTTGAGTAATGAAAATGGAGATGTAACACTACTCGGAAAGTGCGAATATGCCTCAAAGATCTTATTTGGCTTTCTTAGGATATTGGGATCAGGATTTTTTGCTATGGCGCCATCATATGGATTGTAGGTGTAGCTTTTTCCTTTGCGTGTAAAGAATACGACATGGGAGCCATCATCCCGAATGACGAGAGTAGGCAAGGTGGGAGGATCGGCTATTGATACCCCAATCGTATCAATGGATGTTCGACGCAAATGGATCTGGTTATACTCATATAAATCTACAAGACTGGTATCCTTGACGAGGCGAAGGGTAGTATCTATTGCAAGTAAAGAGTGGATAAAAGCAAGGGCATCATAGGCATCAATATTGGTTCGCTCTGGCAAGGACTGATCAAGTAACGATGGATCATCGGTGCAGTCTAAAATGGCCTGCAATGTTTGAATCCTTGATTGAGAAAAGGAGTCGTTATTGTCATTCATGCTGTTATTGATCATTGGCTTACCTTCTCAAGCTCTACCATTTTGTTAAAGGCTCCGTTCATTTGTAGAAGTTTAGAAGGGGGACCAGATTCAATAACTTTTCCGCCATCCATAACATAAACATAGTCACTACTAAGGGCTGAGTATAGCCTGTGAGCCACTGTAATTGTTGTAATCTGACGAGATCTTATGTTGTTAAGGACAGCTTGTTCGGTTGCATCGTCGAGTGCACTCGTAGCCTCATCAAGAATCAAAATGCTGGGATTTCTGGCAAGAGATCTAGCTATTGTCAGCCTCTGCTTCTGGCCTCCACTTAAGATTGACCCGAAGGAACCAAGACGCTTTGAATAAGATTCAGCATACTCTAATATTTTGGATTCAATCTCAGCATCTTGACATGAGGAGTAAATCTGCTCCTTTGGTATGCGCGTATCCCAGAGAGCAATATTATCATAAAAGTCAGTATCAAATAGCATAACGTCTTGAGGTATGTAGCCAAGAAACTTGCGAAAGTAATCTGTATCAATCTCTTGAATCTTCAGCTTGCCAACATAGATATTGCCTGATTCAGGCTCAATCAAGCCAGAAATTATCTTTAAGAGCGTCGACTTACCTGATCCACTCGGGCCAACAATTGTTGTATGCGACTTTTCAGGAATAATCATAGATAAATCTTTAAAAAAATAATCTTCATAGAGGCTAAATTTAAAATTAATATTACGGATCTCCAAAGAGGAATCCTGTGGAAGTATCCCAAATGTTGAATCTAAATTTGCTACAAGGGAACGCACGTTGGGGTCCTTGTCAGATCCGTTAATGTCTTGGACCCTTCCAATCACACCCTCAAGGCTTTGCATGGCTGGACCTAATTGTACCAAGGCTGTGATTGGAGCTTGCAAAATACTGCTAAGGAATTGAAATGCTAATAGTCCACCAACAGTAAACTCACCGACGAGTATTAAGTATCCACCCAGTAAAATTGAGCCAATATCGAGAAATAACGTGCTAGCAAAGCTCAGGGTGGAAAGATTTGTTTGCTTGATCCCTAGTTCTTGAGAAGTCTGATTAACGGGGACAAAGTAGTCCATCCATGAATTAAGAGAAGACGACTCCATCCCGGTAGACTTAACTGTTTCTATATCAACGATAGAAAGCAATCCCTTGGAATAGAGAAGTCCTTGATCCATGGCGAGCTTCTTATTGTCGTCTGCAGTTCCTGCAATTTGCCTATTGGTAAAGTACATGTTCAGCATGGTACCAAACAAGGTCAATAGAGTTAAGGGCCAAGAGATAAGAAAGACTGCAAATAAAACAATTGCAGCTTGAAGCAATGTTGTTCCATAAGAGTATATAATGCTGATAACGCTCTGAGAATAAACCAATCCTAGCGTCATTCGACTTGATAGCTCGGATGCAGAGCGCTGAGCTATGAATTTATAATTGGCCTCGAAAAGCTTTGAAAAAATAGCGGCGCTATAGCGCCTGCTCAGGTTAAATTGCAAACGGCGAGCAATTGCCGAGCTAATATTGGAGGAAGCAAAGATAAAGATAATGGCCAATAAGATAAGAATGACAATTGGCATTCCATAGTATGCACGCTGCTTGCTTAGGAAAGAGTTGACAAATTCGGACGTAGATGACGAGAGGAATAGCGTTGGGACAATTCCTATTACTCCTATCGCTAGATTTACTAGAGTAATCTTGGGATAGTAAAAAGGTACCCTGAATATCTCTTTCAAGAGATTAGTAGGCGCTCCACTCTTCTTGAATTCTGGGCCGGGTTTGATTACAAGAGCTACACCGGTATAGAATTTAAGAAATTCAGAGGCTGGCAAGGACCAACGACCCTGTGACGGATCGGACAGATAAGCGCGCCCATTCTTGAAGCCTTCGAGGATAAGAAAATGATTAAAGTTCCAAAAGATAATGCAAGGCAGTTTATCATCGGTTAGTTGATCAGCGGGAATTCGAAAGCCCCTCGCCTCCATGCCTTGTGTACGGGCCGCCTTCAGGAGATTGAGTGCATTAGAGCCATCTCTGGAGACGCCGCAGACATCTCGCAATTCCGAAATACTCTTGTACTTTCCATAGTAAGCAAGAATTGCAGAGAGCGAGGCAGCGCCACACTCAACCACGTCATACTGTAAAACCGGCTTGACGTACTTCATCTATTGATTTCCTGGGAAGGTCGTGGGGCCTTCAAGTCCTGTATACTTCTTGAAATACGGTATTGCAATCTGCAGCGGAGTTTGGGTGTCGACAGCTATACTAATGTCAAGTTGAACCCCAACTCTTGGGGCGGCGTCGGGGCTGCTATTACCCGTCCATCTGTATTGATTGTCTGCACCAACTTTCTCTAGGGCCATTAGTATAACAGTAGGAGTTTGATCGGAATTTGATGCCGCACCCACTGCAGACTGTAGGCCACTTAGTTTGGCGATGGTCTCGCGATCTTTTGAGTAAGGCAAGACCTGCGTGATGTATCCCTTAATCCCTCCGTATTGAGACTTGTCTACCCCTTGTGGTGTGGCGACGACTTTCATGCCTGTCCGGACAAGGCTTGAGTAATTATCATCAACAAAGCCGATGACTTGATCGGGAAGCTGGCTTGGGGGGACGGAGGAAATGGACATTACAGTTGTGCCTGCCTCTACAAGTTGCTGAGTTCCCAAGTCAAGACTAACGACATACCCTTCGGCCGGGGAAATGATATAGTGCTTATTGATAAATCCTTTCAGTGTTGTGAACAATTCAGCCTGTGCCGATTTTTCTTTGGCTTCTAACTCCGCAAGGCGGGACTTAAGATTAGTTATTTGAGTGGCAGTCTGCGCGGCTGCAGATTTGGCAGAAAGCACTTGCTGGTTGTCTGAGGCACCTTGCGTCAATAATCCCTCGTATGACGAAACTAAATCACTCTTGAGGCGCAACTCTTTTTGATACATCTCTATATCAGTGAGTGCGGCTCTGCGGGCTGCTCGAATCTCGTTAAGGCCTGAATAGGTTCTGCCAACGCTCGTGCGCAGGTCGGCGCGTTCAGTCTCGTTAATAATAAGTCCCAGAATCTGGTGTTCTTTGACTGCGAAGCCGGATGTGCCAATCGTTTCCGCTAATGACGTTGTACTAGTTAATGCCGCGTACTTTCTAAAGCTTTGGTCTGTCGAGTCTTCGAGGAGGGCGTTGGCCAGCTGGATCATCTGCTCTGTGCTCGGCAATTGAGATATCCGCTGAAAATAGAATGAGATTATTTCTCGGTCAACAGTTTGGCGCAATGTAATAATTTCAGGGCTAAAGAGAATAACTCTTCCGGAGGAGTTTGTGGAGACTGGGATGTTTTGATTGACATCAAGAATGATCCCGCTTGCGGGAACTCTAATCGGAATGGGTGCAACGGCTGCCCAGGCTGTTGCAAGAAAGGCCGCGGTAAAAAGTGTTCCAATCACCAAGCGCGTAGGAAGCAGCAGTAATGAGGCCGGTCGTGAAATGGGAGTCGATCGACGAGCATCGAGAGCTTCCTTGGAAAATATGCTATCCAATGCGTCCTGAGATCGAGGGTGTGACTATCTCTCATTATGCGGATGAAGCCCCTCCCTTGTCAACACAGGCCTGATCCAACGCTGACTTCCCGTCTGCTTGGTGTCAACATACCTAAAAGTGAGCTCAATCCGTGCTCGTGGCCGCTCGCACGCCTCCTAGGAGCCCGTCGCGCAGAGATCACCGTCTGCACTCTCCACAAACGCTCCTAAATCTGCCCAGATCCCAGTGACTGCAATGGATCTGGGTGAGAAAATAGGGCATTAAGAAGCCCAAATCCTTGCGCCCCTGCCAGCCGGAGCAGGCCACCTTGCTGCCGCCATCACCGAGTGACTGGCTCTCGGATGACCACCAGGTGTATTTCCTGCTCGATCTGGTCGATGAGCTCGATCTCTCGGCGATCCTGATCCCCGCTCAGGCCAAGGATCCCCGCGGAGAGAAGGGCTTTGATCTGCGGGATGTAGCCACAGGCTTCCGCGCAGCGGTTGACGATGCTTTTGCTTTACGCCTACTGCGTGGGCATCGTCTCCTCCCGCAAGATCGAGCGTGCCTGCTGCGAGGATCTGGCGTTTCGCGTGCTGACCGGTCATCAGCAACCTGATCACAGCCGTATCAGTGAATTCCGGCGCTGCAACCTTGATGCCCTCAAGGGCCAGTTCATTCAGATCCTGCGGCTGTGCCAGAAGGCTGGGATGGTGCAGGCCAAGTGCCTCCAAGCACAAGGCGATAGTCACGAGCGGATGCTCAGGGTTGAGAAGGAACTGGAGAAAGAGATCAAGTCTGAACACCTTCGTGCCCGAGAGACTCACGCGCAAGGCTTGAATTCTTTGTATGAATCTACAGTGGTTGCACTGGGCAATGTTGAGTTGCCTCGGGGAACGGCCTCCCGAGGCGCTCATGACAGTCAGCTTTTGGTCCAGCTAAGTGAGGTGCTACAATTTTGTAAATTTCTGTGGTTCAACTGGATCACAAGGCTAAAGTCAAAGCATTATGCAAAGATCAGCCCTACGTATACCTCGGTGTTTATCTGCAGCGCTGTCTATCACCGCATGGCTTTCGCTAGCAGCATGCACTACGTCCAGCCAGCAAAAAGATCTGATTTTGGGAATTCAAGGTGCTGGTGGACTGACTGAAACAGAGCGCCAATTTAAGCCGCTGGCAGACTACCTGTCTCAAAGTCTATCTCGCAATGTAAAGGTTGAGGTCATGCCCTCCTATCAAGCGGGCATGAACAGCATTAAAATCCATAAATATGCAATGGCGAAGCTTGGCCCCTATGCTTATGCCACTCTTCCGGTTAATTCGGGCTACAAGCTATTTGCGGGCGAGAGCTCTAAGGGTCTACCCTACTATTACTCCGTCTTCATAGCTCGCGCTGACTCTAATATCAAAGAGCTATCAGACGCCCGCGGCAAGAGAGTTGCACTTGGGGATCCTCTGTCGGCATCTCAGTCTGTCCTTATCAACCGAGAATTGGCTTCTCTAGGCCTTTCAGCGGGAGTTGACTATACGGTCGTTAGGCTTGATAATCATAAAGCCATTCTTAATGCCTTGGCATCCAATAAGGCCGATATTGGCCCAGTCTCTTCGCGTTTTCTTCCCAAGATTCTAGCCGCTAGTCCTACGCTTTTTTCTGATCTAGTTGTTATTGGCAACTCAAGGCGTATTCCAAATGATGCCTGGGTCATCGACAGCACGCTTCCCAGCGACCTGAAGAGCAAGATTGAAGATGCATTCTTCTCCCTTGATGACACCAAAGTTACTGAAGAAATAGAAAATGTTGATCTGTTCAGGAATGTCTCCGATGACGAATATGATTTTTTGCGCACCACTCCTAGGTCTGCCAAGAAGTAGCTCTTGATGTCTGCAATTGAAGCTGGTCAATATGACTTAATTATTGTAGGAGCCGGCTTGTCCGGATTAAGTCTTGCTTCCTCTTTGCCAAATCATTCAATCCTGATTCTTGAAGCGGAAGACTATGTTGGAGGACGAGTTTGCTCGCATCAGCTAGATGGGGTGTTCGCTGAACTCGGAGCCATCTTCCCTTTCAAATCAGCCAGACTTTCAGATTCTGATTCTATCCCACTTGCTAAGCCGCTTGGTTTGTATGAGAATGGCGTTCTCTATCTTGGTAGCGATCCGCTTGAGGTTCTCCGCAGTGCCAACGGAGGCTTAACGCCTGATTTTGATCTGTTGGCATCTTTTACCAATCCATATATATCCCTTTTAAATGGGAAGCTTCGAATTCAAAATCAGTCGTTTGGAGATCTGAGCCGGTTCTCTGCACATATGAAAAGTCAGATTGATGCATTCCATAGGGTTATTCACCCCGAGTCTGTTAATCTATATTCTCCAGCGATTGTGGGTCATTCTCTTGTTGACTGGCCTTGTCTATTCAATGATGCGCCCAATACCAGCTTTGTCAACAGTCTATTGGAGAGCTTAGGGGGGCGAGTCGCAGTGCGTACGGGATGTCTTGTGAGCCAGGTTTCGCCTGGTCCATTCGGACAGCCAGTGGTTCAGTATCGGACTGGCTCCGATACCTTTAGTACTCAGTCTCGGTTCTGTGCAATTACTGCTCCGGCCAGCCAAATGCTCGGCATGTTGAAAGACTTCCAGTCGTCTAACTGTAGTTTCTACCGTGATGTGCTCTATGCCTCTGGCATGGTATGCGCCATGGTTGTGGACGAATCGTCTGATTTTCCGCGGTATATCGTTAGCACTGACCAAATCTGGTCTTCCATGATACCTCTAACCCGTAGAGGCAAGACCATTCTACACTTTTATATCACTGGATCGCAAGCTGTTTCTCTCTGGAGCTCTTCAGATGTTGAGATTGTGCGTAAGCTTGGCGAATCAATACGCTCAATCGGTCTTGTTGAGAGATTCTTTGGCGCCACCGTTCGGCGATGGCGTGAACTTGGGCCCATACTTTCTGAACAGCTCAGGCTGAGCTATTATCCTAAGCATTATCGGCTTGCTCATAATCTTTGGTTTGCGGGTGAAATGGCTCTGTATACACCATCTTCGCCCCTTAGCTATGGAATGTCCGCCGCGATTAAGGCGGGCAAAATGATTGCTTCTGATATATTATCCGCATAGCCCCTGCTTTTTCCTGTCACGACGCACATTCGTCAATGCCATTGCTGCCACCTTTGATTAGGGCTCATGTCTACGAGCTTCGGGATGACAGGCCAGTCTTCATCCGAACCCTTATCGAGGGCGACATTGCTTTTCATGGGGTTAGACTAAAGGCTAGCCGATGCAACCAACTTGCTCGCAACTTGTGGGAGCTGAATAGTAATGGGTTGTGGGAGTATAGCCGGGGCTTTGGGGTTACAATGGAGGATAGCGCGCTCGTCATTGACGGCCTCATAGACTCCGGCTGGAATGCTGACGCACTCAGAAACTGCGTTGATCTACTGATTAGATCTTTTTACGCTCCCGATGATGGCGCGTTTCATACTCTTTTTCAAGGTCGATCTAAATACTGGCTTGGGCCTTCCCTTGAGGCTAATGCGTTTGCTGTGTATTTCATTGAGAAACTTGCTTCCAGCTCTCATTCCGAGGTAAAGGAGAGTGCATTGAGATATATTCTTGAACAGCCATTGTCTCCGGCTGGGTGGAAAGGGCGTTGGTTTCAGCAGCAGGCCCTTACGAATTATTACGTGCTACGCGCCCTTGCTGCTGTAGGTAGGGAGCTCCCCCATCTGATATCAGTTCTCAATCATATGCTGCAAAGTCAGTCTGCGGGCGGTTGCTGGAATAAGAGTGTCATCTCCACCTCTTTAAATGCCTTGTCTATCGCTTGCTTGGTTGACATCTTGCCAGCCAGTGTTGCCATGCCACTTGATCCACTGAAAGCTATTTTCAAAGCGGAATCCTGGCTTGGAAGTGAGGGTGGTCTCGCCACGCATGGCGAACCCATCCTTTATTATTGGTATGAGACTGCGAGCCTTTTTTGCGGGATTGGGGGAAGGAGAATCTTCTATCACTGTGAAGATATAGGTGAGATAGGGAGTGCTTTTCGGCAGTTCAGCTTGAGAGAGATTGCCTTGAGTTTATCAGGAAGCCGCTAAGGAATTTGGGAGTCAAGTCTGATGAAAGGTGTGTCACAGGTGCGCTGGGCTGCCAGTGCACACCACTAGGACCACCCACGCAGCAGGCACTGCAGGTGGTGTCGTAGGAGCGTCTTGGCTGAGCAGTATCGCTCGGTTAGATCAAGATGCCCTTGAACCCTGAACGCAAACAGCCAGGGCTGCCTAAAAGTGTGATCAGCCCAAGCTCCCTCGGCTGGCCACGCCGCCAAGTGCCAGCATTCCCTTGATGTCGTAGGCCAACTCCCGCAGGCCTTGGCGGATCGAGCGGTAGCCGCCCCGCCGCAGCAAGTTCATCACGATGGTTCGCAGGAAGGCGAACACCGGGGCCCCGATCCGGTTGGCGTAGCGATGAGCGTCCTCACCCAGCTGGACGTCACGGGCCCAGTGCCATTCGTTCTCAATGCTCCAGCGCTGACGGATCAGGCGCAGCAGGGCTTGTGGCGTGGTGCGCACGCTGGTGAGGAACAGGTGGTGCCTGATCTTGCGCTTGCCCTTGCGGGTGAGGGTGCCTGTGATCACCTCAACGATCCAGGCGCTGCCGGGCCAGTTGGCTTTGATGTGCTCCGGTGCCTCTCTGGCTCGCAGTTCCCAGACGGTGTCGCGCCCGTGGCGCTTCTCGTGATCTGTTGCAGTGAAAGGGATGTGACGCTTTCCCTGGAACTGGCAGCCGATCTGGCGGTAGAGGGTCTTCTGGTTCGATTTGACGGTCAGGAGCACGTCGGCCCCCTGGGAGAGGCACCAGCGAAAAACGCCTGCGTCGTGTGCAGGGCATCCGCCTGGATCAACACGCCATCGAGATCCAGGCTGCTGAGCAGCTCTTTCAGCGCCGCACGCTCACTGGATTCGTGGGTGTCATAGGTCGTCTGGGCCAGTGCGACGCCAAGGGCCCGGGCGTACACCGTGACCTGGGCGACAAACCGGTGACTGCCGTCTTCTGTCTCCACGGCAGAGCCGCGCAGGGTCTTGCCATCACACACCAGCTGATCCAGACCCGTTGCCCCGCTTGGGACCTGGCTGATCATCCAGGCCTGCAGCACCTGGCCAAACTCCTGCAGGTGGGCCTTGTTGAACAGGTAGAGGAAGGTG